>NZ_JADGRI010000317.1 GCF_017881085.1 Bradyrhizobium sp.
GCGCCGGTTTCCTGCCATCCATCACGCAAACTGCCGCACATCATCCTGTTGCACGATGAGTCCAGTTTCGACATCACGGCCGCGCCCGGAATAAAGGTGCCGCCCGGCTATTACGGTCATTTCAAGTCGTTCGACGGCAAAGCGCGCAAACTCGTGGTCGAGGGCGTGGGCGGACCAAGCTGGTTTACCGAATACAACGTGCTCACCGGCCTCTCGGCCCGCTCCTACGGACGTTTTGCCAGTTCCGTGACCAGGATCGCCGGCGGTCACGTCAGGCGGGGGCTGCCGCACTCGTTGAGCCGATGCGGCTACAAGACCTTCAGCCTCTATCCGTTCTATGGCGCATTTCTCGGTTCCCGGGCTTTCCAGATGACCGCCGGCATCGCGCGCTATCTGGACATGCTCGACCTCGGCACGCGAGACTTCGAAGCTGACAGTTTCTATTTCGACAGCGCCATCAAGATTATCGAACATGAACGCGGCGACGGGCCGCTGTTCTTCTACGTTTACACCGTGGCCAATCATTTCCCCTGGGACACGCGGCTGCGCCCCGAACTGACGCCGGACTGGCGCGCTCCCGGCAACGCGCCTGACATCGATGAGTACATTCGCCGGCAGGGAATGACGGCACGTGATTACAGGAGATTGCTGCAGCGGCTGGCGCAGGAATTTCCGGCTGATTCTTTCCTGATCGTGCGCTATGGCGATCACCAACCGCAGTTCGGCCCCCGCATCATCGATCCCTTGCTCGACAAGGCGGCGTTGGCGCACCGGCTGGAAGCCTCTGACCGGCGCTATCTGACCACCTATTACGCCATCGATGCGGTGAATTTCACGCCGGCCGATCTGTCCTCGGCGCTCGACACGCTCGACGCGCCGTATTTGCCGTTGGTCGTACAGGAGGCCGCGGGCGTGCCGCTCGGTCCGAGCTTTTCGGAACAGAAGAAGATCCTGCAACGCTGCGGCGGCGTGTTCTATGGCTGCACCGGGGGCGCCGAGGCCCGGCGTTTCAATCGGCTTCTGATCGAGGCGGGCTCGATCAGGGGGCTATAGGCCGGGGGCCGCAGGCGCTCACGTAGTCGCGGTGGCGAACCGGGCTCGCCACCGCGATCATTGCAACAGACCGCTATGGCCTGGCGAGAACCGTGATCGTCTCCATCCTGATCACGATCAACGACTCGATGGTAGTGATAGTTAGGCCGCGTGTGCGGTTGGCATGCCGGCACCGGATAGCGTTCCGGGACGGAGGGACGCGGGTCGTTCGCGGCGACGCGGGCCGCCATCGTTGCCGCGAACGGGATGTATTGGCCGGAAGCCTCGCATCACAGGCGGCGGATCAAAAGCATAAGCCGAGAAGTTTTACCCGGCACGGTTGAGCAGACGTTTTTCTCTTGGCTACCGGCGGCGTCCTCTTGCCCTCGGCTATCGGCCGCGTCTCATAATCGCCGGCGATCTCCATGGCCCAATACGTGCGATGAGAGGTGGCACTTCTTGCGCTGGCGACGCCGACGCGGGAGGCCTTGGGGAGCAGGAGATTTTTTCGATGTCCCGCTGACGCGATCCATTGATCGAGCGTCTTTTCGAAACTGTCATAGCCATACGCAATATTTTCCGCAGCCCGCCCGGCTTTCGCCGGTGCGATCCGCGAACTGAAAGATCCGAGCACGTCGTGGTCGAGCGTATCCCTTGCGGCCATCGCCTTCGCCTGTTCCAGCGCAATCCGGTTGAGCGTGGCGTCCATGGCGACACGTCCTTCGCCGTGCTTCAGACGAAAGCCGGAGATCGACTCGGCAGGTGCCGATTCTGCGGCAGCCAAGCCGCTGAAAAGCAGCGCCAATGAGAGCAAAATGGCGAATAGTGGTTTCATGTACTGCCGGGGTTTCGCGGCCAATAGCTTGGCTGAAGGTGTCATTTCTTCTCTCATTATCGCGACGAGCGCAAGGCGCTGGAGGCCTCTGGGAAGCGCCGACGCGACGTGGCTCAGCCGGACAGCGACTGGCTCGACGATATTCGCGCTGGTCCGGTGTGCCGGGATCCATGGCCGATCGCGTCGGCTGCAGGGATTCACCACGAGACCGCTGAGGCAAAGGCCGCAAGTTCCATCAAGGGAACGATGATTGCGAAACGCCGACAAAAGATTTCGGTGCACTGGAGGTTGAAAATCTTGAAGCATCGGCGTGCGCGTCGATACCATCGACAGATGATTCCAAGGCGGCCAACCGTCTGGTGGACGACCGCAACGCCGGTCAATCCGGGGGACACCATGCCAGCTGATCTGTCAGCATTTCGTCATTTCAGGATCGTATCGGGTTTGGCGTTTTGTCTGGCAATGCTGCCGGCAAACGGTCACGCCTTCACGGAAGACGATCAGCGCCGGCTTTGCACCGGCGATGTGTTTCGGCTTTGTGCGTCGGAAATTCCGAGCGTGGAGCGTATCACCGCCTGCATGCGCAAGCAGCGGGCTAGCCTGAGTGATGGCTGTCGCCGGGTTTTCGGCAAACCAGCCGAACAATCAGCCTCGGCGAGGTGACGCGAGCGCCGTCGACGCGCCCTTTCAGGCGCGCACGCCGGCGGTCGGAAATCGCGGGAATACACCATCGGCGCAGCGGGACCTCTTCATAGGGTGACCGGGGTCGGTCGTTCGCAGAGCGCCTGATCTGGCGGGCGGCCGGCCCAGACCCTGTTAGAAAGAAAAGCCCTTGCTCGAATGGCGAGACCCGAATTGACCACCTTCGTCGCGCTGTTGCGGGCCGTGAACGTCGGCGCGAGCGGCAAGCTTCCGATGCGCGAACTGCAGGCCATGTGCGAGGCCGCCGGATTTTCCGAGGTCAGGACCTTCATTGCCAGCGGCAATGTGGTTTTCAGAAGCGGGAAATCCGAAGCCGAGATCAAGGCGGCTCTCGAGGCCTGCCTGAAGGCCTTTGCCGGCAAGCCCGTCGGGGTTCTGGTTCGAACCGCCGCCGAGCTGGCCGCGGTCCTGAAGGGCAACCCTTTTCCGGAGGCCGCGCCCAATCGCACGGTAGCGATCTTCTTGAACAAGCGGCCCCCCACGACCGCCCTCGCGGAAATCACCGGCCAGGCCGGGGAAGAGGTCCGGCTCGGCAAGCGGGAGGTTTACGTCCACTACCGCGACGGTATCGGCAAATCGAAGCTCCGGATCCCGGCGGTAGCCGACGGCACTGCCCGCAACATGAATACAATCGCCAAGTTGACAGCGTTGGCGGGATAAGCTCAATCGCCTCTCTAGCGGTGTTTTCCTGCAGGTAGCGTCGAGGCCGGACCGTACCAGAATGAACGAAAAAACTCCATCCGCGGCCAACCGATTCGTTGACGTTCTGGAATTCGATTACGTCGTGGTCGGCGCGGGTTCGGCCGGATGCGTGCTCGCCAATCGTCTCAGCGCGGACGGAAGGCATTCGGTGCTGCTGCTCGAGGCCGGCCCGCGGGACACCAACCTCTGGATCCACGTTCCGCTCGGCTACGGCAAGCTGTTCAAGGAGAAGACCGTCAACTGGATGTACCAGACCGAACCCGAGCCGGAGCTGAACGGCCGGCAGGTGTTTCAGCCGCGCGGCAAGGTGCTGGGGGGATCAAGTTCGATCAACGGCCTGTTGTACGTCCGCGGCCAGCACGAGGACTATGATCGCTGGCGCCAGCGCGGCAATGCCGGCTGGGGTTATGACGACGTGCTGCCCTATTTCAAGAAGGCGGAGAACCAGCAGCGCGGCGCCGACAAATATCACGGCACCGGCGGTCCGCTGCCGGTGTCGGACTGGCGGCATGCCGATCCGCTGTCGGAAGCCTTTGTTGTGGCCGCGACGGAAACAGGTATTCCTGCCAATCCCGACTTCAACGGGGCGACGCAGGAAGGGGCTGGCTTCTTCCAGACCACGACCCGGCGCGGCCGGCGGGCGAGCACCGCGTTTTCCTATCTTCGGCCGGCCAAGAATCGCGGCAATCTGTACGTGGAGACCGACGCGCTGGCCCAGCGCATCCTCCTGGAGGGACGCCGGGCGCGCGCCGTCGAATTCAAGCAGGGCGGCCGGCTGCGCACCGCGCGGGCGCGCAAGGAGATTCTGGTCTCCAGCGGCGCGTATAACTCGCCGCAATTGCTGCAGCTCTCCGGCATCGGGCCGGCTGAGCTGTTGAGGCAGCACGGTATCGAGGTCGTGCTCGACGCGCCCGGTGTCGGCAGCGATCTGCAGGATCACATGCAGGTACGGCTCATCACGCGGTGCGCGCAGCGTGTCACGCTCAATGATATCGTCAATCATCCGGTCCGCCGGGTCATGGCCGGCCTGCAATACGCCGCACTTCGCAAGGGGCCGCTGACGATCGCTGCCGGCACGTCGGGCGCGTTCTTCAAGACCAATCCGCGGCTGGCGACGCCGGATATCCAGATCCATTTCCTGCCGTTCTCCACCGACAGGATGGGCGAGAAGCTGCATTCGTTTTCAGGGTTCAGCGCCTCCGTCTGCCAGTTGCGTCCCGAAAGCCGCGGCTCGCTGCGCATCAAGAGCGCCGATCCGACGGTGCCGCCGGAGATTCGGATCAATTATCTTGCGACCGAAACCGATCGCGCCGCGTTCATCGAAGGCATCCGAATCCTGCGCAAGATCCTGGCCGCGCCCGCGCTCAAACCTTACACTCTTGAAGAGGTCGATCCCGGACCGAAGGTCGTAAGCGACGAAGAGTTGCTGGCGTACTGCCGCCGCACCGGCAGCACCGTCTATCATCCGACATCGACCTGCCGGATGGGCAGCGATCCGCTGGCGGTGGTCGACCAGCGCCTGCGGGTTCGCGGCATCGAGGGTCTGCGCGTGGTCGATGCCTCGATCATGCCGGACCTGATGTCGGGCAATACCAACGCGCCCACCATCATGATCGCGGAGAAGGCCTCCGACATGATTTTACAGGATGCGCGGTAGCGCGACGTCGAAGGGAAAGTGAATGGCGGCAATTCGCATCAGGATCGGCACGCGCAAGAGCGTCATGGCGCTGGCCCAGACCGAGGAAATTGCACGGCGGCTCACTGCGGCCGTTCCCGGTCTCGAGGTCGAGATCGTCAAGTTCGAAACATCAGGCGATTCCGATCAGACCAGCAAGCTGCTGCAGCATGGCGGCAAGGGCGGCGCGTTCGTTGCCGAAATCCGCAAGGCGGTCGTTTCCGGCGAGTTGCAGGCCGCGATGCATTCGCTGAAGGACATGCCGGGCAATGAGGACACTCCGGGGCTCGTGATCGGCGCGACACTGTCGCGCGATCCGCCCGGCGATGTCCTGGTGCTGCGCGCTGGCGTTTTGGTCGACGATCTCAGGCGATCCCGCGGAAAGGGCTTCAAGATTGGCACCAACGCGGTGCGGCGCGCAGCCTATGCGCGGCGGTTGTTTCCGGAGGTCGACGTGATTCACTATCGCGGCGCCGCCGACACCCGCGTCCGCAAGCTCGATAGCCTGGAGATGCAGCGCCTTCCCGGCGGCGGCGCGGTCGGACCCGCGGACGCGCTGATCATGGCGCGTTCCGGGCTGCAGCGTGTCGGCTTCGCCGATCGCATCGCCTATGAATTTTCGATTCCGGAAATGCTGCCGGCGGTTGGGCAAGGCATCGTTGCGGTGGAATGTGCGGCGCAGGACTGGCAGACCCGCCGCATCCTGTCCGCCATCGACGACGCAGCCGCGCACCAAAGCGCCGACGCCGAGCGCGAAGTGCTGTGGGTCCTCAACGGTCATTGCAATTCGCCGATCGCGGGATTTTCCTCGATCGACGGCGCGCAGATGTCGCTGACCGCTTCGGTGCTCGACGAAGCCGGCGGCCTGTTCATCGAGGTCTCGCGCTCCGGCCCCGCCGACCGACCGCGCGAACTCGGCCGTGCGGTCGGGCTCGAACTCTTGGCCAAGGGCGCGGCCGCGATCATCGAACGCAGCCGGCCGGTGTAGCGCCTCAGCCCTGGTACGCGCGCACCCGCTTCAGCATCTGCTCGACATGCGCGATCGGGGTTTCCGGCTGGATGCCGTGGCCGAGGTTGAAGATCAGCCGGCCCTTTGCGTA
>NZ_JADGRI010000318.1 GCF_017881085.1 Bradyrhizobium sp.
GGCTTCGAGAATATCGACGACGCCAGCGACGGATCGGCGGCGCTGAACAAGATGCGCGGCAAGAAATACGGGCTGGTGATCTCCGACTGGAACATGGAGCCGATGACCGGCTACGACCTGCTCCGGGAGGTCCGGGCCGATCCCAATCTCGCCACCACGCCGTTCATCATGATCACGGCGGAATCCAAGACCGAGAACGTGATCGCCGCCAAGAAGGCCGGCGTGAACAACTATATCGTCAAGCCGTTCAACGCCGCGACGCTGAAGACCAAGATCGACGCGGTCTTCGATGCGGTGAGCGCGTAAGGCCCTCTCAGGCGAGCACGCGATTAGCGCCCCCTCGGTGTCGTCCCGGCGCCGGGAGAAGCAAGCCTACCACCGCAGCTCCCGCGTCAGCGCCCGCGGCGGGTGGCCGAACAATTCCTTTAGCGAAGCGGGATCGAGCTGATCGATTCCCTCGAATTCCTCGGCGTGGATGCCGCGGGTCACGAACAGGCAGTCGACGCCGAATCCGTGCGCGCCCGCCAGATCCGTCCGCACGGAATCCCCGATCGCCAGCACGCGGTTGAGCGCGATCGGATGGTTCTGGCGCTCGGCCGCGAGCTCGATGGCGCGCTCGTAGATCGGCCGGTGCGGCTTGCCGTAGAAGATCACCTCGCCGCCGAGCTCGCGATAGAGTTCGGCGATCGCGCCGGCGCAGTAGATCAGCCGGTCGCCGCGTTCGACGACGATGTCGGGATTGGCGCAGATCAGCGTCAGCTTGCGCTCGCGGGCCTGCAGCATCATCGCGCGATAGTCCTCGGCCGATTCGGTTTCGTCGTCGAACAGACCGGTGCAGACGATGTAGTCGGCCTGCTCCAGCGGCGCGAATACGGGATCGAGGCCGCGGTGGATCGAACTGTCGCGCTCCGGGCCGATCCAGTACATTTTTCGGCCGGGGTGGCTGGCGACGAAATGCCGGGTCAGGTCGCCCGAACTGACGATGGCGTCATAAATCTCGTCGGCAACGCCGAGCTTGCGCAATTGCCGCTGCACCGAATCGGCGGGACGCGGCGCGTTGGTGATCAGGATCACGGTGCCGCCCTGGCTGCGGAAATGATGCAGCGCCTCGCAGGCCTCCGGAAACGCCTCCAGCCCGTTATGCACCACGCCCCAGATATCGGAGAGCACGACTTCCACGCCGCCGACCAGGTCGCGCAGTCTCTCGACAAATCGCAGTGATGTCATGACCGGGACGGCCGGTCAGCCCGGTCCGGCGACGCGCCGCGCCAACGCGGCATTGCCGGTCGTCCGCGGGGGATCGATAGCCGGGTTGTCGACGGAAACGGACTTGGCGGAGCCATTGGATTCCTGCGCCTTGGTGGGAGCGGCCCCGCCGGTAGCAGATGCGCCCTCGGGCCGCAACGGCCGGGGCGGCGCAAACAGAAATCCCTGGCCGAACCGCACATCGTAGTCGAGCAGATCGACCACCGCGCGCTCGCCTTCGATCCGCTCGGCGATCAGGTCGATGCCGAAGCGGCCGAGCAGGTCGGAAAGGTCGGAAGGATGGATGTCGGACGCCGTGTTCTGCCGCGGATCGAGCAGCAGCGCGGCCGGCACCTTGATGAAGCGGACGCCGCGGTCGGCGAGTTCGCGCGGCTCGATCCTGAGATCGGTGACGTGATCGATCGAGAAGCGGAAGCCGCGCTGCGCCAGCGCCGCGAGATGCTCGGTCTCGGTCGGGCCGAGATTGCGGAACGTCGCCTGCTTGAACTCGAGCACGAAGGACGATGCCAGCGCGCGGTTGGCTTCGAGAAAATCCAGGCATTGCGCGAAGATGGTGGGATTGCCGAGCGTCGCCGCGGCGACGTTGCAGAACACGCCGACGTCCTTGTTGCGCACCATCAGCCGGCGCAGCACCTGCACGCATTTCAGCATCACCATATTGTCGATCCGCCCGATCAGTCCGGCGGATTCGGCGACCGCGATGAAATCGTCGGCGGCGAGAAGCTGGTCCTTGTCGTCGCGCAGCCGGGTTACCGCTTCGTAGAAGCGCACCTTGCGCTGCGGCAGGGTCACCATCGGCTGCAGATAGATCTCGACCCGGTTCTCCTCGACGGCGCTCTTCACCGCGGCGAGGATTTGCGCGTGGCCGCGGGAGGGCGCGGGCTCGCTGGCGACGACGGGAGCCCGGGCCGCGGGCGGCGCCGCGGCGTTCCGCGCCCCTCCCGACGACAACGGCAGCTCCGCTTGCCGTTCGTCGGCGGGCTTGCCGGCAGGCTCGGCAGTTGCGGCGGCCGCGCTGGCCGCCAGCATGTCGTCATGGCTTGCGACAGATACTGCGAGCTGCTTGACCAGCGCTCCCAGCTCGTTGATTTCGCCGGCCACGGCCTGGATGCGGTCAGCGCCGGCGGAATTCGCCGACACCACCTTGCCCTCGACGGCGGCGAGGCGGCGGCCGAATTCGGCGACCTGACGGGCGAGGTCGGCGGTGCCGCGCGACAGGTCAGCGATCTGGCTGCCGACGTCGGTGCGATCGCGCAGCCGCATCGATACCGCGTTGTAGAGAATCAGGAAGGTCAGCGCGGTGAGCGCCACGATCGCGGATTCCGTTCCGCTGATGCCGGCCACCGAATAAAGGACCAGGCCGAGGGATGCTGCGACCAGCACCATGCAGATGGCGATGAAAATCGTGGAAATGCGGATCATGTTGCGCGGAAGGCCCTCATCCCCTTGTCCCCTGGCAAGAGCGCGCACCGCACAAGCCCGCCAGCGCTTCCTCAAGCGCTGCAACCTTAGCATTAATGTTGATTCGAAAACCTAGTGTTCTTTCGATACGTCCGGAACCGCCGGTCCCGGCGTGCCGGCCATGACGGCGTCGCGGACGCCGAGCGGCCTGGGAGGGCCGACCGTGGTGTCGAGCGCGGTCTGGCGCTCGATTTCCGAGTTCAGCTCGGCGCCGCACAGCACGATGATGGCCGACATCCACATCCACATCATCAGCCCGATCGCCGCGCCCAGCGAGCCATAGGTCGCGTTATAATTGCCGAAGTGCGACAGATACAGAGACAGGAGCGCGGAGCCCGCGATCCAAAGTACGGCGGCGGTCACGGCGCCGACGCTCAGCCACCGCCAGCGCGCCGGCCGCCGGCTCGGCCCGAACCGGTAGAGCAAGCCGAGCGCAGCCACCAGAACCGCGAAAAGCAATGGCCATCGTGCCAGCGCGACAATGGTCTCGCTGTCCGGTTCGAGACCCAGATGATCGAATGCCAGCGGCAGCGCCACCACCGCTCCCACCATCAACAGGAGGGCCGCAATGCCGCCGGTTGTGAAGGCCAGCGAAAGCAGGTTCAGCCGGAAGAAGCCGCGCTTCTCACGCTCCTCGTAGACGACGTTGAGGGCGTCGATCACCGCCTTGACCCCGGCGTTGGCGCTCCAGATCGCGAAAGCGAGGCCGAACAGGAACGTTGCCCCCAAAGCGGCATCGCCCTTGTCGAGCACGCGGGCGATCTGGTCCTGCACGATCTGGAACGAGCCCTCCGGCAGCATCAACGCCAGTGTCTGCAGATTGGCGCCGATGGTCGACGGGCTGGCGAACAGACCGTAGCAGGAGACCAGCGCCGTGACCGCCGGAAATATCGCGAGCAGGCCGAAGAACACCACGCCGGCGGCTGTGGCCAGCAATCGGTCTTCGCCGGTCCTGACATAGGTGCGCCACAGGATGTCCTTCCAGCCGGCCCATGGAATCCGCAGGGGATTGCTGGCATGCCATCCATGGCCGGACTGCGATCCTTGGCGCCGGCCGCCGTCGCGCCGCGCCCCGGAACCCGCGTGGTCGGGATTCGCGTCTCGCGGCGGGCTTGTTTGAAACCAGTTCTGCGCGGTCAATATCAGAATGCTGGTGACCGCGATCAGCAGCAGGTTGTCGCGATGCTGGGACCTTTGGTCGGACATCAGGCTTCCGGTCGACGTACCTGCCGTCGTCTTAGCGCCGCCCAGCCCAGCAAGGTCGCCGTCAGGATCAGGCCGGCCCGAATGCTCGCGTTGTCCCGATCGTTGCCGAACGCGGCTCTCGGCCGTCGGTCGTGCCGGGGAGCTGGCGCCGGTGGCGCCAGCAGGATCGCTTCGGCGGTGTCCCTGGCGGCCTCGATCTGATCGGGCTTGACCGGATTGGTCTTGATGGCGACGCGCAGGCGGCTGGTCAGCGATGGAAACTGCGGTGGCGGGCGCTTCAATCTTGCGGCGGCCATGGCGGCACAGATCGCCGCAATCAGCACCAGCAACGCGCCGATGGCGCCGAAGGCCGGAAACAGTCCGTATCGGATCTCGATCCAGCGAAACAGCGCCGACGTGCCGACCAGGCAGGCCGCGATCAGAAAGACGCCCGCGGCGGCAAAAAGCCCGGCGGCGACGGCGTAGGAGGCGGCCGTATCCGTAGTCTGACGGGTACGGTCGCGCAGATAAGACCGCGTCGCCAGCTTGATCTGGCTGAGTTTGAGCGCGAGCCCCGTGCGAAGCAAGCTGTTCGACAGCGAAGGCATATCCGGCATTCCTCCACGGCAGCGACGCCGACCGTCGCTGTCGTGATTGAACGTGGATTGGTTTCGAATGTTCCGCGGGGGTGGGCGGCAGAGATCTACTCCTCGCCCCGCGCGCTTGCGGGGGGAGGGGTGAGAAGATCCTTACGCCACAGCGCGGATGATCTTGGCGACCTTGCCGACGATCTCGCCGATCTGGTCCTCGGTGACGATCAAAGGCGGCGTCAGCGCCAGCGTGTCGCCGGCGATGCGCAGCATCAAATCGTTGTCGTGGAACGCGCTGTTCAGCGCGTCGAAGCCGCGCTTGCCGGGAGCGTCCGCGCGCGGCGCGAGATCGATGCCGGCGGTCAGGCCGATGGTGCGGATATCCACGACATTCGGCTCGCCCTTCAGCGACATCACGGCATCGGCGAATTTCGGCTCGAGCTTGTTGGCCCGCTCGAACAGCTTTTCGTCGCGGTAGATATCGAGCGTCGCCAGCGCCGCGGCGCAGGCGATGGGATGCGCCGAATAGGTGTAGCCGTGCGTCAGTTCCACCATGTGCTCCGGGCCGCTCATGAAGGCGTCGTGGATGGTGTCGCGCACCAGCACGCCGCCCATCGGGGCGGCGCCGTTGGTGATGCCCTTGGCGAAGGTCAGCATATCCGGCAGCACGCCGTAACGCTCCGCGGCGAAGGCAAAGCCGAGCCGGCCGTAACCGGTGATGACCTCGTCGAAAATCAGGAGAATGCCGTGCTTCTGGGTGATCTCGCGCAGCCGCTTGAGATAGCCCTTCGGCGGCGGCAGCACGCCGGTGGATCCCGCCATCGGCTCGACGATGACGGCGGCGATGGTCGAGGCGCCGTGCAGGTTGACCAGCCGCTCCAGCTCGTCGGCGAAATGCGCGCCATATTCCGGCTCGCCCTTGGTGAAGGCCTGCTTGTCGCGGTCATAGGTGTGGGGCAGATGATCGACGCCGGCGAGCAGCGTGCCGAACATCTTGCGGTTGTTGACGATGCCGCCCACGGATGTGCCGCCGAAGCCGACGCCGTGATAGCCGCGCTCCCGCCCGATCAGGCGGCTGCGGGTGCCCTGACCCTGGGTCTGGTGATAGGCCAGCGCGATCTTGAGCGCGGTGTCGGCGGCTTCCGATCCTGAATTGCAGAAGAACACGTGATCGAGGCCGGCGGGCGCCAGATCGGCGATGCGGCTGGCGAGCTCGAAGGCTTGCGGAATCCCGAACTGGAACGGCGGCGCATAATCCAAAGCCTCGGCCTGCTTGGCGATCGCCGACGAAATCTGGGTGCGGCCATGGCCGGCATTGCAGCACCACATGCCTGCGGCGGCGTCGATGATCTTGCGGCCGTCGACGGTGATGTAGTGCATGTCCTTGGCGCCGGCGAGCAGCCGCGGGTTTTTCTTGAAGGCCCGGTTGGCGGTGAACGGCATCCAGTGCGCAGCGAGGTCGTTGGGCACATTGACGGCGGCGGGGCGTGGGCTCTTGTCCAGCATGGGGGCCTCTTCAAGTCTTGGGGCGTGTCGG
>NZ_JADGRI010000319.1 GCF_017881085.1 Bradyrhizobium sp.
ACGCCGGTCGGAATGCTGGTCGGATGGTTGTTGCCGGCCTGCCTGGCGACCTCCTTTTCCATCAGCCAGCGCGCGGCCTGGAAATCCAGCATGAAGATCTGCGCCTGCAGCAGCGAGGTCTGCACCCACTGGCCTTCACCGGAGACGTCGCGCTCCAACAGCGCCGTCAGAATTCCGATGGCGCAGAACAGGCCGGCGGTGAGGTCGGCGACGGGGATGCCGACCCGCATCGGGCCTTCGCCCGGCGCGCCGGTGATCGACATCAGCCCTCCCATGCCCTGGGCGATCTGGTCGAAGCCGGGACGCTTGTGATAGGGGCCGTCCTGGCCGAAGCCAGAGATGCTGCCATAGACGAGGCGCGGATTGATCTCGCGTAGGCTATCGTAGTCGATGCCGAGGCGCGCTTTCACATCCGGGCGAAAATTTTCGACCACGACGTCGGCCTTTTCCACCAGCCGGCGGAACACTTCGAGCCCCTTTGGATCCTTCAGATTGAGCGTCATCGCGCGCTTGTTGCGGTGCAGGTTCTGAAAGTCGGAACCGTGGCGCGGGCCGCCCGGCTGCTCGCCGCCGGCGTCTTCCGTCAGGGCGTCGACCTTGATGACGTTGGCGCCCCAATCTGCGAGCTGCCGCACGCAGGTCGGCCCGGAACGGACCCGGGTGAGATCAAGCACGGTGAAGCGGGTCAGAGCCTGCGAGGCGCGCGGGAACGGCATTCAAGATACTCCAGCGATACGATGCGGTTGGTTCGAGCCCGAACAGGTATTCCGGCTCAGGGATCATGACCACTCCGGTTCGACCATACTAGACGAGTTTTTTGCGCGGGAAGAGAGTTCATAACGAATGGATGAAGTGGCGTCGGCGCGTGGCCGGCCGCTATGGATATTTTCGGCCTGCAGTATTAGTGTGTGCGCAATTGACGAAACGGATAAAGGATTACCGTGAGCAGTGCCCGCACTACGAATCTCGATCCGCTATCAGCCTTGCGCAGACCCTGGTCGACAGTTGCGCGCTTGCAGAGAATTCTTTGCGTTGTCGTTGGCGTAGCGGCGCTGCTGCTCTCGGCTGCCGGTCTCGCCGAAGCCGCGTCATTCCGCCAGGGTGCTTCCGCCTTTAGCCGGCAGGATTATGTGTCGGCGTCGCGGATCTTCATCCCGCTGGCCGAGCAGGGTAATCCTGCCGCGCAATCCTATCTCGGCTTCATGTTTGAAACCGGACGCGGCGTTCCGCAGAACTATACGGAAGCCGCGATGTGGTATCGCCGGGCCGCCGAACAGGGCGATAGCCTCGCGCAATATTCCCTCGGTCTGCTCTACGACAAGGGCTTCGGGGTGCCGCGGGATATCGTCGAGGCCAGCAAATGGCTCAATCTTTCCACCGCCGCGTCCCCGCGCGCCGCCCGGGAAGCGCGCGCACGGATTCGCGATGCCGTGACCACCAAGATGACGCGCGGCGAGCTCGCGCAGGCGCGCTTAAGGGCGCTGGAATGGGCACCGAGCCGCGAGCGCTGATAGCGCTTTCGAAAAAAGCAGATGCCGGTTGGCGTGAAGAGAGTTCAGGAAACCAGTAGGGCCTAGCTCAATAGCGCCTCGGCCAGCCAGCCGATCCAGATCGCGGGCGCAAGGAAAGCTCCAAATGGCAGGAATGCGGTCGCTTTCAGCGGCCGCTTGCGCAGCCAGGCGTTGACAGCGTAAGCGGCGAGCGCCGACAGCGCGGCGAGTTCGATCGCCGCGAATATGGTGACGAAGCCGAGCCAGGCGCCTGCAACCGCGGCAAGCTTGATATCGCCGAGCCCAAGCCCGTCGCGGCCGCGCCAGCGCCGGTAACCGGTCATCAGCAAGAGCAGGGGGAGGGTGACCGCGGCGGCCCTGAGGGTTGCCCAGATCACGGCATGCCAACCCGCTTCCGGCCCGACCAAGCCCGCGCGCAGCAACGCCAGCACCACCGCGGCGCCGGTCAATTCGTTGGGGATGATATAGCGCCCGGAGTCGATGACGGCGATCGCCAGCATCAGGGCGGCCAGCAGCGCGCCAAACAATCCATCGGGGCCGGGGGCGGCGAGAAGGCTGCCAGCCACCGCCGCCAGCAGCGCGAGACCGAGAGCTCCGTGGCGGACCGGTCGAATGATCACGGCAGCATTTTCCGGCCGGGTGGAATTCGGCCAGCCGCGGGAAGATGGTTCGGACCGATCAATTGAGCGTCTTCTGCGCGCAAAGCCGCTACCCACTCTAGCAGAACAGGCGCGCTCAGCGCGTGCCTTTCGGCGGATCGACCACCACGACCGGCACGCTGGTTCCGACCAGCCGGCTGTTCATCTTGCTGCGCATTTCCTCGGCGATGACATGGGCATCGACGGCATCCTTGATCACTGTCGGCCGGATGAACAGGATCAATTCGGTTCGCGACCGCAAGTTGGTCTGATGCGAGAAAGCATCGCCGACACCAGGTATCGAATCCAGCAGTGGAATGCCCTGCCGCTGCTTGTTCTCGGTTTCGCTGATGAGCCCTGCGAGCAGCACGGTCTGGCCGCTCGCGATCGCAATCGAGCTCTTGACGCGCCGCTGCGATATCGTGGGCGTCAGCGATCCCGTGCTTCCGGCGGCCACGCTTGAGATTTCCTGTTCGATGTCGAGCACGACGTTGCCGTTGGCATTGGCGCGCGGCAGCACGCGAAGGATGATGCCGGTGTTCTTGTAGTCGATGGTGTTGACCACTGTGTTGTTCGCGGTCAGCACCGTCGCGGTGCCGGTCGAGAACGGAACCTGATCGCCGACCTGCAAGGTCGCCGCCTGGTTGTCGAGCACGACCAGCGACGGATTGGACAGAACCTTGACGTCGGTGATGTTATGCAGCGCGTCGAGAATAACGCGAGGTGAGTTCTCCGCTCCGACCAGCAGATTGAAACCTGGAAGCACGCGCCCGAGCAGCGCGCCGGCGGCGGCATTGACGGCGTTGCTGGCGGGCTCGATGACCGTGGTCCCGGTGGTCCCGGTGGCCGTGGTACCGCCGGGACTGGGAGTGACGCCAGGGATCGTGTTGGAGATCGAACCTTTCTGGCTCGCGAGGAAGTACTGCACGCCGTAGTTCAGCTGATCGTTCAGCGTCACCTCGGCAATGGTCGCCTCGATCGCGATCTGGCGCTGCGGCCGGTCGATCTGGTGGATGGTCTGTTCGACGACGCGCTGCGATTCCTGATTGGCATAGACCAGTACCGCGTTGTTGGTGACGTCAGCCGTGATCCGGACATTCTGCAGAAGGGCGTTGCCGGGCTTGCCGGAGGAGCCGAGCAGGCTGCTCGACGAATTGTCCTGTCCGCCGGCATTGCCGGTGGAAGTGGAAGGCGCGGCGCGGACGTTCAGCGGCGGGGCGGAGCCAGGCGGCGTGGCGCCGGAGGCCGCTGTCGGCATGGCGCTCAATTGGGCCACCGGGCTGCTGCTGGATGAGGATGATGAGGAGAGCGAAACGCCGGCGCCTGGTGAAATTTGGCTCGATGCGCCGTCGAGACTGGTTTCGCTCGCTGCACTACGACCGATCAGCATCTCGTTGAGCAGGGCAGTGACGGACTTGGCGTTGCCGTAGCGCAACGGATAGGCCTTCAGATTTACCCCCTCGGTGTCGGACTTGTCGAGCCGCGCGATCCAGGTCTGGGCGCGCTTGAGATATTCCGGCTTCTGGCTGACCACGAGAATGGCATTGAGCCGGCTCATCGGCTGGAACTTGACGACGTTCTGGCTGAGGCCGCCTTCGCCGGAATCCATGATCTTCTCGATCTCGGAAATCACAGGCTCGGGCGAAGAGTTGTGCACAGGGAAGATCCCGACCGATTGTCCCCGCATCCAGTCGGCATCGAAGCTCAGGATGGTGTCGATGGCGGAAGCGCGGTCGGTGCCGCTGCCGGTGACGATCAGCGTATTGCGTCCGTTATCCGGTCGCAGCGTGGTGGCCTTGACGCCGAATGCATCCAACAGCTTGAAGACGGTCTGCGCCGAGACATAGCGCAGCGGCACCACGCTGATGCCCTGGCCGGCTTCGGCCGACGCCGTGCGGTCGATGCCGCCGGGGCCGGCTTCGTTGGCCGGCAGCAGGCGGTAGCCGCTGCGGTCGCGCACCAGCGCCACGCCGGACATCCGCAAGGCGTTTTCAAGCACGTAAAGCGCGTCCGCCTTCGCCACCGGACGAACCGACGCCAGCGTCACCGTGCCCTGCACGCGGGGATCGATGGCGTAGCCGACGCCAAGTACGTCACCGAGGATGACCTTTGCCACAGTGGCGACGGGCGCGTTCTCGAAATTTAGGTCATAGCCGCTGCCCGAACCGGTATCATCGCGTTCGATCGCGGTTGAGCCCGGCGGCGTGGTGCCGTCGCTGAGATAGACCGCAGGCCGCGAACTCGTCGGCCGCGCAATCCCACCATTGCCGACGTCGGCAGTCTGATGCGGCAGCAAATCGATCGAGCGGACTTGGTCGACGATACCCTGCGCGCGAGGATCCTTTGGATTGCCTTCCATCGCCTGATCGGCGGTGAGGATGCATCCTGTAAGCAGGAAGCATAACAAAAATATTACGAGCGTTCCGGTCAACCCTGAACGCTGGCGCGAAAGCGGATCGACCACCTTGAACAAGACACGCCCACCACCGCTGCGACGATGCAAGCTGTAAGCAGGAAGCATGACAGAAATATTACAGGGGTTCCGGTCTGCCCTGAACGCAGGCGCGAAATCGAAAACGCTCCCAATCATCGATGGTGCGGACGCTCAAAAGTTTGCGTCGCGATTGTGCTTTTGCTACTGGATAGGTCTGGAGCAATTGCTTCGTGCAACACGTGATCGCGTTGCTTTCCATTCACAGGGTTGGCGTTGTGAGCTCGATGCGAGACCTTTCCGCAGAGACCTTCCGGCAGCATATTCTCGAAAAATATTCATTGCCGCCGAAGGCGCGCGCGCGCGTCGAACACCCTGCCAGCTCCACGCTCGCGCGGCCGCTTCGGGAATTGTGGGAAGCCACCGATCTGTCCGCTGCGGAATTTGCCGACGAGGTCTCGGACTACTGGGGAGTCATCAGGCTGAACCTGCCGCAACTGCTCGCTTCCACGCCTTGCCTCGACGGGTTTTCGCGACGCTTTCTGCGCGAGTCCACGATCTTCCCGATGCGCGCACAGAGCGGCGGCTATCGGCTTGCAGTGGCCGACCCCTCGGATACCGCGGCCATTCGCGCCGCCGAGATCGTGTTCGGTGTGCCGGTCGAAGTCGCGGTAGCGTCGTTCGAGGACATCACGACACTGCTCGACCAGCGCACCGAAGCGGAAGGCGCCGATGCGGACGAAGGCGCGAAAGGATCGAGCCAGCAATCCGACGACGATATCGAGAGCCTGCGCGATCTTGCCAGCGGTGCGCCGGTGGTCCGCGCGTTCAACGATCTGCTCGAGCGCGCGGTCGAGCTGCGCGCCAGCGACATTCACATCGAGCCGTTTCGCACCGGCCTCGTGGTGCGGATGCGCGTCGACGGCCTGCTGCGCGCCATGCCGTCTCCATCGGGCATTCCGCCGCAGGCGCTGATCTCGCGGGTGAAAATTCTCGCCGGCCTCAATATCGCCGAGCGGCGGCTGCCGCAGGACGGCGCGGCGCGGGTCCGCGTCAGCCGTTCCGAACTCGACGTCCGCGTCGCGACCATGCCGACGCAAGCGGGCGAGAGCGCGGTGATCCGCCTGTTGCCGCGCGACCGCGGCTTGCTCGAAATGGGCAGGCTCGGGCTTGCCGCCCGCGACGAACAGATCATGACCCGTCTGTTGGCGCTGCCGCACGGCATGATCGTGGTGACCGGGCCGACCGGCAGCGGCAAGACCACGACGCTTGCGACCATGCTTTCGATCCTGAACGAGCCGACCCGCAAGATCCTGACCATCGAAGACCCCGTCGAATACGAAATCGCCGGCATCAACCAGTCGCAGGTCAAGCCATCGATCGGTCTCACCTTTGCGTCAGCGATGCGCGCCTTCGTTCGCCAGGACCCCGACGTGATCATGGTCGGCGAAA
>NZ_JADGRI010000320.1 GCF_017881085.1 Bradyrhizobium sp.
CGACGCGCGTCGCCGCTGTCCTCAACCCCCGCGATGGCTTTGATTTTGTGAAGGCCCCAGTTGCTGCCGACGCAAGAATATGAGCACGAGGATGACAACGATACCGCCAGCTTCGCTCACGGAGCTGAGTGTCACACCTTCAATCCTCGCGAAAACAATTTTATCCACTGCGTGCAGCGAAACGGCCCTGATCAGGACGAAGGTAATCAGCAGGAATGAGACAGCTAAAGATGACGCTGCCGGGGCCGATGTGTTGCGCGCCCAGTAAAGACCTATAATCGCCGAAAGGACGAAACCCGCCAGCATCGCCAAGATCAAGTTTAACTGCGCGGGGCCACGTTCGGAGTACCAGCCGCTAGACATCGCAGCTAAGCGAAACATTTCAGTCAATCGACCAAGTCCATCCGATCCTACATTGATAGCGAGTAAGACAAAGAGAACCGCTTCGACGTGCCAAAGCAAACGCTCTCGAAACCCCGAGTATCCAGACGCTCGTCAAATAGTCTCCGCTAACCGCCAACTTCCGATCGATGCGAAAATATACAGCAGGAACGTCAGGAACCCGCCAAGCGTCAAATGAAAACCACTCATAGCCAACCCGTCGCACTGTGTGTTTGTTCATTCGCCAGCAGCCGCGATTGTGCCTGAACCATGAATGCTAGACGGAAGTTGTGGTGTGGTCGCGCCGTAATCCCAAGTTTGAGTGCCGGTGCTTCCCGAACCAGACGCCATGACCTGTCCACCAATAACCGAAAGGCTGGCGATATTGCCTGTCGCGCGGGCAACCACCTGTGGCGTATTGACGGTCTGGTGAGGGCAATGAAGTGAAATTGCAGCGCTCCGCTCGAAACCGTTACGGTGACTTCGCCCCCGAGAATCCCGAACCGGCGACTCCATCCCACAAACCGCAAGACCAAGACCGCCGGGATCAATCGTTATTCCGCCGATCGTCGCGTTGCTTTGGTCGAACATTGCCGCAACAACAACAATACGTCTCCAGCAGCCACCGTTGGGAAGGTGAAAGAAGTCGTCCACGTCGTACCCCCGGGGACCGCTGCCGGCAGAAAGATTGGTCTGGACGAAAGTCAGCACCGGAGGCCCAACAGTTCCGGCGACAGGTGGCTTGTAATTTAGCAGCCGGTACCTGCGGCGATTGCGCAGATGCCGTGCAAAAATGATCTAAGCCAGGGCAATTTAGAACGTGAGAAGTTTGCGCATAGCAAGCGGTGACGAGAACATCGCGGTCATGCAACGGATAGGTCCGTTCCGGCTGGCAGGCATAAGTGTAACCCACGTGTCCCGTACGAAATGTCACCTATGTCCGGGGCCGCTCAAACTGGTTCCAAGCCCCCGATACCAGCCAGACGTGTCTCAAGCGTCCCAGCCGTCACTGCGCCTGTAGTAAGAATTGATTAACCATTACGGCTTTAGATCGCCGGATAGGCACTGACCGGGGTTGAGCCCATGCGAAGATCCAGAATCGCCCGCGCTTTCCGCACCGTCCGCACCGCGATCGGCGTAATGTTTGGGTTGGCGGTTGTCTCGATCCTCGGGTTTTGATCGCCCCCTCTCCACGCCGCCGGCGTGATGGTGCCGTCGGTGCGATAGACCGGCGTCAAAAACAGCGTACTGGTCAGGATGGACGCATCGACTCGTTTCGGCCGCTTATCGCGGGTGCGCCAAGAGCCCGGAGTTGGGAGTTCGTATTTGGGAGCCGGCGGATGGGATTGTTTCGACGGTGCCGGCATGCCGCGGCGCGCCGTCGCCTCGGGCCATCGATCCTCTCCAGAAGCTCGAGCCAGATATCAAGCAGGGCGGCGCGGCGTCCAAGCGCTCTCACCGCTCTTTTTCCGCCATGGTGAAGCCTGGTCCCCATGGACGCCAGAATAACCCAGGATGGTTGACAACTGGTTGCGAGGCTTTTCCTGGCGCCGGAAAGGACTGCTGAGTCCGGTTGTTTCCGCGCCGTCACGTGCCGGCCGTCCGGCGCCATGGCTCGCCGCCGTGGCGTGGCCGGGGCCGCGCTGATCAGGGGGTCAACGGGCCTTAGTCAAGTTCGCTATGTCTGCCGGCTGCTCGTAAACGTTGATCGCCGCGCCATTCGCCATGATTATTTCCGTCGCGGGGGAGCCGTCCTGGACGCTGATGGTGGTCATCTGCACGATCTGATCCAGGTTGACCCAGACTTCGGCCTTTTGGCTGGTTGTGAGCTTCGAAATCATCGTGGAATTCTCCGTTGAGAGCCGGACAATACACCTTTCGCGCGCGGACGTGCCGGCGGTGCTATACTGCACAGATGCGATCAGCGATCTGGATCGGAATTTTTGTTGGCTCCACGGTCGGCGGACTTGTTCCGGAACTCTGGGGTGGCGACATGATCTCCTATTCGGGAGTGCTGCTCAGTGGTGTCGGCGCCTTTGCGGGATTGTGGCTGGGGTCGCGAACATCAAGATGACAAATGGAACGTAAGGCGAGAGCGAAATGACCGCCCCACCCGCTGCGCCCAAGGCTGAGGATTATTCCATTGTTCCGGGATCGCTGGGTCCTCGCCGCGATTTTCGCATCAGCGTGGGCTTGCGCGAGGGTTGGGACGCCGAGGGCCGCGTCTTCGACGTTTCGGAGGCCGTCCGCACTGCCCGTGCCTGGATGAAACGCCGGGTGGAAGCGGGTCAGCCCGCGTTGTCCGGCATGTTCACACGTGCGGAGGTCACCTATGCGTGGCCCCGCCCGGATGGCACGGTTGGCTCGGACCGCGAGCCGGTGGCGCTGTTCACCGGCGAAGCTGTTCACGCCTATCTCGGCCATCTGTCCGACGAGACGATCGAGGCGATGTTGAACGAGCTGTCGATTGAACTTGGCGTTGCGCTTGGGCAGGAACGGATTTATGTCGCATTTGGCGACCGGACCTGGATCTTGGATGCTGGAGAACGTTAGAAGCGGACTGCAGTCTGATGTTCCGGTTTGGCAATTCCCCGCATCGGGACTCCCGCATCTCCATCCGGATCGGCCCTGCTTCCGCCTCGCCGGGGTGTTCGAAAGCATTTCCGCCCAACGGGGATGAAATCCCAAACACAGGCATCGGGCAACGCTGTCGCGATCAGCACACGCCTCAACCGCGCCTCGGGATGCAGTCCGTATCAATCTCACGATGTCCCAGTTTGAATCTGAGCGTGTGCTGATTGGTTGCGTGTATCGTATTGAACTGACAACCGACCGTTAAACTGATCGGCTCGGTGCCATCACCGCCGAGTCGCAGGCATGAGTCCGGTGACGAGAGCGTTGTGCTCCCGCCTTGGACCGATCCTGGAAGGAAACATGACCCTTTATTCCGCCTTCATAGGCTGGCTGATCTTTAACGAGCTGTTCGTTCTGGCGATGTTCGGCGTCGGATCGGCAAACCGGTCTCCAGCATCGGGATCAACGCCGCCTCGAGCCGGGCGGTCGCAACGGCGAATCCCATGAGGCTCTTCTGAATCGAACGCTGGACTGGCCGCTATACGAAGTAGCCGGACGCTTACGCCTCTGGGGTAGGTGGAAAAGGGTGGCGCCCGGCTACCTAGCCGCGCGGCGGTGCGGCACTTTCAGTGAAACAGCAATGATTTAACTTTATGGAAAAACCGGTGATTGGCGACCAAACTTAATGTCCCGGTTGCGTTACGACAGTGGGACCGCGCGATGCTGGTGCGAATGCAACCAACCGCGCGCAACGAGGCCCCGGCGTTTTTCCGGGGCCTCCATCGGGAACAATTGCGGCTGCTTATCGGGGCGGTCCGTTCCCTTGAACCGCGCCCTGGAGCGGGTTTGCCCGCAGCCATGCACTGAATTGCCGCTCGGCAACATTGACTTGCGCGTCGGTGCTGGCCTCCCGCATCAAGCGGGAGAGACGCCAACCATCGAGATCGTAACCGCGCGTGACGGCTCGTTCGCGGACGGCGCGTGCAGCGACGCTCAGGCTGCGACAGCGCTGACTAAAGCTCGTTGCCGATTTCCCGTTGCTCCATGTCATCATTCGTTTATCCCCTGGTTGTCAGGGCAACGGGCTCGATGATCTATGGTTGCGCGATCCTGCGCAGCGCGGTTAATGCCCTGCTAACGCCGGAAAGCCTCTGGATTTGCCGATCCCGCGATCGACCGATGCGGAAGCTCAGGAAGAGACGATCCTAACGACGCGCTGTCGCGTCGCAGAAATAGGTCCGCGGAGCGGCGCGATAGGCCATGTATCGATAATACGGCCGGTAGGCGTAACCGAGATAAACCGCCGGCGGCTCTCCGCCATAATAAGCGTCGTGATAGAAATTGTAGACCGGGCCGAAGGCGCAGCGATAGGGAGCCCAGCCGACCCCCGCGATCTCCGCTGCGACGCCGACCTCGGCGGGAATGGCGGGCCAGCGCTCATGGGCACGGGCCGGTGCGGCAACGGCCGCAGCGGTCAGAGCGGCCGCGACCGTGAAAGCCAGTCCGTTTCTCATGTGCACGCTCCCTGAGGCTTCGCATTTGCGGATTGTCGGCCTGGATCGGCTTTCTGTCGAGCGCAAAGCGCCGGTGTGAACCGGTGTCACCGGCCGCAGGTATCGACGATGCCAGACGGGCCAGTCCCCCTGCACCGCCGCAGCCGGGGCCGGTCCGGATTGCCCCGAGGTGATGCAGCCTGTTGCATAAAATCATCATCAAGCTTTCAAAATTCAATTTCTCCCGGAATTCTTTTGACTGTGTAGCGAGCTGTACCGTTAGGTCATTGACGCTGGGCCTAAGGATCGATGCCATGTTGGATGCAGTTACTGCGCTCTTCGGCGTTATTAGTGTCGGAATATTCGTCGCTCACGCCGTCGACGGCTACTGGTCACGCTGACGGCCGCGTGCCGACCCGCGGCGCCCGTTAGCGTCGATTGGCGGCGCGCGCCGCGAACCTCGCCTTCGCCATTTTCTGCCGCCAGCTATCCGTCTTTGACGACGGACCACTCCCGATGACGGGCCCCGAACTGAAGCAGCTTCGCCAGGATCTCGGCGACGCCATCGGCAGAAGCCTGTCGACGGCCGATATGGCCAAACTGTGCGGCCTTGAAACCAGCAACGGCGCCGACACCATCCGCAGGTGGGAAGTTACCGGTCCCGGCGGCACCGCGGCCGAGCTGCTGCGCATCCTGGCCATGGCCAGCGACCGTCACGCGATCCTCGAAAACTTCAACATCTTCGATCGCTTCAACATCCACGAAAAAGACAGGCCGGCGCGCCGGGAAGCCTTTCGCGAGATGATGCGGGACGAGGTGCGCCGGCGTCTCGGCTGACCGTTTGCCTGTGCGGCCGGCGGGAAACGGCCTGGCGCAAGCATCCAGCCGGGCGCCTACCCCTTGTTGATAAACCCCTCGACCCCGGTCCGGCGGCGTGACAGAAGCCCGCGACGTGTTATCGACGGGACCCGACATCCCCCAGGGCTCAGGACGGACGGAACCACCATGCGGATTACCCTCGTCGGCTCCCGCCATTTCGGCGTGACCACACTGAACATGCTGCGCCAGCATGGGGTCGACATTGTCAGGGTCGTGGTGGCCGATGCCGAAGACCGCCTGGCGGCGGCAGCCAAGGCCGCCGGGATCGAGGTCGTGGTGCAGGCCAAGCCCAGGCTGGTCGCGGCCCGGGAAATCGCCGAAGGTACCGACCTGATCGTGACGGCGCACAGCCACGCCCGCATCAGCAAGGAGGCGCTGGCGGCCGCAAGGCTCGGGGGCATCGGCTATCACCCCTCGCTGCTACCCCGCCATCGCGGCATCGCGGCGGTGGAATGGACCATCCGTGAAGGCGATCCGATCACCGGCGGCACCATCTACCATCTCGCCGACCGCATGGACGCCGGCGCGATCGCCGCCCAGGAGTGGTGCTTCGTCAAGAAGGGTGAAACCGCGCGGGAATTATGGGAGCGCGCGCTGGCTCCGCTCGGCCAGAAGCTGCTCGGCGAAGTTATCGACTACGCCAAGGCCCATGACAGCCTGCCCGCGAAACCCCAGGACGAACAGTT
>NZ_JADGRI010000079.1 GCF_017881085.1 Bradyrhizobium sp.
CTTGCGGCCTTTGAGCACGAACGGGCTCAGATCCAGCGACGGGCGGCTGGTCAGAGCCGCCCGTTCGCACATTCTGCCAGATTTTGCAGACACAAGAGCTCGAAGGAAGCCGTTAAAACCATTGCGTGCGGGGATGCCGGGTGATTTCCGGTGCGACCGCTGTGAATACTCGTGTGCATCTTTAACTACCCCCAGCGCACACGAGGCTGCGGGTGCACTGGGCACCCGGCATTCCCCACGCCCTCTTTCGGGGCGGAAGGTTTTGCAAAACTCGGGCGTATCGCGCCGCGAGATCGCGAAGGCGTATCAACCGTCGTTTCGCGCTCGGCGACTTGTCCGCCGTAGCTCCATGAGCGAAGGCGGAAGCCATCCACCCTTCTTTCTTCTTTGCTGTTTGACAATTGAATCAGCTCTTATGAAGAGGCTCGTCATGCGCGAACCACTGCTTTCGTTCTTCTGCAACGCGCAGGGCGGACCCGCGCGGCGCAACCCGCTATTCACGTCCACGTGAAAGGTATGATTCGCCGCATCGATACCGCCTGTCGCGACATCCGGAACATTACGGAGCGACGAGCGGGCCCGAATCTGGCATGATCTCTGCATCAACTTGAGTAACCGGGTAAATCCTTATCAGCGAAGGACACCATGCTCATTACTCTCGTCGCCGTTCTCTGCAATGGCCAGCTCTGCCTGGAGAAAGTCGTCACCAACAGCGATCAGTCGGGAATCACCATGGCCGCCTGCACGGTGCAGGGGCAAATCGGTATTGCCGACTGGCTCGCCCATGGCCCGTACCATGAGTGGAAGTTGCAAAGGTACAAGTGCGTCATGGGCAAATACATTCCCAAGAACGACATCTGACAACAACGACATCTGAATTGCGCGCCAGCTTCTCCTTAAGGGAGAGGCTGGCTCCGCGGCGCGAAATTCGCCCCCGCGAAACGCCTGACCCGGCGGTCGGACCAGGGCTGATTCAACCCGTCCGGGTAGCGGCTGCCCTCTATTCCTGCGAGTTCAGGCTTTCACGCGTCAGCAGGAGATCGAGTCGATCGGCAGAATACACTTGCCCGCTCGGGTCCGTGATCGAAACTGCAAAACCATCCGCCACGAGCTTGCGGGCCAGCGCCAACGCAATTTCGGCACTGGACCGGAAGTCGGTGGTCCGGCGATTGTCTTTTGCCGACTCGATGATGAACGTCATGTCGCCCGCATTCCCCTTCAACAGCGCCGCCGAGCGCAGCCATTCAGCAAGCTGAACGGGACCTGGATCGGTTCGGAATTTCGCGGCGCGTGCGCATTGCGCGCGGCCACTCGACAATCTATCGAAGAAAATCATACCGCCAACAAGTTACTATTGACCACGCGGAGGCGCCGCCCTACCCATATTGGGCAGGGCTAAATGTCTTCGTTCGCGCAAATGGATTTGGAATGGCCGGCAAGAGCAAGGACGGCAAGACCGCAACGGATCGGGCCCGCACCATCTCCCGCCATTCGCTGGCCTACATGCTGTGCGCGATCAGCGAGATGTTCCGCTTCTATGACGACTTCGATCCGCTGGACCTGCTGATCATCCATGCGGTGTTGAACGCCAACGTGATCCCCGTCATGAAAGACCCCGAGCTTGATCGCCAATTCGGCAGCGTGGAGGCGGTCGAGCCCGACGCGATCAAGCAGGGCGTTTCGCGCGCCGCGCTCTCCCGTTTCCTGGCGATGCCGATCGAGACCGTACGCCGACGGGCCAATGGATTGAAGAAGAAAGGCATTCTTCGCGACACCGATGATGGATTGATCGTGACCGAGGCCAATCAGTTCAAGTTCGGCAACAATCACAAACTGCAGAACACCAATATTCTGCTGGTGCGGAAATTCCTGCGCGACTTGACGGAATCCGGCATCGACGTCCCGCGCGGCGTTTGAGGGAGCGGCCGGGCCCGGCCACGCCGCCCCGCTTTTCAGGCGCCTTCTTTGGGTAGCCCTGCCCGGCCAAGTCTGGTAATCGAGACCCTCGCACGCGCTCGTAGCTCAGCTGGATAGAGCATCGGACTTCGAATCCGAGGGTCGGGAGTTCGAATCTCTCCGAGCGCGCCATTTCGGTCCGGCGATTAAGCCCATGACTTCGGCAGGCTCTCGAAGAATTCCAAGGCGAAATGCGAACAGCGCTCGAAACAGGCAGATTAGCCGATCATCGAGCGCGGGGCCACGATAGATCGTCGGACAGCACATAGATCGTGATCGCCGCCAAACACAGCAAAACACCCACCCAAAATAGCGGAGAATGATGAATGCGTCTCCAATCGCGCCGCCGAACCGAGGGCTTTGCTTCGCTTCGCCGATCTTCATCACTCCGCATCCCTCTTCAGGCCGGCGGACCCGGGATCCGGTCCAACGAGCCCATTGATAAAGACTTACGCAAGGATGCCGACGATCAGAACGATACAGGCGGTCGAGGCGTTTTCAGCGCACGCGTCGCGCGCCCAAGAACCGCATTAACTTTTTCTTAACCATAAAGATGCAGCTTAGCTGCTTCGGGCGAGCACCTGCGTTCTTGACCCGATTCGTGTTTTTTATCGTTCATCCTTTTGGGCGACGGGCGGTGCTCGTGGGGGCTCGATGGAGTAACGGTATGTCTCGGCGTAAGGTCCAAGCAGACAACAATTTGCTTTCAGCGTTCGCGTCGATAATTGGCGGCGCCTTGGGCGTCGGCCTTCCGATGGCGGTTGTGATTATTTGGGCTTGCTCCTGAGTTGCTCGGGAGCCCATGGGTGCCCGCGCGGGCGGATGTAACCCCGCGAACACCTGCGGGGCCTCGGAGCGATCCGAGGCCTTTCTTTTTTGCGGCCCGCCAGGCTTGAAGGCTACCGTCGCCTACGCGACTTGGGGCGTGGCCGGCTTGGCATGAACGACAAGTTTTTCCTCGGCGAAAAACTGGAGTGCGCCGTATCCTTCCGTGTCAACGGCGTATCGAAACTTGCCGTCAACGGTTGAGAAGACGGCGACGACCTTACCGCCCTCATGGTCGTCCGCTACATTGTCGACTTGCTCGCCAATCGCAAATTTTGCCATCGAGACGCCCTCGGGAATCATTGGTGCGATTATATCGCCACGAATGCGTTAACGCTTTTCAACTAGGGGCTCGATCAGAGTCCCCCCAAATTTGGTCGACGGCTGTGGTATTCATGTCTCATCGCTTGCGACCTCGCCACGCGGTTCCTCATCAAACCAATGCCTAATGAAAAAGCAGCCAGCTCTGAATCTCTCGCCAACAGCCTGAATTGATTCACTTTCCGTGATGGCGGGGCTTGTCCCGGCCATCCATCCACGTTTTTCCGGCGCGATGCTGCAAAGATGGGCAATCGCGCCGATCGCGCTCGGTGCCTGTTGCCAATGCGCAACTAATTTTTTGTTCCTGCTGTGGAACCGCACATTTCAATTTACGCGCCGTTGGAAGCGCCTTTAGATTTTCTCACCGGGCCGGACTGCATTTTAAAAACACTGATTTTTTGAACCCGGCAGGCTGCAGGCGATGCCTGCGGTCCATTTTTCGGAGGCTTTTTCGAAATGCTCTTCGATGTGATCATCACTCTGGTTCTCTTCAGCGCTCTTTCCCGGCTGACCCGACGGCGCGGCGACGTGCTTTACTACGTTTCAAACACCCCTTGGCGGGGCTCGATTGAACAAAGCGCATCACCGCGCCGGATCGGTCGTTCAACCAGGCCTGGCCGCAAACTCCTCAGCGTAGCGACACGCTAGACCGCCAAGGGCAAACAGACATGCGGATGTTCCTGGCTTTTCTGATCGTTCTCGGCGCGATTTATTTCTGGGACGCCAATTACAACAACGGAATTTTCATGGACGGGGCGAAACGGTTGCTGCGGGATATCGAGCACCATATCCGGTAGCGGCGGAGGCGGTACGGGGCCATCCTCATTTCGTGCCTCGGCCCACCGGAGAGCGATCCGGCTGGGAACGTGCCGTGACTCCAGGAGCGCCCTCGACGGCGGTTCAGGTCGTCTGCGCGAAGGTCATCGCGCCGCCAGCTGCCGCTTTCGGTCGCCTCCATTTGGGGGGCTTTTCCGGAAGATATCCTGATCGATTGCGATGTGATGGTCGGCTCCTGTCGTCCGATCGTCACGGTCTCCCAGGAAACTTTCAACTTGAATCCAGGCCTGGAAATCGATATCGAATTGAATTCAATTCAATGCCTGGTTCAAATGATCACGACGATCGGGACGCGAGAACGATTGATCCGGGCGGCCGAAAAGGAGCTCATCCGAAGCCATGGGCATCTGGAGATGCAGGCCGTCGCGAAGCGGGCGCAGGTTTCGGTCGGGCTGGCCTATCACCACTTCGGATCGAAGGCCGGCCTGATCGCCGCCGTTGTTGAAGCGTTCTACAACCGCCTCGATGAAGTGGCTTTTAAGGACGTGGGGCGACCCTCGGAGGGCTGGGCCGACAGGGAAAAGCGGCGGATAGCCTCCTATGTCGCCTTCCACTACGACCACCCGTTCGCTCCGCTTGTCATCGGGCCGTTGAGCCGCGCACCCGAAGTCCTGGATGTCGAGACCGCCTTCACCAACCGACAGCTTGCCGGCGGCGCGCTGATGCTCCAGGCGGCCCAGCGTCACGGCATCGTTCCCGATCACATCGACCCTCATCTCACCATCGCGCTAATGATCGGCGGAATTCGCCAGGCCCTGATCGATGCCTTGATGAGCAAACAGCGACCCGATCCCGGCAAACTCACGGATGAAATCTGGGCCTTCATGGCCGGAGCCCTGCGCCTGCCGCCAGGCTCCGGCGTCGAAACAGCGGCCGTGACAAGATCGCCAGACGTTCGGCAGCCAGCAAAGCGTTTTCATGCGAAGTGGAAACTGGTTCGCGTCAAGAAAACGCGTCAAGTCAACAATTTGGAGCCCCGTCTCGATTCCATCGAAACGGACAAGGCTCCCGCCAAGCATCGTCAGAGGTGACATGGCCTTGTCCGACCCTCGCGACTTTCACGCTCCGCAATCGTCCTACACAAGGGAGGATCTGCTCAAATCGAGCCAGGGCGGCTATTTCGGCCCCGGCAATGCCCAGCTACCGGCACCGCCCATGCTGATGATGGACCGGATCGTCGAGATCAGCGTGATCGGTGGCGAATTCGGCAAAGGCCATGTCATCGGTGAGCTGGATATCACGCCGAACCTTTGGTTTTTTGACTGCCACTTTCCCGGTGACCCCGTGATGCCCGGATGTCTGGGTCTGGACGCCATGTGGCAGATCATCGGCTATTGGCTTGGCTGGTCGGGCTCACCGGGCAAGGGCCGCGCCGTCGGCGTCGGCGAGGTCGAGTTCCGAGGGGATATAACGCCCGCCGTCAAGCGCGTGCGCGACGAGGTCAATATGCGCCAGGTAAGGCGCGGCAAACTGGCTCTTGGAATTGCGAATGGCAGCGTGTTTGCCGATGACGCCTGCGTATATCTCGCCAGGGATATGAGGGTCGGACTGATAGCGTCCGCGATCTGAAATGCAGTCCGGCGGCGGACAGCGCGATCCGAACCATGCAATCAGACCGCGTCATCCGTGGTCGGCTCGGACTTGATGTCGGGTGCAGGGCCTATATCGGGTGCTGTGCCTATCGTGGCCGGCGCCGCGATCCTTTGCTTCAGTTCGTTGCAGGTCTTGCGGACCTCCGCAGTCACCAGCGAGCAGTTCTCGATCTGAAAGAAGACGCGCTTGGCTTCCTCGCGGTAGCGCCCTGCGGTTTCCTTCAACTCTTCGGTCACGGCGAGCGCATCGCGGGCGGCCGCCTCGCATTGCCTGACGAGGTCAATCAGATCGGTGCCCATCGCCTCGATCTCCTTTGCCGCTGCTTCGTATTCGCGAACGACGGCCTCCGCCGACAGCTTGCCGATTTCCGTCGCCCCGTCGCGATGCTCGACGTAGTCCGGTATCGCCATCGAGGGCGCGTGGTGGACCGGTGGCCTGCCTCGAACCTCCGCCTCGATTTCGCGCTCCATATCAGTCAGGAGCCGTCCCATTGTTGACCGCACCATCGCCAGTACTCCCTCCGTTGAAAAGTCGGGGCAACGGTTTGGTGCTAAGCGCTCTGGAGAACCGCGCAACAAAACTCATGGGTTAAGCTTGCCTGTTAAGCTTGCTGGTTAAGCTTTATGTCCACGCGGCGGGTTAATTCTGGAACCGTGATCCCGGCATGCCCTTCAAACCGGATCTCGCCTCGCCGGGGTACGCTTGCTGTCGGCCGCACCTTCCGGCCATCCAGAAAATTCGCGGGGCCTGTGGAGAGATCGCCCGCAGAATTCTTGCCACGAATCAGCCTTACGTCGGGTGTCGACCGTGCCTCGCGGGCCAAAGGGGGATGGTCAGACCCGGCGCGTGTCGTCCGTAACTCACCGCGCGCCGGGCCGCTGACCCCTGTCGGGAGCCGACGACGTAACCCCCATTGGTTTACGTTAACATCTGAAATTCCTTGCCCGCCGCGCATCGCGCCGTATCACTTCCACGGTGTATTGACGGCCTGTTTTCATGAGACCGCGCTCATATCCACAACATCCGATCGCCGATGGACTATCACGCGTTCACGAACGACACCCTCGCCATGATGTACTTTGGTGCTCGTGGGGCATTGGCTGCTGACGACGAACTTTCCCGGCTGGGCGAAGAGGCACGGTTTCGCGTGCGAGAGACCGCCGAGTGGAAGAAGCATGCAGCCGCTCTCGAAGCGGAAATGCTCAAACGTGGAATGGTGTTCGACCTGATCGAATGGTCGGGAGATCGCTGAAAGAGCGCGTCAGCGAACAACAATCAAAACGGGTCGCCGACAGGATGTGCGGCGACGTCACGCGCGTCAGCATCACGATGACGCCGGGGCGACGGCCACCGGTGACCGGGGCTGCCTCATCTTGGTGCGGTGCACCCCGTTTATCCGGGCGCGCCGCCCGGGGGAGCGACACCGCGTTCCCATCGAGGCTATGCGGCGTCTTTGGTCGCAATCGCCTTGCGCATGTCGACGCCCAATTCGCGATAGTGCAAGGCGAGCCGCAAATACAGTTCGCGCTTGGCCGCATCGCTCGCCAGCTTGGCAATCAGTTCGCATTCGGCAGCGAGGGTTTCGAATCGTTCCAGTTTCCCTTCAAGGTCGGTCATGGCAGCGCATTCTCCAAACGCTACTGAAAACATTTGGAAGGTTACGCCGGTGAATTACGTCACGGCGAACATCGTTATTCGCTAGAACTATTTTTGCTTGCCCGCGGCCCTCCCCGAGGGGGTTAGCAGATACCGATGACGGGGCGCGCGTGACGAAGCCCCCTCGTCCGGGCCTCGCCACGACGAAAGGTCCATGCCCCTGGGCGCGCCAACAGGTTTCGACCGCGCGATCCATCAGCCACAGGCTCGATGTGCCGCCGAATCCCTTTCGTCAGATCATCTTCTCGATGTTCAGCCGAACCCGGTGGTCGGCTGAACTGATGTTGGTATTTACACCTACAAATAGAATGCCGATGCCTCGCCTCGAGGTCGTCGAGCCCGGCCGGGCACGTAGTAGCTCATGCAACGAGGATTTTGATTCCCCACCACACGACGACGATCGCAGAGATCAAGCTGGCAGCGGTCAAGGCAATTTCCAACAAATGATGTTTCATTTGCTTTACTCTGGCTGCCTACCCCGACCGCAAATCTAGGTGATTCTACGACGTGGGCGCAACCTGTGGCGCACGCACGCTTCTCCACGCCACCTTCCCGGCTATCGGCGGGCGGCTTCGCGATCCCGGGGTTGACCGGCCCCGTCTGGCGTCAGCGGAGCGCCGATCGCGATCGCGCAAACATGTTTCATCGACACCGCTCCAAGAAACAATTCGCCATTGAATTTGAAACCATTTTGCTCGGCCCGTGAAAACATGCCGAAACCAGGACTTGGTACCAAGCTGGCCAGCAACTCAACCGGAGGAGATTGCCATGAATGCGATTTCAAACGTTCTTCCGCACGCGGTTACCAAGGCGAGAACCGATAGCAATTCGTTCAAGACGATCATGTTGTTCTGTTGTCTAGGTTTAGTTGCTTCACTGCTGCTGGCAACCGCCGGAGTGGATTTGGGCGTTGGCTCGTACTGAACGCCCGCAGCGTTTTTCGCCGCTCGTCCGATCGTCACTCAAAGGGCAGCATCTCCTGCCCATCCGTCCAATCGATGACCTCGAAGAACATTCCACGCCTGAGCATTTCCGTCTCAAGCTCCGAGGCGTGCTTTTTCCAGTCCGGCGTTTCACGAACCCGAAACCTCGGCTCCTCGCCGAGAGCGCGGAGTGAATCGTCTGCCCCCAGTGCCCCACGGATGCCCTCATACATCATGGTGAGGCTGTCGTTCGTGAACGCCTGATAATTCATCGGGGCCCACCCTGCCCTGTGAAACAGCCGGCACCGGGTCGATACCAGCGACGGCACTTGCCTAGCTCCTGTGACCATCAGAGAAATGGTCCGGCATCATGCTGGGCCAAAGCGGTTAATTCAGGGTTCCCGAACCCGTCTTCGCCAAATAGCCGATCAGACTGGCCGTCAAATCGCCAAGACTGAGCACTATTGGGCAGCGCCCGCGTCCAAAAGCTGCAAACTCGGGTATCGCCGCGCGGAGCGTACTCGGCATTTACCGGTGACAGAGAGTGTTGTGCTCCCGCCTATCAAGGGAGTGGCAGAATGCCCGCATATCAAAGCATCCCCGAGTTTGACCTGTCCGAAAAATATCACCTGAAAGCGGTTGGGTGCGAGCGGCAGGCCGAACACGCCACCGACCAACCCACCGAGCAGGAATGGCGAGAACTCGCGGCGCAGTGGCATTCGATGGCGGATCAAGCGGCCACCATGTCAGGCGAGGCCTCACGGGCCGAATTCTTCCGGTAGTCCGGCGGGAAATTCCGTGCAATGGCGTGCACCGACGCCCCTCGACAGCACTTCCCGTTAGGCGCAGCCTGCGATTCGTCATGACCCCTTGGAGGTCACGACGCGGAAGCCGAACATATCAAACCGTCGGACATGCGGCATTAAATCAGTTGGCGGTCTGCAAGGCCGGGTGCTCTCTGATTACCATTCGCGCGGGCGACTGCCACCTGCCAGGGACGCATGTTTGTGCAGGTTCCCCTGGAACAGCCGGCGCGATCGAAGGTTGGTGTCCTGTTCCATCGAAGGAGAGGACACTATGAAGAAGTATTTGCTTGTTGCAGCGGCTGTCGGCGCCCTCGCGGGGCCGGCCGTGGCGGATGAAGTCGGCGTTCGCGTCGGTCCGGTTGGCGCTGGCGTAACCGTCGGCGAAAGCCACCGCGACTACGACCGGGACCGTGATCGCGATCATACTACGGTCATCAAGGAGCATGAACCCCGCGACCGCACCACCATCATCAAGAAGGAGCATGGCGACGGCACCGAAAGCAAGACCGTCATCCATCACGACAACGACTAGGACCATTCCCGTTTCGGTGCCGTCGAAACGGGGCCCTGGATTTTTGGTTGACGCGTTTTCCTAGAGCGAACCGGTCTCCGGTTCGCTCTAAAACGCTTTGGTCTGGCTACCTGCGCACCTTCACCTGGAAGCGCGCGGGCCCGACTCGAATAGGCTGGCCGGCCCGGCTTCGATGATCAGGAAATAAGCCGGCCTCCCGACTTTCACGCCAACAGCTGCTTCTCGATTTCATGGACCGGCATCTTGACGAGGTCCTTGTGCAGCTCGCTGTGAATCGCCTTTTTTACCGCGGCCGAATAATCCGCCCGGATCATGCCGAGCGCGCGCGGCGAGGCTACCATGGTCAGCGACGTGGTTTCACCTGTGGTGACGGCAAGGTTGAGCCGCTCAGCCAGGGTCTTGAGGAAAGTGCGTTCAGCCTCATCATGCCAGTCGGTCTGCTCGATCGAGCTTCGCGCGCCGCCCATCGACTGGTGCACGCTGCCCGGAGGAGAGCTGCCTTGCGCCGACGTGGACTGATCGGGATGCTGGTGCACTTCCTTGGTGTGCAGGTTCGGGAACATGCGGTCGCCGATATTTTCCAGGATCAGCGCCTTGCGGCCATCACAGACAACGATCCAGTCACCCGTGCCGATTTTGATTTTTGTCATTAAAGAAGCTCCAAAGGAAGTCAGTCCTGATCGTGGGGTTTCGAGAGGGGATCAAAGATGCTCCTCGAAATCCTCGAAGGATTTGCCGAACTGCGACAAGGCCTCTTCGAGATAATCCGCAAGCATCGGCGTCCCGATCAAATAGGAGGCGGTGCGGTTGTTGTGGGCGCGCGCCGCCTCCGCGCGCAGTTCGCTCCAATTGTCGAGATCGCCGTCGCCGCGGCCGAGCCACATCAGGGCCACGAGATCGATTTGCTCGTCGACGTTCAGCCCGCGAATGAAGCCGGAAAGTTCGGAGCGATCGGTCTCCTTGCTATGGTCCTCGACCCCGTAGACGCCATCATCGTCGCTCAGATCGGTCACAAGATCCGACTCGGCGGCCTTGCTGTCGGATTGACGCGCCTTGGCGACGATGAAAAACGCCTTGTCCGGCGAGATCGACAGGTTCGGAATTTTCGGCATGCCGTACACCTCCTGAGGGCAGGCGTAAGCCCTTTTTCCCAATTGTAACAAATGCAAGACTAGGAGGTCCCGACAGGGGGCACTTTGCGCAAGATCAAGGCAATGACCGGTCAAATCGTCCCGGCCGCCCGGCAGTCTCAGGATCGGCTCAGGCGCTGGCCGGTCGGCTCACCAGGTATTGTTGCCGAACAGGCTGAATTGCGGCTGCTGCGCCACCATCATAACCGGCGGGGCTGCGGGCCGCCGGGCAATCCTGCGTTTTCGCTGCACCGGCTTTTCCGTCTTCTTGGGATCCGTTAGTTGCAGCTGGGTTTGATTGGGCTGCAACTGCGCGAAAGAATCGCGTACCCCCGCCTTCGTCGAGGCGTCGGCCACCGCTGCGGGGAGCGGGACGCTGGCTATGGTGGTTGGTGCGGGAACGATGGTCGGCTGATTGGTGTCGAAAACGACGCGCTCGGGCCATTTGCGCTCGGAATGAATGCGGATGGTCGATCTAGCGAAGCCTGCATCCGCCCTCACCTCGTCGGGCGTTTTCGGCAAATACGCATTCGAGACAAACAGCAGCGCGAGCAGCGCGCCGCCGACAAAAACGAAATATCGCAGCAAAGGCATTTCGAGGCGTCGCTCCATCCGCGCGAACGCACGGATCGTCAGCTTAACTGGGTACGACGCGATTGGTTCCTAGGGCCGCGCGGCGGAGATAACAACGAAGTTACCGCTTCGTTACCGCCCCGCCCTGTTGTTGAGCGTGATCTTCTCGGAAGCGCCCGCTCCCCATTTTTCGGGATCATGCTCTAGATGTGGCTGGCCGCAATCAGGGAGCACTTTGCCTTGCTGGCATTGACGTTGACGAAGCCGACATGCGTGCCGGCGAAGGTTTTCCGGCTTCGCTTGTCGACGGTGTCGTGAATCACGCGCGAGCGGTCGGTCAAATGGCTGCCGTCCCGCCGGCTGAAGGCGCAGGAGATCGCGATATCCCTGACCGCGTAGTCGTTGTTGTTGCGAAGCGTGAACGTGATCAGGGCCTTCGATCCCAGCCCGCCCCTTCGCCAGTACTGCGACGATATCTTCAGGCCGTCGACCGGCGCGGTTTCCGCGGGCACGACCGCCTCGCCTCCCGCGGTCGGCGGCTGGGACGCAGGCACCGAATTCGCGGGAGCGGCAGCTGAAGACGGCGCGGGGTCGGCCACGACGGCCGTCGCCAGGCCGACCGGTTCGCTCTCAGCCGGCTTGCTGGCATAGCCGGCCAGCAGCGTCCACGCTCCGAGACCGGCGATCAGCGCGACCGGCAGCCAGACAAATGCGGACCTGAAATAACTTACCGGGCTGTTCACCAGCCAACCCGAGAAGGTGCCACCGGCCCCGGTCAATTCGATGCGGGAAAGCTCTATGCTCATCGTCGTGCCACCGAAGTCTTGCCACCGAAAGCCGGCGAAACAGACATCGCTTGCTGCGCCGCATCGTAAAAAAGCCGCGCGGGCATTACACCGCACGGCTCCAAACACGACTGCCGATTACGCGGTTCCGCCGCTGTCTCACCAATGGACGAGTCGGGTGATCGTTCCACCCAAACGAGACAATATTGGGACCTGAAGGCGGCCCGGGTCAGCCGAGGCGGATGGCCAAGGGGATGGCAATGCGCAAAGGCGGCCGCTAAAATTCTTCGGCCGTGTCAGGCCGCGGCCAAGCATGGCGTCTGGCGACGCCCAACAAGCCAACGGGAGATGGAAATGCCGATAGTCACCTGGGATCACGTTCACCTGCGCAGTCCCGATCCGGAGGCGACTGCGGCCTGGCTCGAAGACATTCTCGGCGGCGTGATCATCCGCGGGCCCGGACGGATCGACGTCAAGCTTGGCGGCGCCAACGTGTTCATCGCGCCGGTTACGGCAGGCGACGGCGTCAACACCCCGCCGGTGACTCCCTATCAAGGGCTCGACCATTTCGGACTGACCGTGAAGGATATCGACGCGGTGGCCGCCGAGATCAAGGCCAAGGGCGTGGAGTTCACCAAGGAACCGACGACGATCCGGCCCGGTGTCCGCATCTGCTTCCTCCGCGGGCCGCAAGGTATCTCGATCGAGCTCCTGGAGCGCGACAAGAAATATGCGTAAGGCCGCAGAGGATCAGGTCATGCTGCCGGGCAGAAAGCAGCGGATATAGAGCCCGCCTACGCCATCGCGGATCGGCCAGACCATGGTTCGGCCGATCCGGTTCGGCTCGGTGATGACGGCTTCGTCGGGCACGTTGACCCATTCGCCGTCGATGCGCACACGGTAGTGGCCGTTGCCGCTTTCCCAATCGGCATCGCTGATCGCGCTGCCGTCGGCGTCGGAGCAGCATGGCCCCTTCTGGCTTTTCAGCGCGTTGAACCACGCCCTCAGTTCGGGGGTGGTGTTGGCAAACTGGCCGCGGTCGCGGGCGTGCCCGAGTTGCGACGCCAGCCCCAGCGACAGCACCGCAAAGCCGATGATCAACGGCGCTCTCCAGCGCCCTGACCTGCCTTGCGCTTGTTCCAGGCCTCTATCGTCCCAGTCGTCGTCACTCCATGCACGCGGCGCACCGCCGCCGGAATCGATCCAGTTGCTCACCTGTCCTCTGCTCCAGCACCCACCGGCCGGTGTAAAGCTAAGAAAGCATTTCGCGTGCCAACTTTCCGCTTACTAGGTCGCCGTCATGCCAACGTCACAAGACATGGCTGGGATAATAGATTGCTCGCATGACGCGCGCGGTCACTCTGCCGCGTTGACGCTGCGCATGCGTTTGGCATACCAAACCACCGACTCCCGCCGTGACGGAGGTCCTAACCGGTCACATCATGAAAAACGGTCTGTATTCGATCCACGTCAGCCTGCAGGACGGACGAACCGGCAAGGGCAGCGGCGTGATCATGTTCCGGGAGGGCAGGATCCTCGGCGGTGACGCCTATTTGTTTTACACTGGCACCTATACGAGCAAGGGCGATACCTTCAAGGGCGAGGTGCTGGTGCAGCGCCATACCTCCAGCCCCGATGCCAATCCGCTGTTCGGCGGGCCAAGCCCGGTCGGCATCGGCGTCTCCGGCACCTTCACCGATACGGCCGCGGTTATGGACGGGACGGCGCTGGTCGGCAAACACAGCCAGATCTTCAAGGCCACTTTGCGCAAACTGGCCGACATCGATTAGCTGGCAAGCCCGCTACTCCGCGGCCTGCTCCAGCGGCGCCACCCGCGGCAGGATGATCTGGATCCTCGTGCCGCTGCCGGGCTCGGAGTCGAGGTCGAGTCGGCCGCCCAGCCGGTTGGTCACGATCGAGTAGACGATGTGCAGGCCGAGCCCGGTGCCGCCCTGGTCGCGGCGGGTGGTGAAGAACGGATCGAAGGCGCGGCGGCGGATGTCGAGCGACATGCCGCAACCATTGTCGGAAAAGATGATCTCGACATTGTCCTTGCCGGACTCCCGCACCTGGATATCGACCGCGCCCGGCTTGCCGTCCGGGAAAGCGTGCGCCACCGCATTGAGGAACAGATTGGTGAGCACCTGGCCGTAGGGGCCGGGATAGGAGTTCATGACGAGATTGGGCTGGCAGTCGACGTTAAGCGCCAGGTTGTGTTTTCGCAGGCCCGGACGCAGGCTCATCACCACCTGCTCGGTGAGATCACCCAGATCGAAGACGCGCTGATCGCTGTAATTGCGGTCGGCGGCGACCTGCTTGAACGAGGTGATCAGTTCGGCGGCGCGGTTGAGATTGGCCACCAGCTGCGAGGAAGCATCGCGGCAGGCTTCGAGAAAGTCGTTGAGGCTGGACCGCCTGAGATCGCCGCGCGCGACCTCGGCGATGAACAGGGCGGTCTTGCGTTCCAGCGACGAGGCTACCGTCAGGCTGATGCCGACGGGGTTGTTGACCTCGTGGGCGACGCCCGCCACCAGCCGGCCGAGGGCCGCGAGCTTTTCCGCCTCGATCAGCGATTGCTGGGTCTCCCGCAAATTACGCAGCGCCGCTTCCGCGGCATCCTTGGCCTTGCGCATCTCCGCTTCGCCGCGCTTGCGCTCGCCGATATCGAGCGCCACCGTGACGATGCTCTCGATTTCGCCGTCGGCGTCGAGCAGCGGAAGCTTGTTCACCAGCCAGTGCCGCAGATTGCCGGATGAATCCAGATATTCCTCTTCGTAGAATCCAAGCCCTGTGCCCGCCGCCAGCACACGCTTGTCGTTCTCGTCAGTCTTCTGCGCCCCATAGCGCGACATCAGGTCGGTGGTGGTGCGGCCGATGGCCTCGCCGGGCTCGACGCCGAAGATACCGGCCATGTAGCGGTTCATCAGGATATAGCGGAGCTGCTTGTCCTTGACGTTGATGACGGCCGGCACGGTGTCGATCACCTGCTGCAGCAGCCTTCGGCCTTCGGCGACCGCATCCTCGGCGCGCTTCTGATCGGTGATGTCGCGCACCGTCCCTTCATAGCGGACGATCTCGCCGTTTTCGTCGCGCACCGCGGTGGCGCTGTCGGAGAGCCAGAGTACCGTGCCGCCGCGCCGGTGCGCTTGATATTCGAATTCGCGGACCATGCCGTCGCGCTGCATCAGGTGCTGGTATTCCGCGCGCGCCTCCGGATGCACGTAGATGGTCTGGCTGATATCGCCGATGCCGCGGATCAAATCCTCCGGCGTGTCGTATCCCATCATCCGCGCCAGCGCCGGATTGGCATTGAGCAGCGCGCCAGCCGGCGTCGTCACATAAATCCCGTCGACCGAGCCTTCGAACAGCTTGCGATAGCTTTCCTCGGCGAGCCGCTGCTCGGCCAGCGCACGGACCGCGGCTTCCCGCGCGGTATCGGCGTCCGCCAGGGTGCGGCGGAACACTTCGGCGGCGCGCGCGATGTCGCCGATCTCGTTGTTCACGTCGGTCAAGGGGATCGAGGCGTCCTTCTCGCCTCCGGCCAGCGCGCGTATCGAGGTCGCGATCGACGCCAGCGGACGCACGGTACGGCGGACCACGAACAGCGCCGCGAAAATCCCGATCAGTACGCCGGCCGTGCCGAGCACGATGCTCTGCCATTTGGCCTCGGCAAGAGTCCGCGCGAAGTCGCGCGACAGCACCCGCCCCCGCCGCGCGCTGAGTTCGCGCAGCAGTTCGGTGACACGCCCAATCAGCCGGCCCTCGATACCCAGGACTTCCTTGTCGAGCTTGGCGATCTCGGCTTCCGTCCCCGAAATCGCCGTGATCGCGTCGGCATAGGCGTCGGCCGCGGCGCGCAGCGGAGGATCGTCGATCGGCAGCGCCCTCATACTCTGCGCCGACCGCTCCGCCGCATCGGGATCGTGCGCCAGCAGGGCGGCGGCGACCTGGTTCTGCGCCCGGAACAGGCTCCTGGCGGTAGCCCGCTCGGGCACCGCCGCGATCGCCGCTTCGAACCGTTCGCGCACCGGCGGCAACGCATCGATCAACTTCGCGCGGCGCGCGATCAAGGTGGTTACACGTTCGATACCCTCCCGGTAGTTTTGCAGCCGGGCGCTGACGCCGTCGATCATGTCCTGCTGCGCGGGCGCGAGTTCGAGCCGGGTCTTCTTCAGAAGCGCGGTCAGGGCGGAGGCCGCCTCGCCGACCCGGTCCGGCCGGGCGCCCTGATCGGTGACGAAATCGCGTGCCGCGAGCCGCAGTTCGTTCATGCGCCGGTCGATCTCTTCGGCGAGGTCGCCGACGCCCTGCAGCCGCTGCAGCTCGGCGAAGGTCGCGTCGAGGTGCCTGATCGCGATGACGCTCGCCATGCTGGTCGCCGTGATCACGGCCAGCAACAGCAGGAAGCTGCCAAAGGTCAGCTGACCGATCGACAGCGACTGCGATCGTATCCTTGCTAGCAATGCCGCGAATGCAGGTGACATGGTTATCGAGACCGGGCTCCAATCAACCGCCTATATACGACGTATTGGATGTCAGGGGGAACATGCTGGAGAGCACCCTACGGCCGGGGATGCCCACTCAGCTATGCTTGGGATCGCAGATTCCAGCGCCGCCGCGGATCGCGGCGCGGCCAGCGAAGTTCGAGCCCCCGAAATGGCCGGTTTCCGCCGGAAATCGGCCATTCGCCTGGGCAAATCGGAGGTTGGCCGGCTCTCGATCCGCTCTTCCGTGTCAATCCGCGGTGATGCCGGCGTCCTTGACGACCTTCGCCCATAGCGCGACGTCGGACTTGATGATGTCGGCGAATTGCGCCCGCGGTGCGCTCTTGGGTTCGCATCCGGCAAGGTCGAGTTTCTCGCGAACGTCGGCAGCGGCGAGCGCGGCCTCCAGCGCCAGGCTGATGCGGGTCACGATCGGCTCGGGCGTACCCGCGGTCACGACGATGCCGAACCACGGCGTTACCTGCGCGTCGGCATAGCCCTGCTCCGCCAAGGTCGGCACGTCGGGGAAATATTTCGAGCGGCCGTCGCTGATCGCGCCGATGATCCTGATCGAACCGGTCTGCACCTGCGCCAGGGCCTGGTTGGCGGACAGGAAGGTCGATGTGATCAGCCCGGAGGCGATGTCGGGCAGCATCTGCGGATAACCGCGATAGCCCACGCCGGTGACGTCTATACCGGCGAGCCGCTTGAACAGCTCAAAACCGAGATGGCCGGTCGAGCCCTTTCCGGGGTGGCTGTAATTCAGTGTGCCCGGCTTTGCTTTCGCCAGCGCCACATATTCGGCCACGGTCTTCACCGGCAGACTCGAGGGAACGACGAAGAAATTCGGCGCCCGGCAGATCTGCCCGACGGGGATGAAATCGCGTTGCGGGTCCCAGTGCAGGCTGTTGTACAGTGAGGGGCTGGTGCTGAAGAAGGTCGTCACCAGGAGCCATGTGTATCCGTCGGGCGTGGCGCGCGCGACCTCCTCCGCGGCGATCGAACCATTGGCGCCGGACTTGATCTCGTTGATGATCGAGCCATTCCACTGCGCCGCCATGTTCTGCGCGACGATGCGCCCGAACACATCAGCGACGCTG
>NZ_JADGRI010000321.1 GCF_017881085.1 Bradyrhizobium sp.
TGACCCGCAACCTCTGGATCAAGGGCACCCTGCGCCGCGATATCCTCGACTCCAACGCGCCCTTGTCGAGCTCGGCCTCGACGGTGGTGATGCTGGGGGTAAGGCTGCAGAATTGAAGCGGCGACCGCCGCGCAATTTCGTCATTGCCGGGCTTGACCCGGCAATCCGTCCCCTTTGAAAAATGCTTCTTGTGAAGATTGATGGATACGCGGGTCAAGCCCGCGTATGACACCGTGCGCGCGGTGATAGGATCACCTCGGCAAATTCGTCGTCCCCATCAAGAACTGATCGATCGACCGCGCGCAGAGGCGTCCCTCGCGGATCGCCCAGACCACCAGCGACTGGCCGCGGCGCATGTCGCCGGCGGAGAATACGTTGGGGCGCGAGGTCTGGTAGTCGGCGGTGCTGGCCCGCACATTGCCGCGCGGGTCGAGGTCGACGCCGAGCGTCTTCAACAGGCCCTCATGCACGGGATGGACGAAGCCCATCGCCAGCAGCACGAGGTCGGCGTCGAGCTCGAATTCGGTTCCCGCCACCGGCTTGAACTTGTCGTCGACATGCACGCAATGCAGTTTTGTCACTTTGCCGTTTTCGCCGGAGAAGTGCTGCGTCAGCACGGCGTAGTCGCGCTTGGCGCCTTCGGCCTGGCTGGAGGAGGTCCGCATCTTCAACGGCCAGTTCGGCCAGGTCAGGCCCTTGTTCTCATGCTCGGGCGGCGCCGGCATGATTTCGAGCTGCGTCACCGACTTGGCTCCCTGCCGGAACGACGTGCCGATGCAGTCCGAGCCGGTATCGCCGCCGCCGATGACCACCACATGCTTGCCGCCGGCGAGAATGTCCGGCACGCCGCCGAGCGGTTCGTTGCCGACGCGGCGGTTCTGTTGCGGCAGGAAATCCATCGCGAAGTGAATGCCGGCGAGATCGCGGCCGGGGATCGGCAGGTCGCGCGGGGCTTCCGCGCCGCCGGTCAGCGCCAGCGCGTCATACTGGTTGAGCATCTCGCGCGGATCGATCGCGCCTTGCGAAGCGCCGCCGACATGGGCGCCGTAGTGGAAGGTGACGCCTTCGGCCTCCATCTGCGCCAGGCGGCGGTCAATGACGTGCTTCTCCATCTTGAAATCGGGAATGCCGTAACGCAGCAGCCCGCCGGCCTTGGCGTATTTCTCGAACACATGCACGTCGTGCCCGGCGCGTGCGAGCTGCTGCGCGCAGGCCAGTCCCGCGGGGCCGGAGCCGATGACTGCGACCTTCTTGCCGGTCTTGTTCGCTGCGATTTCCGGCTTGAGCCAGCCGTTCTCCCAGGCGCGGTCGACGATGGCGCATTCGATGGTCTTGATGGTGACGGGGTTGTCGTCGATGTTGAGCGTGCAGGAGGCTTCGCACGGCGCCGGGCAGATGCGCCCCGTGAACTCCGGAAAATTGTTGGTCGAGTGCAGGTTGCGCGAGGCTTCTTCCCAGTTGCCCTGATAGACCAGATCGTTGAAGTCCGGGATCTGGTTGTTGACCGGGCAGCCCGGCGTGCCCGGCTGTACCGAACCGGTGCCGTGGCAATAGGGAATGCCGCAGTTCATGCACCGCGCGGCCTGGTCTCGGGTGTCTTTCTCGCTCAGGGGAACGACGAATTCGCGATAGTGCTTCACGCGCTCGGCGACCGGCGCGTATTTGCGGTCGTGCCGCTCGATCTCCAGAAATCCCGTAATCTTGCCCATTAAACCTGACGCCCCTGCAGCTTTTTCCAGTCATTCCGGGATGCGCCGCAAGGCGCAGACCCGGAATCTCGATGTCGTTGTGCGAGGTTCCGGGTTCGCGCTTCGCGCGCCCCGGAACGACGCCTGCTTATTTGAGCATGATCTTATCCGAAAACCGGTGCCCGTTTTTCGGGATCATGCTGTGTGAATCTCAAGCCCCGATCGCGATCTTCGGCTCAGCGTCGGCGTTGGCCTTCAATTCCTTCAGCGCGCGGCGGTATTCCACCGGCATTACCTTACGGAATTTCGGCAAATACGTCTTCCAGTTCGCCAGAATATCGGCGGCGCGCTTCGATCCCGTCAGCTTGGCATGGCGGGTGATCAGGATGTGCAGCCGCTCGATATCGGACTCCAGCAGATTGGCGAACACGTCGACGCGGCCATGGGCCTCGAGATCGCCCGTGGAGTGATAGGCGTTCTCGTTGATCATCTCTTCCGACAGCACCGGCTCGAGCTGCACCATCGCCATGTTGCAGAGCTTTTCGAAGTCGCCGGCCTGATCGAGGACGTAGGCCACGCCGCCGGACATGCCGGCCGCGAAATTGCGCCCGGTCTTGCCGAGCACCACGACGATGCCGCCGGTCATGTATTCGCAGCAATGGTCGCCGGCGCCCTCGACCACCGCGACCGCGCCGGAGTTGCGCACCGCGAAGCGTTCGCCGGCGATGCCGCGGAAATAGCATTCGCCCTCGATGGCGCCGTACATCACGGTGTTGCCGACGATGATGGATTCTTCCGGCACGATGGCGGAGTTGCGCGGCGGTTTGATGATGATGCGGCCGCCGGACAGGCCCTTGCCGACATAGTCGTTACCTTCGCCTTCGAGTTCGAAGGTGATGCCGCGCGTCAGCCAGGCGCCGAACGCCTGGCCGGAGGTGCCCTTGAAGTTCACTTGAATCGTGTCGTGCGGCAGCCCGGCATGACCGTAGATCCTGGCCACATTGCCCGACAGCATCGCGCCGGCGCTGCGGTCGGTGTTGTTGATCTCCATCTCGATCTTGACCGGCGCGCCGCGGTCGAGCGCTGCCTGCGCCTTCTCGATCAGCCGACGGTCAAGCACGGCTTCCAGATGATGGTTCTGCTTCTCGGCGTGATAGATCTTCTGGCCCTTCTCTTCCTTCTGGCGCACGAACAGCTTCGAGAAATCGAGCCCCTTGGCCTTCCAGTGCGCCACCAGCGTCGACTGGTCGAGCATCTGGGTCTGGCCCACCATCTCGTTGAAGGTGCGGTAGCCGAGGCTCGCCATGATCTCGCGCACTTCCTCGGCGACGAAGAAGAAGTAGTTGATGACGTGCTCGGGCTGGCCCGTGAAACGCTTGCGCAGCACGGGATCCTGCGTCGCGACGCCGACCGGGCAGGTGTTGAGATGGCACTTGCGCATCATGATGCAGCCGGCCGCGATCAAGGGCGCGGTGGCAAAGCCGAATTCGTCGGCCCCCAACAATGCGCCGATCACGACGTCGCGCCCGGTGCGGAAGCCGCCGTCGACCTGCACCACGATGCGGCTGCGCAGCCGCTCGCGCACCAGGGTCTGGTGGGTTTCGGCAAGCCCGATTTCCCAAGGCGAGCCCGCGTGCTTGATCGACGTGAGGGGCGATGCGCCGGTGCCGCCCTCGAAGCCCGCGATGGTAACGTGGTCCGCGCGCGCTTTCGCAACACCGGCGGCGACCGTACCGACGCCGATTTCGGAAACGAGCTTGACGGACACCTGTCCCTCGGGGTTGACGTTCTTCAGATCGTAAATCAGCTGCGCCAGATCCTCGATCGAATAGATGTCGTGGTGCGGCGGCGGCGAGATCAGGCCGACCCCGGGCGTCGAATGCCGGACCTTGGCGATGGTGGCGTCGACCTTGTGGCCGGGCAATTGTCCGCCTTCGCCGGGCTTGGCGCCCTGCGCCATCTTGATCTGCATCATGTCGGAATTGACGAGATATTCCGTGGTGACGCCGAACCGGCCCGAGGCGACCTGCTTGATCGCCGAGCGCATCGAATCGCCGTTCGGCAGCGGCTTGAAGCGATCCGATTCCTCGCCGCCTTCGCCGGTGTTGGACTTGCCGCCGATCCGGTTCATGGCGATCGCGAGCGTGGTGTGCGCCTCGCGCGAGATCGAGCCGAAGCTCATCGCGCCGGTGGCGAAGCGCTTGACGATGTCCTTGGCCGGCTCGACCTGGTCGAGGGCGACAGGCTTGCGCTTCTCGTCCTCGGCGGTCTTGAGCTTGAACAGGCCGCGCAAGGTCAACAGCCGCTCGGACTGCTCGTTGAGGATCTTGGCAAACGCCCTGTAGCGCTCCAGCGAATTGCCGCGCACGGCATGCTGCAGCGTCGAGACCGATTCCGCGGTCCAGGCGTGGTCCTCGCCGCGGGTGCGGTAGGCGTATTCGCCGCCGACATCGAGCGCGGTCTTGTAGACCGGGGCATCGCCGAACGCGTCGGCGTGGCGGCGCGCGGTTTCCTCGGCGATTTCGGCCAACCCCACGCCCTCGATGCGGGTGTGGGTGCCGACGAAATATTTCGAGACGAAATCGGCCTTCAGGCCGACGGCGTCGAAGATCTGCGCGCCGCAATAGGACTGATAGGTCGAGATGCCCATCTTCGACATCACCTTCAAAAGGCCCTTGCCGATCGACTTGATGTAGCGCTTGACGATTTCGTAGTCGTCCAGCGCCGCCGGCAGCCGGTCCTTCATCGCGACGATGGTCTCGAAGGCGAGATAGGGATTGATCGCCTCGGCGCCGTAGCCGGCGAGGCAGGCGAAGTGATGCACCTCGCGCGGCTCGCCGGATTCGACCACGAGGCCGACCGAGGTGCGCAGGCCGGTGCGGATCAGATGATGATGCACGGCGGCGCAGGCCAAGAGCGAGGGAATCGGAATCCGGTCCGAGCCCGCCATGCGGTCGGACAGGATGATGATGTTGACGCCTTCACGGACGGCGGCTTCGGCGCGCGCGCACAATTCGTCGAGCACCTGCTCGAGCCCCGCTGCACCCAGGCCGGCGTGGAAGGTGGTGTCGAGCGTGCGCGACTTGAAATGGCTGTCGGCGATGTCCGAAATCGAGCGGATCTTTTCCAGATCCGCGTCGGTCAGGATCGGCTGACGCACCTCGAGGCGCTTGTTGCCGGCCACGCCCTGCAGATCGAACAGGTTCGGCCGCGGCCCGATGATCGAGACCAGGCTCATCACCAGTTCCTCGCGGATCGGATCGATCGGCGGGTTGGTGACCTGGGCGAAGTTCTGCTTGAAGTAGGTGAACAGCGGCTTCGGCTTGTCGGACAGCGCCGAGATCGGCGTGTCGTTGCCCATCGAGCCGTTGGCCTCCTCGCCGGTGGACGCCATCGGCGTCATCAGGATGTTGATGTCTTCCTGGCTGTAGCCGAACGCCTGCTGCCGATCCAGGAGCGGCAGGTTCGAACGCATGCCCTTGACCGGCGCGTCCGGCAGTTCTTCCAGCACGATCTGGGTGCGGTCGAGCCACTCGCGATAGGGATGGCTGTTGGCGAGCTGCGCCTTGATCTCGTCGTCGGGAATGAGGCGGCCCTGTTCGAGGTCGACCAGCAGCATCTTGCCGGGCTGCAGCCGCCACTTGGTGACGATGTGCTCCTCCGGGATCTTCAGCACGCCCATTTCGGAAGCCATGACGATGCGGTCGTCGGAGGTCACGAGATAGCGCGCCGGACGCAGGCCGTTGCGGTCGAGCGTGGCGCCGATCTGGCGGCCGTCGGTGAAGGCGATCGCGGCGGGGCCGTCCCACGGCTCCATCAGCGCGGCGTGATATTCGTAGAACGAGCGGCGCTCCTCATCCATCAGCGGATTTCCGGCCCAGGCTTCCGGAATCATCATCATCACGGCGTGCGGCAGCGAGTAGCCGCCCTGCACCAGGAATTCGAGCGCGTTGTCGAAGCAGGCGGTGTCGGACTGGCCCTCATAGGAGATCGGCCACAACCGGCTGATGTCCTTGCCGTAGAGTTCCGAATGCACCGAAGCCTGGCGGGCCGCCATCCAGTTGACGTTGCCGCGCAGCGTGTTGATCTCGCCGTTATGGGCGATCATCCGGTACGGATGCGCCAGCGACCAGGTCGGGAAGGTGTTGGTCGAGAAACGCTGATGCACCAGCGCCAGCGCGCTCTCGAAATCGGGTTCGCTCAGGTCGGGATAGTACTTGCCGAGCTGGTCGGCGAGGAACATGCCCTTGTAGACGAGGGTGCGGCACGACATCGACACCGGGTAATAGCCGGCC
>NZ_JADGRI010000080.1 GCF_017881085.1 Bradyrhizobium sp.
CAGAAGCCGATCAGCGCGATCTTCGGATCGAGTTCGCGGCGCACGCGGCGCAGCGCTTCATACACCGGCTCCAGTTTGCCGAAGTCGGCCTTTGGCGCCAGCGTTTCGACTTTCTCCGGCGTGTCCAGCGGATCGAGCCGCGGGCCCTCGCCGACCTCGAAGCGCACCGAACGCCCGAGCGCGTAGGGAATCACCAGAATATCCGAGAAGATGATCGCGGCATCGAAGTTGAAACGGCGGATCGGCTGCAGCGTGACTTCGGCGGCGAATTCCGGCGTAAAGCACAGGTCGAGAAAGCCCCCCGCCTTGGCGCGCACTTCGCGGTATTCCGGCAGGTAGCGGCCAGCTTGCCGCATCATCCAGATCGGCGGCACCGGCTGGCGGCGGCCGGAAAGCACTTCAAGGAACGGTTTTGGCGGCGGGTTCGGTGTCAAGCGGAGTTTCCGATCTGGATCGACAGGTCTCGTTGTCGTTTCGGATACACTGCTGCTAGGCTCTTGGCCACGGCAAGGTGGGCGGGATCTTGGAAAAAGGGAAACGACATGGCTGAATTGCCCGCACCCGTTTCCGGGCAGCGCCACGAGATCGGCAGCCCGGTCGGTCGCCTGACTTATTACGCCGCCGGTCCCGGTGCGCAGAGCAAGGCGCTGATTCACAGCATCAACGCCGCCGGCTCGGCCTATGAAATCAAACCGCTGTACGAGCATTACCGCCAGAGCCGCACCGTCTATGCGCTGGAGCTTCCCGGCTTCGGACATTCCGAGCGCGGAAAACGCGAATGATTACAGAATTGATTTGGATCAAAGGGCGCTGCCGTTGCGCATCGATGCAGCGGCTCGACGCCACATCGCCCGGCGGACACCACGACTGGGTTAGACGGACCGTCAGACGGTTCTGCCTGTTGATTCGATATCGTTCGGGAAGTGTCGTGAATATAGGGCGCCGACGCGCTTGGCCTCGGGGGGACCTCCCCTTTCCGCGGGGAAGGCCGTAAAATTAGCATAATCCGACGCAGGCTTTATCGTCGGTTTCGGCCGTTTCGGCCGGAAACAGGGTGGCTCGATCGCCGGTGTTTCTTCCACTGGATTTGCCGGGCGCGGGTATTCGAGGGTTAGATCGTCTCCGCTTCCTGACATGTCAGTCGGGTCGTATAGCTGTGGCGATTAGCCGGATGAATGCTGAACGATACTTCGGCCATTAGCTTCAGGGAGGTGGCGCAATTGGGTAGCACGGTTTTCGATTCGGCTTTGTTTCGCGACATGTTCGGGACTGCCGAAATGCGGGCGGTCTTTGCCGACGATGCGCTGATCGCGCGTTATCTCGAAGCCGAGGTCGCACTTGCCCGCGCCCAGGCCCGCTTGGGCGTGGTGCCCAAAACCGCCGCCGACGCCATCGGGGCCGCTGCGCACTCCATCCAGGTCGACCTCGAAAAGCTTCGTCGCGAAACCGAGATCGTGGGCTACCCCATCCTGCCACTGGTACATCAGCTATCGGAAGCTGCGGGTGAAGCCGGCGGTTACGTTCACTGGGGGGCGACGACCCAGGACATCATGGACACGGCCAACGTACTGCAGATCCGAACAGCGCTCCAGATCGTTGCGCGTGACCTGCGCGAGATCCGCGACATCCTCGCGACCATGGCGCGCAAGTACCGCAATACGCCGATGGCCGGGCGAACCCATCTCCAGCAGGCACTTCCGATAACGTTCGGCTACAAGGCGGCGGTCTGGCTGTCCTCCGTCGACCGCCATATCGAGCGTGTCGATCAGGCGCTGCCGCGAATCCTGATTGGCGAATTCTCAGGCGCTGCCGGCACGCTTGCCTCTGTCGGCGACCGCGGTCTGGAAATGCAGAAACTGTTCTGCGAGGAACTGGGACTGCATCAGCCGCCGATCACGTGGCACGTCGCCCGGGATGGCATCGCCGAGTCAGTGACTTTGCTGGGCCTCATCACCGGCACATTGGGAAAGATCGCCACCGACGTGATGCTGATGTCGGCGTCGGAATTCGGCGAAGTCTCCGAGCCGTTCGTGCCAGGGCGCGGCGCCTCGTCGACGATGCCGCAGAAGCGAAATCCCATTTCCAGCGAGTTGATGCTCGCAGCGGCGAAGGCCGTACGCCAGCATGTCGCCGCGATGCTGGACGGCATGATCCACGATTTCGAGCGGGCGACCGGTCCCTGGCATCTCGAATGGGTATCGCTGCCGGAAAGCTTCCTGCTGGCGGCCGCATCGCTGGCCAACGCCAAATTCATGCTCGCCGGCCTCGTCGTTCATGAGCAGCGGATGCTGGACAATCTCGACCTGACCCAGGGCCTCATCGTTGCGGAGGCCGTGATGATGGCCGCCGCGCCGAAGCTCGGGCGGCAAAAGGCTCACGACGTCGTCTATGGCGCCTGCCGCGAGGCCATCGAAGGCGGCGGCCAGCTCGCCGATATTCTGGCGGACGTGCCGGAGATCGCCGAAGCCCTCGGGGGCAAGGATGCGATCAGGCGTCACTGCGATCCCGCGAACTATCTCGGCCTATGCGGCGCGATGGTCGATCGCGTTCTCGAAATTTCAGGCGCCAAAGCCGCCCGCGGCGGCTGACATCGCCCGCGCGCAGCACTCTATCTCACCGGTAGCGCCGCACAGCGCCGCCTCAGACCAGCAGATGATTCGGGGAGGATACGATGGCTACCACGAACAATGTGATGGTCGATCCGAGCGGGATTGGAAACGCCAGCAAAATGACTCCGCTGCCGCAGCCGCAGATCACTGGCCCGACTATTCCGCAGTTCAAGTAAGGCCGGAAGCTTTCGAGTTCGCACGGTCGCAGGGGCGGTGTTTCTGGCAAACGCCGTCCTGGCGACCTTGTACGATGGAACCTTCGGTGCGTGGCGTCGTTATGACGAGTTCCATTTTCTGGTTCAGCGATGAATATCCTTGATCCCCAGGGGCCGATCGGAGCCGCCGACAAGACCATCCTGATCGATTCGGTCGCGATCATGCTGGCGATCGTGCTGCCGACTATCGCCGCGATTTTTGCGTTTGCGTTCTGGTTCCGGGCATCGAATACCAAAGCCACTTACTGGCCGGACTGGGAATATTCGGGCCGCATCGAACTGGTGGTCTGGTCGATCCCGGCGCTCACCGTCATTCTGCTCGGCGGCGTCGCCTGGATCGGATCGCATCAGCTGGATCCGGCTACGCCGGTGGAAGGCACGGGAAGCCCAGTCCGGATCCAGGTCGTCTCGCTCGACTGGAAATGGCTTTTTATCTATCCGGATCAGCGGATCGCGACAGTCAACACCTTGACCGTGCCCGCCGGCGCGTCGCTGCGCTTCGAGCTGACATCGGGCAGCGTAATGAACGCGTTCTTCATCCCGCAGTTCGGCAGCATGATTTACACCATGAACGGCATGGTGACCCGGCTGCATCTTCGCGCCGACAATGAGGGCTACTATCAGGGACTGTCGTCGCATTTCAGCGGCGACGGCTTCCCCGACATGCTGTTCGACGTTCACGTCATATCACCGCTAGCGTTTCCCGACTGGGTGGCGAAGACGGCGCGCAGCGATCTGGTCCTGAACGCGGAAAGCTACGGCAAGCTCGCCCTGCAGACGGTCGAACGCGACAAGCCGACCTATCGGCTCGACGATCCCCGGCTGTTCGATGCCATCGCGACCCAGATGATCCTGCCGGGCCCAGGGCCGAAGATCACTTCGGAGGCTGCGCAATCCTATATCGGAGCGTCCGATGCTCGGTAAGCTCAATTGGTCGGCGATTCCGATCGACCAGCCGATTCCGATGATCACGTCGGCCGTGGTGGCGCTGGCTATTCTCGGCATCCTGGCCTGGGTCGTGGTCAAGGGCCACATGCCCTATCTCTGGGAAGAATGGATCACCAGCGTCGACCACAAGCGGATCGGCGTGATGTACATCCTGCTCGCCGCGGTGATGCTGCTGCGCGGATTTGCCGACGCGATCATGATGCGCGGCCAGCAGGCGGTTGCCTTTCATTCGCAAGGCTATCTGCCGCCCGAGCATTTCAACCAGATCTTTTCCGCCCACGGCACCATCATGATCTTCTTCGTGGCGATGCCGTTCGTGATCGGGTTGATGAATCTGGTCGTCCCGCTGCAACTCGGCGTTCGCGACGTGGCGTTTCCGACCCTGAACTCGGTCGGCTTCTGGCTCACCGCCACCGGGGCGCTGCTGGTCAATATTTCCCTTGTGATCGGCGAATTCGCGCGCACCGGCTGGCTGCCCTACCCGCCGCTGTCGGAGCTGACTTATTCGCCCGGCGTCGGCGTCGACTATTATCTGTGGTCGCTGGAAATTTCCGGCGTCGGCACGTTGGTCGCCGGCATCAATCTCGTCACCACCGTGCTGAAGCTGCGCACCAGGGGCATGACCCTTCTGCGCATGCCGATGTTCTGCTGGACCACGCTGGCTTCAAATCTGTTGATCGTCGCGGCGTTTCCGATCCTGACCGCGACGCTGGCGATGCTGATCCTCGACCGCTATTTCGGCTTCCATTTCTTCACCAACGAGGCCGGCGGCAACATGATGATGTTCATGAACCTGATCTGGGCCTGGGGCCATCCGGAGGTCTATATCCTGATCCTGCCCGCGTTCGGCGTCTTCTCGGAGGTGGTCTCGACCTTTTCGGGCAAGCCGCTGTTCGGCTACCGTTCGATGGTGCTGGCCACCATGGCGATCTGCGTCATCTCGTTCATGGTTTGGCTGCATCATTTCTTCACCATGGGCGCCGGCCCCGACGTCAACGCCATCTTCGGCATCGCCAGCATGATCATCGCCGTGCCGACCGGCGTGAAAATCTATAACTGGCTGTTCACGATGTATGGCGGGCGCGTTCGTTTCGCGACGCCGATGCTGTGGTCGATCGGGTTCATGGTGACGTTCATCATCGGCGGATTGACCGGCGTCCTCGTCGCCGTGCCGCCCGCCGACTTCCTGTTGCACAACAGCCTGTTCCTGGTCGCGCATTTCCATAACGTGATCATCGGCGGCGTGCTGTTCGGCGCGTTCGCCGGCTACACCTACTGGTTCCCGAAGGCATTCGGCTTCCGGCTGCATGAGGGTTTCGGAAAGGCCGCGTTCTGGTTCTGGCTGATCGGCTTTTACGTCGCCTTCATGCCGCTTTATGCGGTCGGCATGCTCGGCATGACCCGGCGCATGCAACATTACGACGTGCCGGAATGGCGACCCTGGCTGATGCTGGCCGCATTCGGCGCCGTCCTGATCCTGATCGGCATCGTCTTTCAGATCCTGCAGCTCGTCGTCAGCATCCGCCATCGCGATGAATTGTGCGACCGCACCGGCGATCCCTGGCACGGGCGGTCGCTGGAATGGGCCACCGCCTCGCCGCCGCCCGTTTTCAATTTCGCGATTCCGCCCGATGTGCGCGGCGAGGGTGCGTATTGGGCGATGAAAACGCACGCCCAGCGGCAGGACCTCGAGAAGCACGAGCCGGAATATGAGGACATCGAAATGCCTCGCAACTCGCCGACCGGATTCGTCTGCGCGTTCTTTGCCACGGTGATGGGCTTCGCGCTGATCTGGCATATCTGGTGGATGGTCGCCGCCGGGCTCGTTGGCGCGTTCGCGACCTTCGTGGCGTTCGCCTGGCGCGACCATGACGAATACGTCATTCCCGCCGCGGAAGTCGCACGCATCGACCGCGCCAATTTGGCGGAACGGCGCGCCCTCCTCGGCGCCGCCGGGAGTTCGTAGATGGCCGACCAGACCATGGCATACGCTGACGGCGACCCGCATCATGTGCGGGGCGCCCTGGAGCATAGCGGTCCCGCCTCCAAGCGGATCGTCACCGGCTACGGCTTCTGGATCTTCATTCTCAGCGACATGGTGATGTTCTCGGCCTTCTTCGCGACCTATGCCGTGCTGCTAGGTCAGACGGCGGGCGGGCCGCGCGGGGGCCAGCTGTTCGATCTGCCGAATGTCGCGATCGAGACCGGATTTCTGCTGGCATCGAGCTTTACCTGCGGGCTTGCCACGATCGCCGCCGACGCGCGCAACAAGTTCTGGTTCCAGATCGCGATGACCGTCACCTGCCTTTTGGGGCTTGCCTTTCTCACCATCGAAGGCAGGGAGTTCGCGAGCCTCGTCGCCCGCGGCGCCGGGCCGACGCGCAGCGCGTTCCTGTCGGCGTTCTTCACGCTGGTCGGCTGCCACGGGCTGCACGTCTCGGGCGGCATTCTCTGGCTATTGACGATGATGGCGCAGGTCTTCGCCAAGGGATTCCGGGCGGACATACAGCGTCGCATCCTGTGCTTCGCGCTGTTCTGGCACGCGCTCGACATCATCTGGATCGCCGTGTTCACCGTGGTGTACCTGCTCGGGAGTGCCGCATGACCAAAGGACACCAGCAAGTCGATCACAACATCGACATCGCTCCGGGCGACGAGCACCTCGAAGGCGGTGGCATCAGCCAGCGGGTCCTCGGCTATCTGATCGGGCTGGGGCTCGCCATCCTGCTGACGGCGACCTCTTTCTTTATAGCGGGTACCGATCTGTTCTGGCAGCCCAGCATTCCGGTCGCACTGGTGGTGCTGGCGATCGCGCAAATGGGCGTGCACCTGGTGTTCTTCCTGCACATCACTGCCGGGGCCGACAACACCAACAACATACTGGCGCTGGCTTTCGGCGTGCTGATCGTCATGCTCGTGATCGGCGGCTCGCTCTGGATCATGGCGAATCTCAACCACAACATGATGCCGATGGATCAGCTGATGCAGATACAGCGCTAGCGCGGCCGCGATTCGATCGAGGTCGATCACAGCTCCGTGAGCCGAAGCCTCAAAAATTAGGGCTTCTTTTAGGTCCGATTAAGCCCCCATTAAGCAACAAAAATACGAGTTCCACCAATAGGTTGGGAACTTGCTGACTGTGGCCGCCCGGTGACAGCATTTTATTCAAAAGCTGGCTAAGTGCGCGCCATGGATGGAGCCGACGCACGGCGCCTCTCGAAAATGACTCTCGGAGAACAAGACCAATGAAAAAGTTTCTACTCGGTACTGTGGCCCTCGTCGCTCTCAGCGCGACCGTGCCAGCACTCGCTGCCGATCTCGGCGCTCGCCCTTCCTACACCAAGGCTCCGGTCTATTCCGCGCCGATCTATAACTGGACCGGCTTCTATATCGGCGGTCATGTCGGCGGCGCGTTCGCCGGCGACAACAGCCTGGCCGGCAACGACGGCCGTTTCCTCGGCGGCGTGCAGGGCGGCTTTGACTATCAGTTCGCCCCGAGCTGGGTGCTCGGTGTCGAAGCCCAGTACAGCTGGCTCGGCAGCAACAACAACGGCCGGCTCTTCCCGGGCGGCGTGCTGGTCACCTCCAACAACGATCAGCTTGGATCGGTCACCGGCCGACTCGGCTACACTTGGGGCCCGGCGCTGCTTTACGCCAAGGGCGGTTATGCCTGGAAGGACGGCAACAACCTGAACGTCGCGACCAATGGCGTTCCAGTGGGCTTCACCACCAACGGCAACCATCGTGACGGCTACACCGTTGGCGGCGGCCTCGAATACATGTTCGCGCCGAGCTGGTCCGCCAAGATCGAATACCAGTACTACAATTTCGGCAGCACCACCTTCACGACCGGTCCTGCCGTCATCGTCGGTACGAGCTTCCGCGACGACGAGCATACGGTTAAGGCCGGCCTGAACTATCGCTTCAACTGGGGTGGCCCGGTGGTTGCCAAGTATTGATCCTTTAACCGGATCGTAACTTCGGAAAGGCCGGCCTCGCGCCGGCCTTTTTGTTTTCGATGCCTAAAAAGCAAGCAAAGCCCGTAAATCTACGCGCTTTTGTTAACTTGGTAACGCAATACTGCCGCCCGGACGATCTATCCCAATGGATTTAGCGGGCGGGAACGACATGGCGCGGCGATTGGCGATCGGCAAACTTGGCAGGTTCTTTGGCTTCTTGCGGCCGCGCTGGGGCATCCGAGGCAGCCTGTTTGCCGCCTTCGCTTTGATCGCTGGCATGGCCCTCGTCATCAGCGCAGGCGCAGCCATGGTGCTTGGTCATCTCGGCGGCCGCATGGTCGACTTGAGCGGTCAGGATATCCCGCGCCTTGCGGCCAGCCTGCAGCTTTCCGCCCAGAGCGCGAGCCTTGCCAGTCAGGGACCGGCGCTGCTCGCCTCCGAAAGCGAGGACGCGCTGAACGAACGTTCCAGGAAGATGCAGGAGACCCAGCAGATCACGCTGCGGAAGCTCGGCAAAATCATCGAGCTCGGCGCCGACAAGAATGTGGTCGCGGCCCTCACCGAGGCCGTGAAGAATATCGACGACACCATCAAGAGCCTCGGTTCGGCGGCGAAGGAACGGCTCGGCATCGCGGCCCAGCACCAGAAGCAATATGACGCGCTGCGCAGCACGCAAGGAGCCTTCGTTGCCGCCGCGAGCCCGTTGATGATGGACGCCCAGTCCCAGATCAACGCCATCCTGCAATCGGCCAACCTTTCTTCCGATGACGCGGCCGAGGCCGCCCGGACCATCGACCAGCTCGGCAACGTATTCGCCAGCGGCAATCTGGCGGCGTCGCAGATGATCGCGGCCCTTTCGGCCAACGGCAGCGACACGCTGGACGCGATCGAGAAGGAATTCAAAGCCGCGCAGGCGCGCGTCAAGTCGAACCTCGATCTCCTGCCCAAAAACGCCGGCACCAAGGGGCTGAGCGACGCGGCGCTGAAACTGCTGGCGCTGGGCGAGGGCAACGCCGGCGTCTTCAAGCTCCGCCAGCGGGAACTGGACGCCAACGATTACGGCCAGATCATCCTCGACGAGGCCCGCAAATTGAACGTCGGTCTCGGCATCAGCGTGCAGCAGCTCGTCGACGGCGTGCAGACCGAGACCAACGCCTCGACCTGGCAGGCGCGCCGCGAGATTTCATATGCGACCACGGTGATGCTGGCGCTCGGCGCTCTGACCCTGACGGATCCGTGCTGTTCGTCTGGCTCTATGTCGGCCGCAATATCCTGCGCCGGATCCGCGCCCTGCAGCGCTCGATGCAGCTTCTGTCCGACGGCGACCTCGAATCGGAGATCTATCGCTCACACCAGCAGGACGAAGTCGCCGCGATGGCGAATTCGCTGGAGGTCTTTCGCGAAAGCATGATCGAGGCTCGCGCGCTGAGCTCCGACCAGGACAAGGATCGGATCGCCGAGGCCGAACGCGCCGCCCGCATGGAAGCCCGGATCGTCGAATTCGAAAGCACCGTCCGCGCCGCGCTGGACAGCCTGCAGAAGTCGGCCAATTCCATGCAGACCACGGCGCAAAGCATATCAGCGACCGCCGATCAATCCAGCGCGCTGGTGAGCGCGGTGGCCTCCGCCGCCGAGGAAACCTCAGTCAACGTGCAGACGGTGTCCTCGGGCACCGAGGAATTGTCGTCCTCGATCGCCGAAATCGGCCGCCAGGTGGTGTCTTCGGCGGAGATTGCCCGCAAGGCCGTCGATGAGGCCGGCGCGACCGACGCCACCATGCAGGGTTTGGCCGAAAACGCCGGGCGCATCAGCGTCGTGGTCGATCTGATTCAGACCATTGCCTCCCAGACCAATTTGCTCGCGCTCAACGCCACCATCGAAGCCGCGCGCGCCGGCGATGCCGGCCGCGGTTTCGCGGTGGTCGCCTCCGAGGTCAAGAGCCTCGCCAACCAGACCGCGAAGGCCACCGACGAAATCCGTCAGATCGCCAATATGCAGCAGGTGACCTCGTCGGCCGTCGGCGCGATCCGCAGCATCACCAATACCATCAGCGAGATCAATGAGGTGACCACCGCGATCGCGGCGGCGGTCGAAGAGCAGGGCGCGGCGACGCGCGAGATCGCCCGCAACATCCAGCACGCCGCCGGCGGCACCTCCGAGGTTTCCAGCAACATCATCGGCGCCTCCACCGCTTCCGCCCAAGCCGGCTCAGCCGCCGGCGAAGTGCTGAACGCCTCCGACGAACTGCGCCGCGAGGCCGACGTGCTGCGCGCGGAAATCGACGCCTTCCTCTCCAATATCCGGGCCGCTTAGAGCACGGGCGCCGAAGCGAACGACTCGGTCATTCCGGGATGGTGCGTCAGCACCAGACCTCAGGTGCGCAATCGCGCACCAGGGAATCTCGGGATTCCGGGTTCTATGCGGAGCCTGTCATCGGGCCGGCCTTTGGCCGGACCCGTTGGCATAGCCCCGGAATGACGGCGAAATCAAACACCCATGTGTTTTGCCCAAACCCGCATCCATTTTTTCGGCTGGCGCCGCGCCGATTGTGCGGCTAAGCCGGTACCAGATCATTGCGACGCGAAGCCATGCATTCCAAAACAGACACGGTTCAGTCCTCCGCCGAGGCGCTTCGGTACCCCTGGGAAAATCATCCCGGCGAGGATCAGGTCGTCGAGGTGATGCCGGGGGTATTGTGGGTCCGGCTCAAGCTGCCGTTCCGCCTCAACCACGTGAACATCTATCTGCTCGCCGACGGCGACGGCTGGGCGATGGTGGATTCCGGCTTCGGCAATGAGGAATCGATCGCGGCCTGGATCGCATTGTTCGAGGGTCCGCTCAAGCATGTCGAAGTCACGCGGCTGATCGTGACGCATTCGCATCCCGACCACGTCGGTCTCGCCGGGTGGATCGTCGAGCGTTTCAACTGCCCGCTTTATATGTCGCAGGTAGAATATCTGCAGTCGGTCTATCATCAGAACCGCGGCACCGAAGAGCGGAAGATGGCGCAGCGACTGTTCTTCCGCCGTCACGGCATGGACGAGAACCTGACCGACAAATTGCTCGGCCGCGGCCAGGATTACCTGAAGCGGGTTTCGATCCTGCCGCCTTCCTACCGGCGCATCTCGCATGGCGACGAGATTTCCATCGGCACGCGGCGCTTCAAGGTGATCACCGGCGGCGGCCATGCGCTGGACCAGGTGATGCTGTACTGCGCCGCCGACAAGCTGTTCCTGTCCGCCGACCAGGTGCTGAGCAAGATCTCGCCCAATGTCAGCGTCTGGGCGGTGGAACCCGACCAGAACTCGCTCGGCGAATATCTGGCCTCGTTGGCGAGCCTGACCACGACGCTGCCCTATGACGTCATCGTGCTGCCCGGCCACGGCGTGCCGTTCTACGGCCTGAAGACCCGCATCAAGCAATTGGCCGATCATCACGAGGATCGCTGCCGGCTCATTGCCGAGGCTTGCCGGGAAACGCCGAAAACGTCGAAGGAACTGGTGCCTGTCGTGTTCCACAAGCACGTGCTCGACGTGCATCAAATGGGCTTTGCCGCCGGCGAATTGATCGCGCACGTCAATTACATGCTGGTCGAAGGACGCCTGATGGCGGAGGAAATCGACGGCGTGCTCCACTTCAGGACGACCTGACAACCGAACCACGCCGGCCCGCTCCGCTCCAGGACCACGTCAACCCCGTCGGCCTCTGCGCGTTTTCAAAATGCACGCGCCGCGCCGGCGGTCACGGCGTATTGATCAGGATCAAGTTTCGTTCCGCGTACGAAGCAACCCGGTCCCCCCTCACATGGGGGATGGCGGAGGGCCGATTCGGCTCGACATCAAACCTGGAAACGCTCTAAAAAGAGATCTCTTAACAAGACTTTGCTCAACAAGGCTTGGCCGTCCCGGCCCCAGCTTCCCTGACAGGCAGTTTTGCGATGGATTACAGCCAGTTCTTCAGTGCCGCCCTCAACCGCCTGCATGACGAGCGGCGCTACCGGGTTTTCGCCGATCTCGAGCGCATCGCCGGCCGGTTTCCGCACGCGATGTGGCACTCGCCGAACGGCGCGCGCAATGTCGTGATCTGGTGCTCCAACGACTATCTCGGCATGGGACAACACCCGAAAGTGGTCGGCGCCATGGTGGAAACCGCCACCCGCGTCGGCACCGGCGCCGGCGGCACCCGCAACATCGCCGGCACCCATCACCCGCTGGTGCAGCTGGAAGCCGAACTGGCCGATCTGCACGGCAAGGAAGCGGCGCTCTTGTTCACCTCCGGCTACGTCTCGAACCAGACCGGCATTGCGACCATCGCGAAGCTGATCCCGAATTGCCTGATCCTGTCGGACGAGCTCAACCACAATTCGATGATTGAAGGCATCCGCCAGTCCGGCTGCGAGCGCCAGGTATTCCGCCACAACGACACGGCGCATCTCGAAGAGCTGCTGCGCGCCGCGGGCCCCGGCCGGCCGAAGCTGATCGTCTGCGAGAGCCTCTATTCGATGGACGGCGACGTCGCGCCCCTGACCAGGATCTGCGATCTCGCCGAGCGCTACGGCGCGATGACCTATGTCGACGAGGTTCACGCGGTCGGCATGTACGGTTCGCGCGGCGGCGGCATCGCCGAACGCGATGGCGTCATGCACCGGATCGATATCCTGGAAGGCACGCTCGCCAAGGCGTTCGGCTGCCTCGGCGGCTATATCGCCGCAAGTAGCGACATCATCGACGCGGTGCGTTCCTACGCCCCCGGCTTCATCTTCACCACCGCGCTGCCGCCGGCGATCTGTTCCGCAGCCACCGCCGCGATCCGGCATCTGAAGACTTCGTCCTGGGAGCGCGAGCGCCATCAGGACCGCGCCGCCCGCGTCAAGGCGATCCTGACCGCCGCCGGCCTGCCGGTGATGTCGAGCGACACCCATATCGTGCCGCTGTTCGTCGGCGACCCGGAGGCCTGCAAGCGGGCCTGCGACATCCTGCTTGAAGAGCACAATATCTACATCCAGCCGATCAACTATCCGACGGTGGCCAAGGGCACGGAGCGGCTGCGCATCACGCCCTCGCCCTATCACGACGACGTGCTGATCGATCAGCTCGCCGAAGCGCTGCTGCAGGTCTGGGAACGTCTCGGCCTGCCGCTGCGGAGAAAATCGCTGGCGGCCGAATAGCGAGCGAATGGACATTGTCTGGAAAGGCATTGCCGGCGGCCTCGTGACGGTCTGCTATCTCGCGGTCGATCGGGTCGATTACCGCATCGCCCTGCTCGGCGGGCTGGCCGCCTGGCTTATCGTTGCCTTGGGCGTATTCATGGCGCCCCGCTGGACTTAACGACGATCTAAATTCCTGAATTTCAGGGGCATTTCGCTGTCGCCTGCGGTGGCGCAAAGCGGTAGTTTGAGGCGCGTATTCCGCAAAAGCGGATACCGGTTTTGCGCCTAGAATGCGCGCAAGTAATTGAAGTTGGGGCTTAGGGCCTCGACAGGGAGCAAGCAGCGATGCTGCACGACTGGGGCGTGATCGCAGCTGCCTTCGGCTACATCGGGTTCCTGTTTCTGGTGGCGAGCTATGGCGACCGCCTGTCGCCGACGCAGCGCGGCCGAGCCAGCGCGCTGATCTATCCGCTGTCGCTGGCGATCTATTGCACCTCCTGGACGTTCTTCGGCTCGGTGGGATTCGCCACCCGCACCAGCGTCGATTTTCTCGCGATCTATGTCGGCCCGATCCTGATGGTGGGGCTGTGCACGCCGCTGTTGCGCCGGGTAATCCGGCTGGCGAAATCGCAGAACATCACCTCGATCGCCGATTTCATCGCCGCTCGATACGGCAAGAGCCAGGCCGTTGCCGCCACCGTCGCGCTGATCGCGATCATCGGTTCGGTTCCCTATATTGCGCTCCAGCTCAAGGCGGTGGCCTCTTCGCTCCAAACCATCCTGAGCGAGGACCAGGCGTTCTCCCAAATTCCGATCATCGGCGACATCGCGCTGATGGTCACGCTGGCGATGGCGGCCTTCGCGGTGCTGTTCGGCACCCGCCAGAGCGACGCCACCGAACACCAGCACGGCCTGATGCTGGCGGTCGCCACGGAATCCATCATCAAGCTGGTGGCCTTTATCGCCGCCGGCGCCTTCGTCACGTTCTGGATGTTCAGTCCGCATGAACTGATCGAACGCGCGATGAAGACACCAGAAGCGGTGCGCGCCATCGACTACACGCCCTCGATCGGCAACTTCCTCACCATGGTGCTGTTGTCGTTCTGCGCGATCATGCTGCTGCCGCGCCAGTTTCACGTCAGCGTGGTCGAGAATTCCACCGATGCCGAAGTCGGCCGGGCCCGCTGGCTGTTTCCGTTCTATCTGATCGCCATCAATCTGTTCGTGATTCCGATCGCGCTCGCGGGGCTGATCATCTTCCCGTTCGGCGCGGTCGACAGCGACATGTATGTGCTGGCATTGCCGATGGAGGGAGATGCGCCCCTGCTCAGCGTCGGCGTCTTCGTCGGAGGCCTGTCGGCCGCCACCGCGATGGTGATCGTGGAATGCGTCGCGCTTTCGGTCATGGTCTCGAACGATATCATCGTGCCGCTGGTGCTGCAGCGCGGCCCGCAATCGGCCGCGCGCCGGAACGATTTCGGCGACTTCCTGCTCAAGGTGCGCCGCTTCGCGATTTTCGGCATCATGGCGATGGCGTATTGTTATTACCGCGCGCTCGGCAACACCCAGCTCGCGGCGATCGGGCTGTTGTCCTTTGCGGCCATCGCGCAACTCGCGCCGGCGTTTTTCGGCGGCCTGTTCTGGCGGCGCGCGACCGCACGCGGCGCCATCGGCGGCATGCTGGTCGGCGGCGCGGTGTGGATCTACACGCTGTTTCTTCCGAGCTTCCTGGACGGCAATACCGCGGGCATGCTGATCCTGCAGCACGGTCCGTTCGGCATCGAGGCACTGCGTCCGCAGGCCCTGTTCGGCGCCGATCTGCCGCCGCTTCTGCACGGCGTGCTGTGGTCGCTTTCGCTCAACGTCCTGACCTATGTGGTGCTGTCGCTTGCGCGCCAGCCGTCCTCGATCGAACGATTGCAGGCGGACCTGTTCGTGCCGGATGCGCTGGCGCCGACGACGCCGACATTCCGGCGCTGGCGCACCACGGTGACGGTGCAGGACATCCAGAGCACGGTGGCGCAGTATCTGGGCCCCGATCGCGCCCGGCATTCGTTCGAAGCCTTCGCGGTCACTCACAATGCGAGACTCGATCCGGCCGCACCGGCCGATTTCGAACTGCTGCAGCATGCCGAACATCTGATCGCCTCCTCGATCGGCGCGGCGTCCTCGCGCCTCGTGATGTCGCTGTTGCTGCGCAAGCGCACCGTCTCCGCCAAGGCGGCGCTGAAGCTGCTCGACGATTCCCACGCCGCGCTGCATTTCAATCGCGAGATCCTGCAGACCGCGCTGAACCACGTGCGGCAGGGCATCGCCGTGTTCGACGCGGATCTGCAACTGATCTGTTCGAACCGGCAGTTCGGCGAAATTTTGGGATTACCGCTGCACCTCGTCCAGATCGGGATTCCCTTGCGGGAAATCCTCGAATTCATGGGAGCGATCAGCCCGCCGGGTTTCGGCGAAAGCGATAGCCGTTCGTTGCTGGAAATGCGGCTTGCCGCCTATACCACCGAGGGCGAGCCCTATCTGGAGCGCCTGCTCGATCGCCACATGGTGATCGAGGTGCGCTCCAACCGGATGCCGGGCGGCGGACTGGTCATCACCTTTTCCGACGTCACTCCCTCCTTCGAGGCGGCCGAAGCGCTGGAGCGCGCCAACGCCACCCTCGAAAAGCGGGTGCGCGACCGCACCGAGGAACTCACGCGGCTGAATTCGGAACTGGCGCTGGCCAAGAGCACCGCCGAGGACGCCAACATCTCCAAGACGCGCTTTTTGGCCGCCGCCAGCCACGACATCCTGCAGCCGCTGAACGCGGCACGGCTCTATGTCACGAGCCTGGTCGAGCGCCAGGCCGGCGGCGAGGATTCCCGGCTGGTCGAAAACATCGACGATTCGCTGGAGGCGATCGAGGAAATCCTCGGCGCGCTCCTGGATATCTCGCGGCTCGATGCCGGCGCCATGACGCCGTCGATCACGAGCTTCAAGATGAGCGACCTGATGCGCTCGCTGGAAATCGAATTCGCGCCGATCGCGCGCGCCAAGGGGCTGAAGCTGACCTTCGTGCCCTGCTCGCTGCCGGTGGAATCCGATCGCCTGATGCTGCGGCGTCTGCTGCAGAACCTGATTTCCAACGCCATCAAATATACCCCGCACGGCCGCGTGCTGGTCGGTTGCCGGCGTCACGGCCAAAGCTTGCGGATCGGCGTCTACGACACCGGCGTCGGCATTCCCGTCCTCAAGCGCGGCGAGATCTTCAAGGAGTTCCACCGGCTGGAGCAGGGCGCTCGGATCGCGCGCGGCCTTGGCCTCGGACTGTCGATCGTCGAACGCCTCGCGCGCGTCCTCAACCACGGCATCGCGCTCGACGCCACCGGCAGCGGCGGCTCGGTCTTTTCGGTGATGGTGCCAACCGCGAAGGCGATCAACTACACCGCGGCCGTCACCACCGCGACCCCGCTCTCGCGGACGCCGATGAGCGGCTCCCTGATCGTCTGCATCGAGAACGACGCGGCGATCCTGGACGGCATGCAAACGCTGCTCAAGGCCTGGAACGCAGAGGTCATCGCGGTGACCGATCCCGACGCCGCCGTCGAGGCGATCGAGGCCGCCGGCCGGCCGGTGACCGGTCTTTTGGTCGACTACCATCTCGACCGCGGCAACGGCGTCGCCGCAATCCGGGACATTCGCCGCCGCTTCGGCGAGAACATTCCGGCGATCCTGATCACCGCCGATCGCAGTCCGCATGTGCGGGCCGCGGCCCGCGACGAGAACATCGCGGTGCTCAACAAGCCGGTGAAGCCGGCCTCCCTCCGGGCCCTGCTCGGTCAGTGGCGCACCCAGCAGATGGTGGCCGCGGAATAGACCGGAATCGGGATTTCGCGATTTGACTTACTGCGGCGACGGCGTGCCCTGGCGCCACTGGCCGCCGGCAATCTTCGCCGCTGCGATTACCGCCTGGGTGCGGCTTTCGACCCCGAGCTTTTGCAGGATCGCCGATACGTGCGCCTTGATGGTCGCTTCCGAGACGCCGAGCTCGTAGGCGATCTGCTTGTTGAGCAGCCCTTCCGACAGCATCATCAGCACCCTCACCTGCTGCGGGGTCAGCGTCACCAGCCGGTCGCGCAAGCGCGTCATGTCCGGATCGGCCGCGGAGGTAAGATCGGTATCCGGCGGTACCCAAACGTCGCCATCCATGACCTTCACGATCGCGTCGCGCAGCGTATCGACCCCGAATCGTTTGGGAATGAACCCCGACGCGCCGAAATCCAGCGACCGGCGGATCGTGCCCACATCGTCGCTGGCCGATACGATCACCACGGGGATCGCCGGATACTGCGCCCGCAGATAGATCAGGCCGGAAAAGCCCGAGATCCCCGGCATCGTAAGATCGAGCAGGATCAGGTCGACATCGGAATCCTGCTCGAGCAGCGAGGTCAGATCCTCGAACGATCCCGCTTCATCGATCCTTGCCGAGGTCACGACG
>NZ_JADGRI010000322.1 GCF_017881085.1 Bradyrhizobium sp.
CGCGTTCGTGACGATCGCGATACGCCCCTCGAGTGGGGTGGACGGCGGGGACTAGGAAGCTGATTTGCATGAAACGAAAAGGGGAAAAATTTTTGAAAAAAGGGCTGGACACGCATCTTGCAAAACAACCCGACGGGCAAACCAGTCGGCCTGTTTCGCAGTGTGCGGCTTGTCGCTTTCCCGGCGATGCAAATTTCGTGAGGAGACGCTTGGGTCACCGCGCTTTAATGGTTCCTGCGCGCGCTATTCCATTACCGCGTCGGCTCGCGCGACCAGTGCAGGCGGTATGGTGAGGCCGAGAGCCCTCGCGGTCTCGAGGTTGGGCAAAAGCTCGACCTTCGTCGACTGCTGCACTGGCAGGTCGCCAAATGGTGCCAAGACTTCCCGCCGCCGCATGACCCCCTCCCGATGCCAGACAAGCAGTCTAACCGCAAACCCACCGTTGAAAACGGCTAATAGCACCGGCCGATGTCGCATAGGGTCAAAAACGGACTCGGTGACAGCAGCTCTTGTCGCCAGACGACATTGGCCAGGACTGATGCGGTGCAGTCGCACTGCAATATGAATCCGTATTTTTCCCGGGCGTTGCATTCGGCATTTGGTCAGCGAAGCCGAGATGCGCTATGCTGGCGGCCGGCTCGCTCGGAAGTGAGGTCGGAAGTCGGCGCGACAAGATGACGGAAGCGGAGCAGCATCGATGATGACGTTACCTGAGCTGGCGACGGATGCCCTGGAAGAGTTTCTCGGCTCCTTCATGCGCCGCCGGTTCGGCTCTTCGCAGACGCCGCTGGTGGAGATCGTGCCGAACGCCGCCCGCCTCGTGCTCGAATGCATCGGAAACAGCGACGCGCTCTACCACAATGTCGAGCACACGCTGCTGGTCACGCTGGCGGGAGTAGATATCCTTCGCGGCCGCGCGTTGCATACCCATCTCAACGCGGACGACTATGCGCATGTCATCATTGCCTGTCTTGCCCACGACATCGGCTATGTCCGCGGCCTGTTCACGGACGACGACGCCGACGGCTATGTGATCGATTCGAAGGGCACCAAGATAACGCTGCCGCGCGGTTCGTCGGACGCCGGCCTGATGAATCACCACGTCGACCGGTCGAAACTTTACGTGATGCAACGGATCGATAGCATTCTTCCGCTCGACAAGCAGCGCATTGCCGATGCCATCGAAGGCACCCGGTTTCCTCCCGAGCCGGGCCAGGAATTCGGTCCGGAGGCCTCGATCGTCCGGGCGGCCGATTTCATCGGCCAGCTTGGAGATCCCAACTACCTCAGGAAAGCCAACGCGCTCTACCAGGAATTCGAGGAGGTCGGCATCAACCGGCAGCTCGGCTATGATTCACCCGCCGACATCGTCAACCGCTATCCGCAATTCTATTGGGACAGCGTGGCGCCGCATATCCAGACCGAAATCCGCTATCTCAACAAGACCTCGAGCGGCCGCCAGTGGATCGCCAACCTCTACAGCAACGTCTTCCGCGCCGAACGCGACATCTCGCTTTCCGGGCCGCAGAGGTAGGCGCGTGGTCGCAGCCCCGTAGCAATCAGTAAAGGTAGGCGGCTGTTTCGGTCCGCTGCAGTTAGTGCGACGCCGCGATGTCAGGCGCCGCCCGGGCGCATCATAAACGCCCGGAGCGGCGTCAGGTATGTAGATCATTCAACGAATTTCATCCGCAATTGAAGCATCAGCACCCCTGGTCGCTCATCTTCGCCGAGGGTTGAGCGCCCTGGGCTTGCTGCGCAGCGGTGGGTTCGCCCTGCTGTTGCCGTTGAGCATCCTGCGACGAAGTGGCTTTGTCTCCTGCCACCCGATTCATCGTTTCGGTCGGCGGGTGCTCACGCTTGTCCGCTGATCCCGTGGTGATCGTTTGTCCCGTGGAGCCCGGCGTCGGGCCGGAACCGGCGTCTTTACCGCCGGTGTTGCAAGGGCCCGCGTTGGCTGTGGCAATGCTCAGGACCATTGCAGCGCAACTTGCGATAATGAGCTGTCTCGTCAACATGTGTCTCTCCTTGGTTCCCATCTTTCGAAAAGCAGCGTCTTCGGCGCCGCATAGTATGGAAACAAAGGTCCACTGCGTAGGTTCCCAACATCAGGTCCAGCGAGCAAATCTCCCCAAACGAACTGGAACCAATGGCTCACTTCCGCCTTGTTTTCACAATCGTGGAGTAACGCTATGCCACTGGCAGAACGTGTCCAACCTCGTCACAATGGCAATGATCCAATCGGCCGGCCGGTCGGGATTGTGACGTGCCCGAACTGTCTGGTGGAAATGCCTCGCCTTTCGGCAAAGCGTTCGGGAGAGGATACTCTGAGCGAAGTTCTCTACCGCTGTCCGCGATGCGAGACGGAAACGCGGCGTTGGGTCAAGCTGTGAAGCGTGATGGCAGACGACCACCGACGCGCACCACGACGCAGGATTCTGAAGGCCGGGTCGATCGCGTTCGGCGGGGGCAGCATCGACTGCACCGTCCGCAACCTCTCGGCGACAGGTGCGGCCCTGGAAGTGGTAACGCCGCTCTTCATCGCGGACCGGTTCACGCTGATTATTCCGACCGAGCAGTTCAAGCGCCGTGCCGCATCGTCTGGCGCAAGGACAGGCGGATCGGAGTGACGTTCGATTAGGAACGTCGGCCGCCTGACGCATTATCACAATAGATCAGATCAAGGCTCCGAGTGGCAACTTTAAGACTACCAACTTGAATTCGAGCAGTAACCACGTTCCATAACGATCTTTCAGTAATTTGCGGCGTTTGCTCTCGTCATTATTTATGGCGAGACATTCCTATGCCAATCGCGCGATACATGGTCTGGGTTGGCACATCGCTTCTGGCACTGCTGTTCGGGGCAAATTGGCTGCTTCCCGAACCTCTGCCGGAGTCAGTGCATGACGCGATCGACAGGCCGGTTATTCGGATAGCTTCGATTCAGCAGTCGCCCGAACGGGTGGTCATTGACACCAATCAGCCCACGATAGTACCGCCACCGGCACTGTTCGAACGCTCGGGATCAGGCAATGCCTCGCCCCTGCAATCGTACGCTTCTGTGAACCCATCACCGGTGGTGGTCGACTCAGCCAGGAAGCGGCCGAAGGCAATCAAACGGCGTGAGGCCAAAGTTGCTTCCTACGAACCTGCCCAGTCGAACACGCTTGCCGCCACGCGCGGCGGCTCGACGACAATCGTACCGTCAGCCAGGCTATCGTTCGCGGATATCATTTCTGGACGGCTGGTGAGAAACCTTTTCAACCTGCATTGACCTCGCGGTAGCGCGAACTGTTTTGGGCAATCGAAATGGCTTTTTGAATCGACCTGACGGCATCGGCGGGATGAAGGACAATATTCCCTGGTAGCTCGCCTCCGGTGCGCGTGAACGAGTTCCGAGCTGGCACGTTTGAGACATGCCGACTGACCTTGGGAATGTACGCTGATCGGGGTAGACCGGAAATCGTTGGTAGCCGGTCAAAACGACGCGAATGACCCGTTACGGATATTGAGCATCGATCAACGCGTCCAAGGTCGTACCGGCCAATTCCGTAGCGAAAAACCATCGGTCCGATCACGCGCGGGCGATGAGGTAGCGGAACTTGTTGCTCAGATGGTACTGACCTGAAGGCTTCAGGTAGGGCGTAATCGAGTTCGCTACCGCCTCACGTGCGCGGTCCATGCCGGAATTTCGGATGGCTCGTTCAGCAGGGCCGGCAGACAGCATTGCACGAAGCGCAATGTCCAGGTTCGGATAGATCCAGGGACATTCAACGTCGACCACTGCTATCGGCGTAAGTCCGGCCTCGGATACCAGCGCTTTCAATTTGGATTCGTCGGACAATGCGAAAGGGCCAGGAGCTCCGGGCGGCGGCGGTGGCATCAACGCACCGAGGGCTTTGAGATGCCCGGCTGCCTCACAGTCCTCCGGCAAGCCCCAGGTTGCGATCACCACAATGCCATCCGGCTGCGTTACGCGGCGTGCCTCGCGCAGAGCGTTGACAGGCGACGCGGCATATTGAAACGCGTTGAAGCCAGTCACGACATCGAAACTTCCATCCGCGTGCGGCAGCGTTTCCATTTCGCCGACACGCAAATTGCGCCCAGGCAGGCGCTGACGCGCTATGTCGATGAACGCGGCCGATGCGTCGATGCCGGCGACGTTGGCAATTGTCTGTGAAAATACCTGCGCGGCAAGGCCAGGACCGCAACCGACATCGAGGCTCGACCGCGATTTCGTAAGTTCCGGCCGGCGCTGCACGCTCTCGTACAACGGAAGGAAGTGGCTTTCCTGCAATTCGGCATAATCGCGCGCTCGAGCACTCCACAGGTCGCCTTGCATTTGCGCGGAGCCGGTGACGTAGGACGATACAATGGTGTCATTCATCGTTGTCTCCTTGGGCGTTGAAATACCGCCGGGTGCTTGGCAAAAATGATTGGTCGTCGGGGGAGAAATGTGTTTGGGATGGCCCAAGCCGTCATGAGACCCTCGGCCCAGGCCTCATCCCAACGTGTTGGAATGTTCTGAAATGCTGGGCCACGAGACCCAGATCGGGCGCCTAGCCCGTTCGCGTTCCCATGCCAGCCTCGCGCGCGCGAACGATGGCTTGGGCCCGGTTGGGGATGTTCAGCTTATCGAAGATGCCATTGATGTGATTGCGAACGGTTTTTGGGCTTACCGATAGTTGGTCTGCGATCGCTGTATTGTCGAGGCCGCGAGCGATCAGTTCGAGGACCTCACGCTCGCGTTGCGTGAGTTCGGCAAACGCCGTCTCCTCGAAAGCGTCGGCCCGGCCTTGACCGTGCACAAAGCGGGCGATCTCGGCCAGGAACTGCTTCCAAGCCGGCTGATGCTCCAACAGGATGTGATTGCGGCTCTCCAACGGAACGAATTCCGCGCCGGCGATCGAGCTGGCCACCATGCGGCCTTCCCCGAACGGTACGCGGGCGTCATTCCGGGCGTGCAATACCAGCGTAGGGCAGCTGACCTTTGGCAACAGGTCGGTGACGTCCATGGCATCAAATCCACGGATCAGTCCCAGTGCGTTCTCTGGGGAGGTCGACATGCGCTGGAGGTCGGTGAACCAGCGGAATTGCTCCGGCGTGCTTTCGGGGATGAACATCGTGGTGTAGACCTGACGAAATGCCGGATTTTCGCGTCCCCAGCCAAGCTCGACAAGCTTAAGCATCATGTTGGCTTCTTCGAGGTCCCGTGCAGATGGGTTGCGCTTCAATCTGCCGCGGGCAAACGCGCCATACAGGACTAGATTGCTGACGCGTTCAGGATGGCGCGCCGCATAGGCAATGGCCAGGCCGCTGCCCTGGCAGCAGCCGAGGAGAATGAAGCGCTTGAATCCTACCGCATCAGCCACCGCCTCGAGATCACGAAGATTGGCATCGAATGACAGGTCCTGAACGGCCCGGTCTGACAGGCCGCAACCTCGGCCGTCGTATCGTGCCATGGTGTAGTTCTTCGCCATCTCGACAAGCCGCGGACGCCAGACGGGACTTTGCCAATCGAATTCGAGATGATTAAGCCAGGTTGCAACCTCTATCATCGCCGGACCTTTGCCCGTCGTGGCGTAGGCGATGCGAACCCCGTCTGAGGCCCTGCAGAAACGGATTTGCGGTGCCTTGAGCATTCCTCAGCTTGCGCTGCAATTCACGCCTTGGCAATCTACGGGTAGGCCACGGCCGATGGATCGGTCGGATTGGCTGGCGGCGATCTCCCCCAGGCAGTATGTCCGTTCCTGATGCTGTGGACGGCTCCTCCACCGGCACATGGGTGCCATGGATGTGGGCGCTGTTAAGGATCCCACGATTCAGAGGAGCGAGCCATGCAGACGATAGCGACAATCGGTTTAGACATCGCCAAGTCGGTTTTCCAGGTTCACGGCGTTGACGCTGGCGGC
>NZ_JADGRI010000081.1 GCF_017881085.1 Bradyrhizobium sp.
GGAATCACGGAATCGCGCCGCGCCAGCGCGAGCCCGGCAAAATAGCGAAAGAAGTCCGGCAGCCGCGACAGCTGTGCGCGGGTCTCGTTGAGCGGCCGGCCGTTGTTCAGCGTCTCCAGCCGGTACAGCTGGTCCAGGTTGGCCTCGAACGCATCCGCCAGCCGGTTGACCAGCCGGGCTCGCGAGCGAATGTCCATGCCGCCCCAGGCTTTTCCTTCGAACGCGGCGCGCGCGCTTTTCATGGCGCGATCGACGTCGTCTTTGGTCGAATTCGGAATCTTCGCGATCACGTCGCCGGTGGCGGGATTGCGGACGTCGAGCATTTCGCCGTGGCCTGCCTCGATCTCGCGGCCGTCGACGAAATTGCCGTGGATCTCGATCTCGGCGGTGGTTAGTTTGGCGGAAACATTCATCGTTCACTCCCTTCGATCATGATCGGAAGCGGATTACGCTTCGACGATCACGGCGTTGCGCTTGAGCGCGGGCAACACGCGCTTTTCGGTCTGGCCGATATGGGTCTTGATGATGCGGGAGGCCGCTCGCGCCTCGCGCCGCTGCATCGCCTCGATCAAAGCGACGTGTTCGGCGACCAGCCGCGCCGGATCGTGGCCTTTCACATTGGCGACGCTGACGCGCACCAGCCGGTCGGCCTGGCCGATCAGATCGCATAATGCCGCGGCCATGCGGCGGTTGCCGGAGGCATGCGCCAGCGCGGAATGAAAGGCGCGGTTATAGGCGATGAAGTCTTCATGATCGCCGGCGAAGCGCCTGAATTCATCGAGCGCCTTCAACACATCGTCGCCGGCATGTTCGATCGCTTCCGCCACACAGGCCGGCTCCAGCGCGAAGCGAAACCGGAGCAGGTCGCGGGCGTCGGCAAGCGAGATCGGATTGACGCGATAGCCCTGGCGCGGCTGCACGGTGACGAGATGTTCGCGCTCCAGCCGCAGCAAGGCCTCGCGCACCGGCTGGCGGCTCACGGCGTAGCGTTCGGCGAGCTCCTGCTCGCGCATATCATCGCCCGGCGCGAGGCGGCAGGTCAGAATATCAGTCCGCAGGCTTTCATAGACATTATCGCGCAAAAGCATCGGATATTCCTCGGAACAAGGTTCCAATGTCGCAGTCGTGAAATATCAGGTCAAGTGACAAAGGCTTGAAAAGTCTGAATTTTGATCTATCAAGAGTGCCCATCCGAGCCCGCTGCCAAAGCGGGCGCTTTGCAACAGAACCAGAGAGACAGGCATGGATCGACTTTTCGCCGGAGGAACAGTCAACGCGGCGGAGTCCGGTCAAAAGGCAGCGCCGGCGCTTTTCCTGTTTCATTCGCTGCTGTCGGATCGCGCCAGTTTCGACGCCGTCGTCCCCACGCTGTCGCGCTCGTTCCGGGTGATCGTTCCCGAATTGCCCGGCTTCGGCGCTTCCAAGGCCGTCGCCGGCGGTCTCGTCGAGGTCGCCGACCGCATGGCGGAAGCGGTGACGGATGCCGCCGGCGGCAGCGAGACCATCGTGCTCGGCAACGGCTATGGCGGCTTTGTCGCGCTGCAGATGGCCATTCGCCATCCCGGCATCGCAAGCCGGCTCATCCTCGCCGATTGCGGCGCGGCGTTTTCGGAAGAAGGGCGGCAAGCCTTCCGCAACATGGCGGCGGGGTCGAAAGCCAAGGGACTAGGCGCGATCACCGATGTTGCGATGCGCCGGCTGTTCGCCCCGGAATTCCAGGAAAAACATCCCGAACTGATGCGCGATCGCCGCGAGGCGTTCCTGCGCAGCGATCCCGAAGTGATTCAGGCAGCCTGCCTGGCGCTGGCCGGGCTCGATCTGCGGCCGGAGCTTGGCAAGGTCGGCGTGCCGGTGCTGGTGCTGGTTGGCGAGCATGACGAGGCGACACCGCCGCCGATGTCGCGCGAACTGGCCGCTCTCTTGCCGAACGCGCGGCTGAAGGTCATCGCCGGCTGCGCCCATGTCCCGCAGTTGCAGGCGCCGGACATGTTTCTGGAGGCGATCGGCGATTTCCTGCCGGAACCATCCGCGGCGAAGTGAATTCGGCTCGCTAAGACCGCGCGATCACGCGTGCCTTGCCGAGGCCGGATGCAAGGCTGCTGATCCAGGAATTCGGCTCGCGCACCAGGCGAAAGCCGAGATTGTTCGGGGGCACGCCCGCCGCGCAGCCGCCGGAGCGGGCGTCGCGGATGAAATCGGTGATATAGGTACGGTGGCGGCCCTCGGCGACGCGAACGCCGCAATTCGAACTCTTCGAAATCGTCGCGCCGGCGTCATCGAGCGCGGTGCGCACGAAACAGGTGCTGGTCCACTCCCAGACATTGCCGGATATGTCGAGCAGGCCGTTCTCGTTGGCGCCGAAGCTGCCGAAGGCATGGGCTTCGCTGTCATCGGCGTCGCGGTCGGATTCACTCTCGTAGCGGGCGATCCAGCGTTTCGAGGGATCGTTGGCATCGACCGGCAAAGCGTCATCCCCAAATTTGCTGCCGGCGGCGAAAGCCCATTCCGCGTCGGTGGGCAGCCGGTAATGCTCGCCGGTCTTGCGTGACAGCCACGCCGCATAGGCATCGGCGTCGTGCCAGCTGACCTGCACGGCCGGACGGTCGATCGCGACCGTGACATTGCCATCGAGCGCGGGGCAGGCGGCCTCGTCGACGCATCGTTGATACTCGGCAGCGCCGACCTGATGCTGCATGATCGAAAGCGACCGCTCGAAGCGGACGGAGACGAGAGGCGCATTAGCCTGCTTGCCGGCGCGGGTGAAGTCGCCGGCGATGCGATAGGACACCGCGCCGGGGTGCAATTCCACCATCGACTGCTGATCGCGCATCGCCCTGTCGGGCGATCCGCCCTCGGAAAGCAGCGGCGCGATCGCCAGCGGGCCGGCAAGACCGGCGGCGCAGGCCAGGGCGAGCTTGAGTTTGAAGGCGATCAGCACGGCCGTCCCGGCTCGGTTGGAAGGAAGAGGGTGCCGGCTCGCGCCGGCACCCTGGCATTCTTTAGTTGTTCAGTTGATCCTGGCAGGCGGGATTTTCGCCGGCGCCTTAACCTGGGTCATCAGGTCGTCGTTCCATTTGCCTTCGACCTTGAAGTGGGCGGTGGCGCCGAGTATCGCGGCCTCGATCAGGTTGTGCGTGACATAGGCGTAGATACCGGGCTGCTGGAACGTGTAGAGCGCGGCGCCTGCCGAACCGCCACGGATGAACCAGGTCTCGAGGCCGGTTTCCGGCGGATTGGAAAACTTGCCGGTCTCCCAGACGTAGTCGCCATGGCCGCCGATCAGATGCGGACGGCTGTCGCGATTGGCCTGCGCGTGCACGACCAGCACGGTCTCTCCGACATTGGCGGTCAGGGCGTTCTTGCCGGTCAGCGCGCCGACCTTGCCGTTGAACACGACATGGGTGGGCGTCAGCTTGCGCATCACTTCGATGGTGTCGGTGTAGGCCTTGGCGGGGGAATCGTAGGACTTGAATTTGCCCTTCTCGTCCTTCGGAACGTACATATCCTGTTCGCCGATGTAGACGATCTTGTCGTAGTGCAGCGGATGTCCCTTGCCGTCATTGAGCCCGTCGCGTGGCAGCACCATGACGGCGCCGTTCATGCCGGAGACGACGTGCCACGGGATCATCGGGCCGCCCGGGGCGCAGTGATAGACGAAGGTGCCGGTGCGGGTCGCCTTCCAGCGCAGCACCACCTGCTCGCCGGGGTTGACCAGCGTCAGCGCGCCGCCGCCGAGCGCGCCTGTCGCCGAATGAAAATCGATATTGTGCGGCAGTGTATTGGTGTCGGGGTTGATCAGCGTCACCTCGACGTAATCGCCTTCATGCACCACCATCAGCGGGCCCGGCATCGAGCCGTTGAAGGTCATGGCCTGGAAGGTGGTGCCCTGTTCGTCGATCACGACCTTCTTTTCCTCGATCCTGAGCGTGAACTCCATGATCTTGGGGGTCTCTTTCGTGGCCTGTTCGTGCGCATGCACGAAGGGCGGCGCGACCAGATCGACGCGCTGCCGCGGCAGATTGAGGTCGTCGGCGGTAGCGGGGTTCGCCAGCATGAGGACTGCGGCGGCGGCGCTGAACATGGCGGCTCTGCGGGTCAGCATCGGATCGTTCCTTTATCTGGATGCTCTTATCGACTGGCGGCACTCTCGCGCCGTCCGCGTCCAGACTGTTTGTGCTGCAACAACGTTCCGGCGCTTTGCGGGACCTAAGTAACATTACGTAGCTCATCTCATGGCGGTGGTGACGACGGCGGCCTTCAGACAGCCGAACGCATGCCGCCGGCTTGCGGCGCACGTTTGGTTCGATTTCCGGGATTGCGTGGCGCCCGCGGGGCCTAGAGCAATTTGAGGGCAAGCCAGACCGCTGCCCACAGCGCCAGCACCAGGAACCCGATTGAAACCACGGCAGCGGCCAAGACCCGCATCAGCGTGCCGGTATTGACGGCGAATGACGATCTGCTTCGGCCGTTCGGGAACCCGTCATTTTGCGGGATATGGCCGCGAATTCCGAACACCAAGAGAACGGCGTCCAGGACGGCGTCCAATACCAACAGCGTCATTGTCTCGGCTCCCGTTTGTCGCTTGATGACTCAGGATGGCGCGAAACCGGCCGCCGCACTTTGCGCGAGCGCAAATCTTTACCCGCAATTTACGAATTTTTTCGCGCGCGGCCGGGTTTCCATGCGGCTGTTTGAGCCAGCGCAAGGCGGCGCGCTTTCGTCTGCTCTAGAAGATTGATCACTTGGGGTGCGGCGTAGCCCCGGTTTGATTCGTTCGGGGCAAATGATGAGGCAAGATCTTGCGGCGTGCTATGGGCAGGAGCGGCTGCCGCGTTATACGAGCTATCCAACCGCACCGCATTTTTCGACCGCCATCGGTGCTGACGGCTATGCCGAATGGCTGAAGGCCATTCCGGCGCACGCGACCGCGTCGCTCTATCTGCACGTCCCGTTCTGCCGGGCGATGTGCTGGTATTGTGGCTGCCACACCTCGGTGGCCCATCGCGACGAGCCCATTGCGGTCTACGAGGCGGCGCTTCGCTGCGAAATCGACCTGGTGTCAAGACAGATCGATCGCCGGCTGAAGGTCAACCACATCCATTTCGGTGGGGGAACGCCGACCATCATGGCGCCGGAGGCCTTCACGGATCTGATCGGATCGATCAGGCACGCCTTCTTTGTTCTGCCGTCCGCCGAGATCGCGATCGAGATCGATCCGCGCACGCTCAACGCACCGATGATCGACGCGCTCGCGCTTGGCGGCGTGAACCGGGCGAGCCTCGGCGTGCAAAGCTTCGATCCCGTCGTGCAGCGCGCCATCAACCGGGTGCAGAGTTTCGAAGAGACCGCCGCCGCGACCAACGGCCTGCGTCGCGCCGGCATCGCCGGCATCAGCTTCGATCTGATCTACGGATTGCCGCATCAGACGCTCGCTTCCTGCCTCGACACGGTCAGGCGAAGCGTCGAACTTCGCCCCGATCGCTTCTCCGTGTTCGGTTACGCGCACGTTCCTTCCTTCAAGAAGCATCAGCGCATGATCAACGAGGCGTGGCTTCCCGACAGCCTCGAACGGCTCGACCAGTCCAATGCGATATCGAATGCGCTGATCGAAGCCGGATATGTGCAGATCGGGCTCGACCATTTCGCGCGCCCCGACGACGAGATGGCGGTGGCGCTGCGCCAAGGCCGGCTGCACCGAAATTTCCAGGGCTACACCACGGATGCCAGCGACGTCCTGCTCGGCTTCGGCGCCAGCGCGATCGGACATCTGCCGCAGGGCTATGTGCAGAACGAGGTTCATACGCTGGCCTATTCGGAAGCGATCGCCGCCGGCCGGCTGGCGACCGCCAAGGGCTACGCCCTGACGGACGACGACCGGCTGCGCGGCGAAATCATCGAACGCATCATGTGCGAATTCGGCGCCGATCTCGGCGAAATCTGCGCGCGGCACGGATCGGTTCCGGAACAAATGCTGCTGTCGTCGCCCCGGCTTCAGGACCTGATCTGCGACGGCATCGTCGAAGTCGACGGCGCTTCGCTGGCGCTCGCCGACGATTCCCGTTTTCTGGTGCGCAGCGTCGCGGCGGCCTTCGACGCGCATCTCGATGGATCCAGGCACCTGCATAGCCGCGCGGTGTAGGGCAGCTGAGTATTCCGCAAGACCATCGGTCGTCTGCCGTTCGCCTGGCAGACAATGCCCCCGAAGTTTGCGCCGGGACAAACAGGGTCCGCGCCATCGGCGCTACCGTTCAATGGGGACGGAGGCGCGCATGCCCATTCGATTTGACGATCTTGTCGACGATGTGATGCGCCGCTCGCCCGAAACGATCCGCGTGTTTCTCGAGTTCAGGATGCGCTGCGTCGGCTGCCCGATCGCGTGCTTCCATACGGTCGACGATGCCTGTCGCGAGCATGGCGTCGACCGCGAAGCGTTTTTCAGGGCACTTGCCGCCTGCGCATGACCTTGACGCAAGGCGGCGTTGCCGCTGGTATTACGGCCGGACCGGCGGCCCGCTTTCGCCGGGTGTCTCCTCGGCCAGCACCAGCAGTTTGTGCGGCTCGCGCAGCACGATGCGTTGCCGTCCGCTCTCGATCAGGCCGCGCTGTTCCCAGCCCGACAAAGTGCGGCTGACCGTGTGCAGCGTGGTGCCGGTCATCTGGGCGACGTCCTGCCGGCTGATCGGGAAATCGATCTCGACGCCGTGTTCGACCTTGCGCCCGGATTGCTTGGCGAGCCGCAGCAGCGCGTGCGCGATGCGCTGTTCGACCTGCTGCGTCGACATCTCGACGACCCGGGTGTGGGATTCCTGCAGCCGGTTGCCGACGGTCTGCAATGTGTTGGTGGCGAGTTGCGGAAATTTCGCCACCAGGCGCGGCCATGCCGCCGACGGCCAGGCCAGCGCGACGCTGTCATCGACGGCGGTAGCGGTGGCGGGGTAACGCTGCAGCCCGATCGCGGTGGCGACGCCGAAGGATTCGCCGGGCGCGACATAGCGCACCACGATCTGCTCGCCAGAAGGCGTGGTCTTGCTGGCGCGGACATGGCCGTGCAGCAGCACGAAGAAGGAATGGGCGTCCTCGCCCTGCTCGAATACCGCGCTGTTCTTCGCAAAGCGCAGCGAGCGGGCCTCGCGAAGGATCTCGCCCAGTTCCTCAGGACCAAATCCTGCAAACAGCGGCAGATGAGCGACCAGCGAAGGGTCGACTGTGGCCATGTTCCCTCCGAAGGCGGCGACTTGAACTGAATCTAGACTGCGATTGGACCGCCCGATCAAGCCAAAGTTTGCGCTGGCACAACATGGCCCCGCGAAATTGCCCTAGATCATGGAAAAAACCCGTCCGACTCTCCGAGGAACAAGCCATGACGAGCGTTCCCTCCCGGCAATCCTATGATGGTCCGGTGCTGTTCGCGAACGGCTTCCGGCCGTTCTTCCTGTTGGGCTCGATCTATGCGGGCCTTGCCATCCTGGTCTGGCTGCCGGCCTTCTATGGCGAGATCACCCTGACCTCGGCCTTCGCGCCGCGCGACTGGCATGTGCACGAGATGCTCTACGGCTATCTGCCGGCCGTGATCACCGGGTTCCTGTTCACGGCGATCCCGAACTGGACCGGACGGCTGCCGATCAGAGGCACGCCGTTGATGGTGCTGGTGGCGGTCTGGATCGCTGGAAGGCTTGGCGTGACGTTTTCCGCCGGGATTGGCTGGCTTCCGGCGTTGCTGATCGATGCGAGCTTCCTGTTACTGGTCGCGCTGGCCGCGGCCCGCGAGATCGTCGCCGGCCGCAACTGGCGCAATCTCGCCGTGGTGGTGCTGGTCCTGCTGCTGCTCGCGGGCAACATCGCCTTCCATATTGAGGCGCATTTCCATGGCGCCGCCGACATCGCCATCCGCGCCGGGATCGCGGTGGTCGTGCTGCTGATCGCGCTGATCGGCGGCCGCATCGTTCCGAGCTTCACCCGCAACTGGCTGGTGCGCGAAAACCCCGGCCGCCTGCCGGTGCCGTTCGGCCGTTTTGACACCCTCGTCGTAGCCTTCGGCGCGCTCGCGCTGGTGGCATGGGTCGTCAGCCCGGAGAGCCGATACACAGGTATTGCGCTCGCATTCGCGGGACTATTGCATCTGGTGCGGCTCGGACGCTGGGCGGGCGACCGGACCTTGCGGGAGCGGCTGCTGCTGGTTCTGCATGTCGGCTATTTCTTCGTGCCGCTTGGCTTCCTTCTGAATGCCGCGGCCGCCTTCGCGCTGGTGCCGGCAGGCGCCGGCATTCATGCCTGGATGGTGGGGGCGGCCGGCATCATGACGCTGGCGGTGATGAGCCGCGCAACGCTCGGGCATACCGGCCAGCAACTTAACGCATCCTGGGCCACGCAGGCGATCTATGCCGCGATCATCGTCGCGGCGCTGGCGCGCATCTGCGCGGTGGTCGAACCCGCCTACGGCGAGCCGTTGCTGCACGTCGCCGCCTTTGCATGGGCCATAGCCTTCATCGGCTTCGCGGTCGCCTATGCGCCATTGCTCGCGGGCCACGACCCGCGCCTGAGGGGGAAGGCGGTCGCCTGAACTCGCGGCTTGGCGGCGATCTGGTCGATGCTGACAATTTGGGCAGGCCGGCTGTATTATCCGTTCGACGATGGCAATCCTGATGCCTAGTCTCGGACGGGCGACTGAGGAGTTTGAATGCGCACGGTTCTCGATTATTGCTCCGGAGGAGTTCAGCGAAATTTCGCCGCGGGATCGACCATCATCCACGAGGGCGGCACCACCGGTCATCTCTATGTCCTGATCGAGGGCCGGCTCGAGGTCATCAAGGGCGATACCGTGGTCGCCAGCATCGTCGAACCCGGTGCGGTGGTCGGAGAAATGTCGGTCCTGCTCGATAAGCCGCACACCGCGACCGTGCGCGCAGCGGCGGATTCAACGATTTACGAGTTCGGCGACGCCGCCTCGTTCCTGCGCGATCAGCCGGCGGTGGCGCTGCTGATCGCCCGGCTGCTGGCGCAACGGCTCAATGTCGCGACCACCTATCTTGCCGACATCATGCATCAATATGCCGGTCACGGCGATCACCTCGCGATGGTCGGCGAGATCCTGCAAAGCATGATCAACCTGCCGCCGATAAAGGTCTCGCCAGGCTCGGATCGGCAATCCGACCCAAGGATGTGAGCCACTCCGGCGGGTCGACGACCGGCGCGGCCGGCCGCTGCAGCGGCGCGTTGAGGTCGATGCATTGGGCGTCGCCGGCCGCCAGCCAGAACGCCTTGCCCGCATCGATATCGAGCACGATATAGACCGGCGGCCGGCCGGGCTGCAGGCCGGCGTTGAAAACCCAGGTGTCGCCGAGCCGATCGTACCAGGAGCCGTCGGGGATGAACGGCGACTGGTGCACGTGACCCGAGATCACCATCGAGGGCTGATAGGTCTTTATCCACTGCACGAGTTCGACGTCGCCGAAGAAGCGCTTGCCGCCCCAGCTGGTCGGAGAATTCGCCGGCGGCGCGTGATGCGCCCAGATCCATCGTTTCAGACGGACCGCCGCAGCCTCGCGCAGCTGGTCTTCGATCCGCTGCCTGACCAGCGGCCCGTCCCACCACGGGCAGACGGTAAACAGGGTGTCGCCGATGCTCAGGCTGTCGCCGTCGCAGGCGACGCCGAGTTCGCGGACGTCGCCGATCCATCGCGATATCTTTTCGCCCTCGGGACTGCGCTCGTCGAGGTCGTGATTTCCCGAGCAGAGAATCACCGGGGTGATCGCCGACAGCAGCGCGAGATATTTCTTCACCACGACGATCTGGGCGCGGAAATCGACCGCCGATCCGACGTCGAGCGCGTCGCCGGCGAAGATGACGAGGTCGAATTGCGGCGCGGCGCTGAGCAGCCAGTCGAATTGCGGCAGCGAATAATGCAGATCCGCGACGATCAGGCAGCGCATGTGAGGTCAATCCGATTGCTCAAGAATTGGGCGGCAAGCTGGCGCCTGCATTCAATTCGCTAATACAGAGCAAAGATTGTGCCGTATCGCGTCGGGCCGGCGCGACAGATTCCCGCACCAAGGCTGGCCTGCGATAGCCTCATGGTTCGAGATGCGGCGGAGCCTGTCATCGGGCCGCGCTTTTGCGCGGACCCGTTGGGCGCTCCTCGCCACGAGGGATCTAAGATCTCATCCTGAGAGCACACGCACTTGCGCCTCGAAGGACGAAGCCACTGAACCGAAAAAGGCTCAGCTCTTCGCCATCGCCTGCGAAAACACCACCTCGATCAGCGTGCCCGAACGCGCACCGGTCTTGATGTGGAATTGCGCGCGGTTGGCCTCGACCAGCGCCTTTGTCAGCGACAGGCTGACGCCGGAGCCGTCGGAGGCCTGGTCCGAAGGCGCCTGGGTGCGGAACGGCTCCATCGCGGCGGCGAGCTCGTTGTCGTTGAGCCCCTGGCCGGTATCGCGGACCCTTAGGACCACGTCGCCGAAATCCGACAATGCCGTGGAGACGATCACCTGGCCGCCGGCATTGGCGAGATGGATCGAATTGCCGATCAAATTGAGCGTGATCTGGCGCAGCGCGCGGGCATCGGCGACGACCGGCGGCAGCGCATGCGCCAGCGAGGTGCGGATGATGATGCGTTCGCGGTTGGCCTGCGGCTGCATCACCGCGACGCATTGCTCGACCAGGTCGTTGAGGTTCTGGTTGGCGAAGGTGAGATCGAGCTTGCCGGTCTCGATCCGCGAGAGATCGGTGAGGTCGTTGATGATGGCGATCACGCGTTCGCCGGAGGCGCGGATGTCCTTCATGTATTCAACGTAGCGCTCGTTGCCGAGCGTGCCGAAGCGTTCGCCGATCATCACTTCGGCAAAGCCGATGATGGCGTTCAGTGGCGCACGCACCGCGTGGCTGATACGCGCCAGCAGGTCGGCCTTGGCGGTGGCCGCGCGATCGGCGAGCCGCCGCGCCTGCTGCAACTCGCTTTCGCTCTTTCTGGTTTGCGACAGATCGCGGAACACCGCGAAAAAATTCCGACCGTCGTGGCGGGTCCGTCCCATAGTCAGCGACAGCGGGATGATGCCGCCGCGGCTCGCGCGGCCGAGCACGTCGCGGCCGTGCTCGAGCAGGCTGGCGACGCCGGCGCCCTTGATGCTTTCGAGATAATCCGCCACCACGCGCTGGCTTTCCGGCGCGAACAGGTCGACGAGATTGCGCTGCACGAGTTCATCGCCGTCATAGCCGAACAGCGCTTCGGCGCTGCGGTTGCACGAATTGAGGTTGCCCTCGGCATCGAACATCACGATGCCGTCCGCGGTGGTATCGAGGATGGCGCCGAGTTCCTCGGCATTGGCGTGGCCGGCGGCCGACGGCTGTGGCGCCGGAGCCTCCGAGATCGCTGCGGCAATATCGGCGCTTTCCATCGCGGTGCTCGAGAAAATCAAGGCCAGCGCCTGTTCGTCGTCCCAGCTGATGGTGTAGAGCCGCGCGTCGATCGCCAGGGACGGTGTGTGTGCGGTTGAGGCGTCCGGTGCGGAAATTCTCACCGGCGTGCCGGTGTCGGACGTGCTGCTGGCGTTCGAAACCCCCGGCTCGACATAGAGCGCGTCGAGACCGCCGGCATTCTCCAGCGCATGAAGGTTCGCATAGCCCATCTGATCGAGGAAAGCCGGGTTGGCATAGATCAGCCGGTCGAGCCGATAGATCAGGATGCCGACAGGCAAGAGGTCGAGCAGCGTCCGGTCGCGCCGGGCCTGCCCCCGCGGCGCTGGTTCGGGCTCCGCCAGCCAGCCGGCCTGCTGGCTGACATCAGGCGCTTCCGTCGCCGCCAGCAGCTCAATCGCGGCCGCGGGCTCTTCGGATGTCGCCGGTGCAGCACCGGCGGCATCGGTTTCGCTTTCGAGGCGCGCCGACAATTGCCGCGCGAGTTCGTTGAAGGCGCTGCTTTCCACCGACGTCAGGACCGGCGATTTCGGTTCGCCCATTTTCGGTTCGCCCAAGGGGCGAAACGGCAGCACGTTCTTTGGTATTTCCACGGGCGTTTCCACGGGTGTTTCCAAATCGGTTGGTGGTGAGGTCTCGACGGCGTCTGGGGCAGGCCATTCAGCCGTAGCGGAAGTTCCATTATCGGGAACCCAAGGCAAATTCGCGGCCGAATCTTTCGCAAGATCGGCCCGCACGATGTCAGCCGAAAGCGCTTGTGGCGCCGGCGGGGCACTGGACGATTCGAAGCCGCGCAGCGCCGCTAGCCGCGTCAGGCCGTCGAGATCGCGGCAAACGCCGAACCCTCGATAGCCGGCAAAATTCCGCATCTGGTCGTAGACCGGCAGGCCCGACAATTCGACCGGCAACCGGCCGCCGCCGTCGGTCGGCCATTTCAGGGTGATGCCGCTCCAGGTATCGCGGCTGGCGATCGCCTTGAGGACGCTGCCGTCGGGATCGAGCCCGAAGGCATCGGCGATTTCGCTCCACAATCTCCCGAAGCCCGCAGCCGTGCGCGCGCCGATCAAGTGGGTGAATTCGTCGGAGGCGAGCGAAAAGCGGCCTTCGGCGTCGATCTGCCACAGGAAGCGCAGCGGGTGACGGCGGCTGTCGGGCGCGGGCTCGTCGAGCCATGACGGCGCTTTGGCTGAAGGCGGCGACGGCTCGTCGGCAACGGCTTCGACGTAGGGAGACGGTTCGTGGGAGGAGGATTCGCTCTCGGGCGACACGGTTGCGGATGCTTCCACATGGGGCACGTCGGGCTGCAACATCCACGGCAAATCCGGCTCGGACGGCGCGGTTTCGTTGACGGGCTCGGCGGCAGGCTCACTGAACTCCGCCGGCTGTTCGGGAACTTCCTCGATCAAGGCGAATTCGGCCGGGGCTTCGCCGCAATTGCCCGGTTGTTCGTAGTCGGGTATCGGCAGCTCCGCGGCCGGCGCAATTGTCTCCGTCGCGGGCTCGGTGCGTGCTGCTTCAAGCGTCTCGGCAGGCGGCTCATTCGCGAACTCGTCGACCAGCGCGAACTCGGCCGGGGCCTCGCCGGAATTGGCCGGCTGTTCGTAGCCGGGCATCGGCAGCTCCGCAGCCGGCGCGACCGGCCCCGATGCGGGCTCGGTGCGTGCTGCTTCAAGCGTCTCGGCAGGCGGCTCATCCGCGAATTCGTCGACCAGCACAAACTCGCTCGGTGCTTCGCCTGAAGTAGCCGGTCGTTCATAGTCGGGCATGTTCTGCACCACTATTGGCCCGGGCGGCTCTGCCGCGGGCTCGGAGGAATCTGCCATCTCCGGGGGGGCATGTCTGAGATGGGCGGCCGCCGTCGCGCCCGGCGCGATCAGCGCAACCAGGCCGATATCCGCGCCAGTGCCGACGCGCTGCAGCACCATGTGGCCGACGCCAACGGGCGTTTCGACGCGGCCCTGCCTGAGCGCGTCGCTGAGCGCTTCGTCGAGGCCGGCCTCTGAGAGGTTGCGGAAGCCAAGCAGCGGACGTGCGGCGTCGCTGACGCCGACCAACATGCCGTCGCGGGCGAAGGCGGCGATCGGCTGCTCGACGCCTTCGACCAGCCGCTGCAGCCGCTCGACCAGCGGCATCGCGCGACCGTTACGTTGCGCGGCGACAATCAGGATGCCGTGGCTGCCATCGGCAAATTCCAGCCGAGAGCAGCCGCAGGTGACGAGCGTGCCGAGGCTTGCGCCGAAGCCGCGCAGCCGCTCCAGCCGGACCGCGCCGCTCAGCGGTAGCCGGCCTGCGAGCCGTGCCACCTGGCGCCGGTGGGCGTTCGCCGGACCGAAGCTTCTTTGAGCGAGAGCGGCGCCATTGGCCGCGCCGAACAGTTTCGCGCCTGCCGGATTGGCCCAGAGAATCTGCGTGCCGTCGACCGACCAGAGCCAGGCGGGGAGGGCGCTTGTCGCATGGATCGCCAGTCGCGGATCGCCGACGCCTTGCAACTGGAATTCCGTATTGTTCATCGCGACGACATGATCCGACTGGCGAGGCGCTTGCCCGATGATGGCTTCAGGTACCGGCGGCCAAACGATGACAGCCTGAGTGGACCATCAGTATCGCCCGCGGGCGACGGCAGGTCCACGGCCTGGCGGCCACGGTTTGTATCCCAGCCGCGATAACCTTAACTCGGCTGGACCCGATCGGTGCCTGCGGCGTTGGGCTTGTTGCAAACGGCGATCAAAGGTCCACGATGGGGAACCGGCAGGCGCCGCGTCACACCGGCTTGTCGATAGTTTGAATTGGGCGAACAAAGCGGGCTGTGGATAGCCCCGCGATTGCGCAACAGGAGTGGGACCATGAGCGAAGAAGGGCATGACCGTTTCGAAATTCCAAAGGAAATGCGATCGATGGCGGAGGCGAGCTTCGATCAGGCCCGCAAGGCCTTCGAGAAATTCGTCGCCACCGCGCACGCGACCGCAGGCTCGATCGAGGAGCGGGGGGCGACGGTTCGCGCCGGCGCCAAGGACATCGGCGCCAAGGCGATATCGTATGCCGAAAAGAACGTGCAGGCTTCGCTGGACTATGCGCAATCCCTACTGCACGCCAAGGATCTGACCGAGATCATGAAGCTGCACAGCGAATATGTGCAGGCACAGATGCGCTCGCTGGCAGAGCAGGCGAGCGAAATGGGCCAGATCGTCAGCCGGGCCGCCATGGAAGCTGCCAAGCCCAAAGTTTAGGCCGGGTCCTCCCCAGGCGGGACCGGTCTTAGGGCTGAAAACCAGGAGAGGATCCCTGCATCCCCTCCGGGTCAGCCATGCGGCGTTGCACCTTAAATTGTGTCTCACCGTATTGCATTGCACAAAATTGACATTATGTAGCGTTAGGAGTGTCCGGTGCCCGACGCGGGGCACTCCCACAGCGTGATCCAAGTCGACGTTCCCGGCGGCTGACGGGCGCGCAAGGGGTCACATCTCTTCACCCCACCCCCATCGCGAAGGATTCATGTCATGGCAAATTCCGATCCTTTCTCCTCTTCCGTCATCCCGTTCGAGGTTCCCGAGCAGATGCGCGCGTTCGCCGAAAAGGGCGTTTCGCACGCCCGCGATAGCTACGCCAAGTTCAAGGACGTCGCCGAGAGCAACAACAGTGCCATCGAGGCGGTGTTCACCTCCGCCAGCAAGGGCGCCAGCGAATATTCCGCCAAGCTGATGGAAATGATGAAAGCCAACAGCACGGCGACGCTGGACTTCGCCCAGGAGCTGCTCGGCCTCAAATCGCCTTCCGAGGTGATTGAGCTGTGGACCTCCCACGCCAAGAAGCAGTTCGAGGCCATCACCGCCCAGGCCAAGGAGCTCGCCGAGTTGTCCCAGAAGGTCGCGACCGAGACGGTCGAGCCGATCAAGGCCAATGCGTCGAAACTGTTCAAGCCGGCCGCCTGATCGATCATTCTTCTCGCAAGAGGCCCGGGCGAACAGCCCGGGCCTCTTGTTTTTTGCCACCTTTTTGATGAGTTCGGATGGCGCTATAGGTGTCGCCGTCGGCCTTGCCAAACACGGGCGTTGCACCTAGTTTCCGCCCCGTTCGGCCCCCCTTTTTTGGGCCGCAAGGATGCAGTTGTAGCTCAGTTGGTTAGAGCGCCTGTCTGTGGAACAGGAGGTCGGTGGTTCGAGCCCACCCAACTGTACCAGACAAATAAAGACTTAGACCGACTTTTCCGGCCTCGGCCGAATCCAAAAAGACAAAAGGGCAAGCTCCGGCGTAAGTGCTCGGGAGTGTCCCGGAGCCGGCATCGGACCCTCTGCTCGCCAAGCCGGGCTGGACGGTCAGCTCTTGGCGATCAGCGGCCCTTATGACGCTGCCCATCGATCCGAGAAACCTCAACGAAGCTAGATTTTTTCTGACTTGTCGTGATCTAGACCAGCTTGAGAGCGGCTTCCGTCCGACCGCCAATGTCCTGGGTCTTTCTCGTTGCTCAGTCGGATCGACTGATATGCCGCAGACTGCAGAAGCAAGAAGAGGGCCCTGTAACCCTGGTATTGGGCAGCGGGTTGGCTGCCTTCTGAACCGCGCATGACGACATCCCCTACGACTGAGCATACACGCCATTTCCAAACTCGGCCGCGCTTGTTCAAGAACACTTCGAAAAGTCGAAATTGATGATGCATTTGTTCGCGACTTTATTGGCTTCCTCTTAAAAAGGTATCTGAGAACGTCAAAAGAATCTGTGGGGCAGTTCACACCTTTATGCCGGTATTAGCAGCCTAGAGTTTGTCCATCACTTTTAGGCCATTCGGAAAAAACTATTTGATACTTAAAACATTCAGATGTAGATCCGATCCGGTCTTGAAACCGAGCGAAGGGCTTTGTAAGAGTGGCCGTGAACGCTGCAGTTGCACCATTTCTGCCTCACTCGTTCCCATTTTCGATGCTCGGTAATTTCAAAGGGTCAGTATCTAGATGCCAACTTCCTCCGACAAGATTGCGTTGTTCATCGATGGCGCCAACCTCTACGCGACCGCTAAGACGCTCGGCTTCGATATCGACTACAAACGCTTGCTGAAGGAATTCCAGAGTCGCGGAACGTTGTTGCGCGCGTTCTACTATACTGCGGTCATTGAAGATCAGGAATTCTCGTCTATCCGCCCCCTGATCGACTGGCTCGATTACAATGGCTACACCGTTGTTACCAAAGCGACCAAGGAATTCATTGATGCCAGCGGCCGCCGCAAGGTTAAGGGCAACATGGATATCGAGCTCGCGGTCGACGCCATGGAACTCGCTGAGCATGTCGACCAGATCGTGCTATTTTCCGGCGACGGCGATTTCCGCTCGCTGGTCGAGGCGGTGCAGCGACGCGGTGTGCGGGTCACCGTGATCTCGACGATTTCCAACCATCCGCCGATGATTGCCGATGAGCTGCGGCGCCAAGCCGACATCTTCACCGATCTGGTAGAGCTGCAATCCAAGCTCGGCCGCGATCCGTCCGAGCGTCCCGCCCCGCGCGAGCCGCGCCACCACGCGCCGCAATTCCTGCAGCGTGCGACCACGGTGGCGCCGAACGACGGCTTTGACGATTGAGAGCGCTGAGCTATCGAGTATCCGTCTCGACGGGATCCGCGTGGGCGATTTTGCCAGTTCGACCGAATTAAATCCCAGCGTCATTGCAACGCCTTCGGGAACACTTAGATCGCGGTAAATCGCTATGCACTCATTCGTTCGGTGGATGCCGATGGCGGCGCGCGGAGGTACGTTGTCGCCATAGTGCGACCGCAACAGAATAACCAGCAGAGTTAAAGTTATGAAGCGCGATGATTTTAATTCGATGTCGGTCGATGAGCTTTGGGCTCTACGCTTGGAAATTGATGCCGTTCTCCCGAGTAGGATAGCCGCAGAAAAAACCAAACTTGAAAAGCGGCTGCGGCAGCTCCAG
>NZ_JADGRI010000082.1 GCF_017881085.1 Bradyrhizobium sp.
GACGGGCTGAAGGTCGGCGGCGACGCCGGCGCGCTGTTCGACACGTTGAAGGAAGGCCTCGCCGCGCCGCTCAGCGGCATGGGCATATCGTTTTCATCCTCGCTGTTCGGCCTCGCCGGTTCCCTGATCCTCGGCTTTCTCGACCTGCAGTCGAGCCAGGCGCAGAACCGCTTCTATACCGACCTCGAGGACTGGCTCGCCTCCACGGTGCGCGGATATACCGGCGAGGGAACTACCGGCGGCGGTGTTCCCAGCGGCGAATTGCAGGCCGTGGTCGAGCGGCTGCGGCTCACATTGGAAGAAGGCGGCGCCAGCCGCGGCACCACGGCGGCGATGGCCAATCTCGCCGAGGCCATCCAGGGCCTGGTCGCGCATATGCGGACCGAGCAGCAGATGATCCGCGAATGGGCCGACGGCCAGGGCGAACAGAACCGCGAGATCAAGAAACTGCTCGAGCGGCTCGCGCGCCAGCCCGAGAAGAGCTGACGACGTACTATCCTAGCGGAGAAACCGATGTCCCTTGCCCGTGCACGCCGCAGCGAATCCGGTTTCAACTACTGGCCGGGCTTCGTCGATGCGCTGTCGACGCTGGTGCTCTCGATCGTGTTCCTGCTCTCGGTCTTCCTGGTGGTGCAGTTCTTCCTGTCGCAGGAGGTCACCGGCAAGGACAAGGCGCTGGAGCAGCTCAACGCCAGGATCGCGCAGCTCAACGATCTGTTGTCGCTGGAAAAACTCGGCAAGATCAGTCTCGACGACCAGGTCTCCCAGCTCCGCGCCGGGCTCGCGGTGGCGGAGAGCGAGCGCGACCGCATCAGGGGACTCTATGAGGGCCTGGCCGGCGCCGGCAACGACGCCGCCGGCCGCGCCAACGAGCTCAACAAGGCGCTGGATTCCGAAAAAAGCGTGTCGGCGCGGGCGCTGGCGCAGATCGAGGTCCTGAACCAGCAGATCAGCGCGCTGCGCCGTCAGCTTGCGGCGCTCGAAGATGCGCTCAATGCCTCCGAAAAGCGCGACAAGGAATCACAGAACAAGATCGCCGATCTCGGCTCGCGCCTGAACGTCGCGCTGGCGCAACGGGTGCAGGAACTGTCGCGCTACCGTTCGGAATTCTTCGGGCGCCTGCGCGCCATTCTCGGCAACCGGCCCGACATCCGGATCGTCGGCGACCGCTTCGTGTTTCAGTCGGAAGTGTTTTTCGACACCGGACAGGCGGTGCTGCTGCCCGAGGGCCGCGCCGAGCTCGACAATGTGGCCACCGCGCTGACCGACCTCGACAAGCAGATCCCGAGCGAAATCGCCTGGGTGCTGCGGGTCGACGGCCATACCGACGTGCGGCCGATCAACAGCCCGGTGTTCAAGTCGAACTGGGAATTGTCGTCGGCGCGCGCGATCTCGGTGGTGCAGTATCTGGTCTCGCTCGGCGTGGCGCCGCAACGGCTGGTCGCCGCCGGCTTTGCCGAATTCCAGCCGCTCGATACGGCTCAGACCGAAGACGCCTACAAGCGCAATCGCCGCATCGAGCTGAAGCTGACGGAACGCTAGGGGCATGATCCCGAAAAGTGGGCACCGGTTTTCGGACCGGATCATGCCCCAAAAGAGAATCGCAACGCGATGACGGAGAGATTTCACCTTCGTCCCTATCGCGCCGAGGACGAGGACGCGCTCATCGCGCTGTGGCAGCGGACCTGGCAGCAAGCCTATCCTACGATCGACTTTGCCGCGCGCGTCAACTGGTGGCGCGAGCGCTGGCGCAGCGAACTGGTGCCGAAGGCGGCGATCGTTGTCGCGGAGCAGGACGGCGCACCGGTCGGCTTCGTCACCATCGATGCCTCAGGCTATCTCGACCAGCTGGTGGTCGCGCCGGATCACTGGGGCTCGGAATTGGCAACGACGCTCGTCAACGAAGCAAAGCGCCGATCGCCCGATCGCATCACGCTCTTGGTCAACCAGGACAACGCCCGCGCCATCCGGTTTTACGAGCGCAACGGGTTTATGCATGCCGGCGAGGACGTGAATCCGACCTCGGGAAGGCCGGTCAAGAAGATGGAGTGGAAGCCGAATTGATTTATGATCGTCCTTGCCGGGCTTGACCCGGCAATCCATCCCACTCTGAAAGATGTTCTTGCGAAGAAGATGGATGCCCGGATCAAGTCCGGGCATGACGAACGGAGCTCTAAACCCCCTCGAACTGCAGCCTTGCCAGACGTGCATAGAGCCCGTTTGCGGCGACCAGCGAGGCGTGGTTGCCCTGCTCGACGATGCGACCCTGGTCCATCACCATGATGCGGTCGCAGGACAACACGGTGGCCAGCCGATGCGCGATCACCAGCGTGGTGCGGTGACGCATCAATTCTTCCAGCGCCGTCTGCACCAGCGTCTCGCTCTCCGCGTCGAGCGACGAGGTGGCTTCGTCGAGCAGCAACAGCGGCGCGTCGCGCAGGATCGCGCGCGCGATGGCGATGCGCTGGCGCTGGCCGCCGGACAGCGTGACGCCGCGCTCGCCGAGCGGCGACTCGAAGCCGCCGGGCAGCCGGCGGATGAATTCGGTGGCGTGGGCAAGATCGGCGGCGCGCTCGACCTCGGCGTCGGTGGCGTCGGGCCGGCCGAAGCGGATGTTTTCCCGCGCGCTGGCGGCGAACACCACCGATTCCTGCGGCACCAGCGCGATGCGCGCGCGTACCTCTTTCGGGTCGGCCGCCTTGATCGGCACGCCGTCGAACGTGATCACGCCGGAAGCCGGATCGTAGAACCGCAGCAGCAGATGAAACAGCGTGCTCTTGCCCGCGCCCGAGGGGCCGACGATCGCGACCTTCTCCCCGGCACGCACCGAAAGCGAAACGCCGTCGATCGCCATCGCATCCGGCCGCGTCGGATAGGCGAAGGCGACGTTTTCGAAGTTGACGTCGCCGCGTGCCGGCACCGGCATCGGCAGCGGCGAGGCGGCGGTTGCGACCTGCGATTTGACGTTCAGAATCTCGAACAACCGTTCGGCGGCGCCCGACGCGGCCGAGACTTCGCCCCAGACTTCGCTGAGCTGGCCGAGCCCCGCCGCCGCAAACGCCGCATACAGCACGAACTGGCCGAGCCGGCCCGGCGTGATCGAACCGGTCAGCACGTCGCGCGATCCGATCCACAGGATCGCCACCACGCTGGTAAAGACGATGAAGATGATGACCGCGGTCAGCACCGAGCGCGCGCGGGTCGAGGTGCGCGCGGCCTCATAGGCCTGCTCGACCTCGCCGCCGAAGCGCGCGTTTGCCAGCCGCTCGCTGGTATAGGCCTGCACGGTGCGGATCGCGCCGACCAGCTCGGACGCATAGGCGGTCGCCTCCGCCAGCGTATCCTGGGCGTTGCGCGACAGCCGCCGCACCCAGCGCCCGAACGCCACCAGCGGTATCACGATCAGCGGGATCGCCAGCAGCACGAAGCCGGAAAGCCTGGGGCTCGTGATCACCATCATCACGGTGGCGCCGACGAACAGCATCAGGTTGCGCAGCGCGATCGAGACGGAGGCGCCGACCGCGGATTTGAGCTGGGTGGTGTCGGCGGTCAGCCGCGAGATCAGTTCGCCCGAGCGCGCGGAATCGAAGAATGCCGGCGACAGCGACATCAGATGCGCGAACACGTCGCGCCGGAGATCGGCGACGATGCGCTCGCCGATGGTCATCACCAGGTAATATCGCGAGGCGCTGGCGCCGGCCAGCATCGCGACCACCGCGATCATCACGCTGAAATAGCTGTTGATCAGCGCGATGCCTTCGGCAGAGAAGCCGAAATCGATGATCCGCCGCACCGCGACCGGCACCACCAGCGTGGTGATCGCGGCGACCGTCAGCGCGATCAAGGCGAGAAAGGCGCGACCGCGATAGCGCCCGACATAGGGCGCCAGCGCCACCAGCGGACGCAGCCGCGCACGGGGTTTGGCCGCAGGCCCGGCCAGTTGCGCTTCGATGGCGGAGGCCTCCGAGGGATCCACATCGCGCCGCGGCGGCGTTTCGCCGAGACCGTCTTCAAGCCGTTCCACTGCGCTCATGGGATTTGAACCATTCTATTTGCCGTCTCCCAGATAGGCCCCGCCGCCACGAGAGGCAAATCCGTATGATCCCTCAGTTAGCTGGCTTGTTTTGGGGGGCCTAAAGCGCTATAGAGCGGCCCAAATCCGTCCCCGCACAATCGATCGAGAGGCGCCGGCGCGCCAGAGGATAAGCCATGAAAGCCGAAATTCACCCGGATTATCATATGATTACGGTCGTGATGACCGACGGCACCGAGTACCAGACGCGCTCGACCTGGGGCAAGGCAGGCGAAAAGCTGAACCTCGACATCGACTCCAAGTCGCACCCGGCCTGGATCGGCGGGGCCCAGCAGCTGCTCGATCGCGGCGGCCGCGTGTCGCGGTTCCAGAAGAAATTTTCGGGCTTCCTCAAGAAAGATTGATGGCTTTCAGCCCGCTTGCGCGGCTGGACAAGAAAAACGCCCCGGTTTGCCGGGGCGTTTTTTATTTCAGGCCGTCATTGCGGGACGGTGGGTTAGCACCAGACCTCAGATGCGCAGGCAGAATTACCGCTCGAACGCCGCCTTCAGGCGGTTGAGCTGCGGCACCAGCGGGTTGCCGATCGCACTGCGCTCGATCGGCGGCGTATGGATGGAGCTGTCGAGGCGGCGGACCTTGCTCTGCAGCGCCATCGAACGCGCGATCAGGTCCTGCAACTGCTGCGGCAGCTTTTCGACCATCTCCTCCGGGCCCGGATCGGCGGCAGAGAGCTTGACCTTGGTCTTTTCGCGGTTGGCCTGGGTCAGCGTCATCTCGCCTTCCTTCACCGCGCGATGCAGCAACAGCCACGAGGCCAGCTGCATCAGGCGGGTGGTCAGCCGCATGCTTTCGGTGGCGTAGGTGAGGCTGACGGATCGGTCGAGCGCCTTGGCTTCGGTGCGGCCGGCCCCGTCGAGATAGGCCGCGGTCTCCTCGACCAGATCCATGCCTTCCCGGAACAGGGTACCGAACGCCGCGGAATTGGTAAGCCGCTCACTGAATTGTACGAGAGCTGTTTCGCCTTGCGAACGGTCCGACATGGTTAACGCCTCACGCCACTGATTACGCTGGCCGGCTTCAAAGCGCGCCGGGCTTATGATGAACAAATCATTGCGCGCCCGGGGACGAGAGTCCAGCCGCAAGCCTGATTATGGTTTCCAGCGTGGTGACGAAGACGCCAAAAGAAAGACGGCCCAAAAAAAGAGCCGCCGTTTCCGGCGGCTTTGAAGTTGATAACAGGGAGGCGTCAAACAGAGTGGACAGGAGCCACTCAGTGTCCAAACGAGGACAATCCCAGTCATAGACGAGAAAGCTTAATCGATCGTAAACGAACGATTATTTTCAGGTTTCGTTTGCCATGTCGGCCATTGGCCGAGGCAGACGCGACCGCCGCGGCGCACTGCGCCGTTGGCCGATGCGCTCTCAACGAGTCGTCCCTGCTTTCGAAAGCAGGGACGACGAGGGGAGAACTCTGCTTCGCTTACGCTTACGTCTTGAAAAAATTGTTCGCGGCATCCTTCGACGCGCGCTTTTTGGCCATCGCGGCCTGCAGCCGCTCGATCTCCGAATTCATCAGCGCGATGCGCTCGGTCAGTTCCTCGACCGACAGTAGCGACAGGTCCTGCCCGATCTCGTGGGTGACTTTCTTCCTCGGCCGGTCATCGTCCTCGATCGCCATGCTTTCTCCTCCGTGCTGAAGGGTTCGAGAGGCGGTTGCCAGCAGCAACATGGCTGGCTAATCAGATGCCGCTTCCGTTTCCGCCTTTCGCAAGGACAAATCATGGAAAAGCTGCCCGCGCAAATGACCGTTATCGGCATCAGCAAGCCCGGCGGCCCCGAGGTGCTCCTGCCCGAGACCCGCCCGGTGCCCGCCCCCGGCCCGGGCGAAATCCTGATCAAGGTCCAGGCGGCCGGCGTCAACCGCCCCGACGTCGCGCAGCGCTCCGGCGCCTATCCGCCGCCGCCCGGCGCCAGCGATTTGCCCGGCCTCGAAGTAGCCGGCGAGGTCGCCGCGGTCGGAACCGGCGCTAGCCGCCACAAGATCGGCGACAAGGTGATGTCGCTGGTGGCCGGGGGCGGCTACGCGCAATACTGCATCGCGCAGGACGCCCAGGCGATGGCGGTGCCGCCGGTTCTATCGATGCAGGAGGCCGGCGCCATTCCGGAAACCCTGATGACAGTCTGGCACAATGTGTTCGAGCGCGGCGGACTGAAGCAAGGTGAGACGCTGCTGATCCATGGCGGCTCGTCCGGCATCGGCACCATGGCGATCCAGCTGGCAACAGCCTTCGGCTCCAAGGTGATCGTCACGGTCGGATCGAAAGACAAGGCCGACGCCTGCCTGAAACTCGGCGCCTTCAGCGCCATCAACTACAAGACCGAGGATTTCGTCGCCGCAGTGAGGACCGCAACCGACGGCGCGGGCGCCAACGTCATTCTCGACATGGTCGGCGGCGAGTACGTCGAGCGCAATTACGACGCGGCCGCGGTCGACGGTCGCATCGTCCAGATCGCGTTTCTCGGCGGCCCCAAGGCGACCGTCAATTTCGCCAAGCTGATGGTCAAGCGACTGACCCACACCGGCTCGACCCTGCGGCCCCGCAGCAATACGGATAAGGCGGCGATGGTCGCGGCCATCGAGGCCAAGGTGATGCCGTTGTTGCGGCAGGGACGGATAAAACCCCTGATGGACAGCACATTCCCGCTGGAAAAGGCTGCCGACGCGCACCGGCGCATGGAGACCTCCGAACATATTGGCAAAATTGTGTTGGCGGTTTAACACTCGCGAACCCAACGCGACCGGAAACCCTTTGATTTCCTTCGCTTTCATGTCATTTATCCGGTCACGCCGGGCGTTCGCTTCGCCCGGACACGTTCGTGGATCGCGGAGAACTGACATTGCGACTGATCAGGTGCCTTGCGCCTCTGGTGCTGGGCCTCATGATTCTTGCCGCCGCGCAGCCGGCCCGCGCGCTCGACGCCGTCAGCGTCCGCAGCGACGCGCCTGCGATCGACCTCACCGCGGTCCTCGATCATCAGCATAGCGACTCCGACCGCATCCAGGTTTCCACCGCGCCGGGCACCGACGGCATCGTCCGCCGCATCGAGGTGCGCGCCCGCGAGGGCGGACAAAACTGGGTGGTGTTCGCGCTCGCCAATAATACCGACGACCAGCTCGACCGTCTGATCGTGGCACCGCATTACCGCATCGTGTCCTCGGGGCTGTTGTGGCCCGACCTCGGACTGTCGCGCATCGCCACCATCACGCCGTCGACCGGCGACCGTCCCGAACGGCAGGAGAGCCCGACCGCGGACATCTTCCGCGTCACGCTCGATCCCGGCGCCGTCATCACCTTTGTCGCGGAATTGCGCACCGATAAATTGCCGCAGCTCTATCTGTGGGAACCCGAAGCCTACAAGGACAAAGTCAACTCGTTCACGCTGTACCAGGGCATCGTCATCGGCATCTCCGGTCTCCTGGCGCTGGTGCTGACCATCCTGTTCGTGGTCAAGGGCAGCATCATGTTTCCAGCCGCCGCCGCGCTGGCCTGGGCGGTGCTGGTCTATATCGGCGTCGACTTCGGCTTCTGGGGCAAGGTGCTCGACATGTCGAACAACGCCGAGCGGGTCTGGCGCGCGGCGGGCGAAGCCATCCTGGCCGCGACGCTGCTCGTGTTCCTGTTCGCCTATCTCAACCTCAGCCGCTGGCACGTGCGCTATTCCCATATCACCGTGGGCTGGCTGGCGTTCCTCGGCTCGCTGGTGGCGCTGGCGCTGTTCGATCCCGCGGTCGCCTCCGGCATCGCGCGAATGTCGCTGGTCCTGATCGCGTTCGCGGGCTTCGCGCTGATCGTCTATCTCTCCACCCACGGCTTCGACCGCGCGGTGCTGTTGATCCCGACCTGGTTCCTGCTGGTGGTCTGGGTGATCGCGGCCGGCATGACGGTGGCGGGCAGCGTCACCAACGACATCGTCGGCCCGGCGCTGCTCGGCGGCCTGGTGCTGATCGTGATGCTGATCGGATTTACGGTGATGCAGCACGCCTTCGCCGGCGGCGGCGCCTCCACCGGTGTGGTCTCCGACGTCGAGCGCCGCGCACTTGCGCTGACCGGTTCGGGCGACCTGATCTGGGACTGGGACGTCTCCGCCGACAAGGTGTTCACCAGCCCGGAGACCGAGAGCCTGCTTGGCCTCAAACGCGGTACGCTGGAAGGCCCTGCCGCCAAATGGCTCGAGGTGCTGCATCCGCTCGATCAGGACCGGTTCCGCGCAGCGCTCGACAGCGTGCTCGACCAGCGCCGCGGGCGGCTGGTTCAGGATTTCCGCCTGCGCACGCCCGACGGCCATTTCATGTGGTTCGCGCTGAAAGCGCGCCCGGTGGTCGGCTCCGACGGCGAAGTCTCCCGCGTGGTCGGCACGCTGACCGACGTCACCGAGGCCAAGAACGCCGAAGAGCGCATGTTGCATGACTCGGTGCACGACAATCTCACCGGCCTGCCGAACCGCAAATTGTTCATCGATCGCCTCGGCGCGGTGGCGAATTTCGCCAAGACCATGCCGAACCTGCGGCCGACGCTGATGGTGATCGATCTCGACCGCTTCAAGCAGGTCAATGATTCCGTCGGCATCGCGGTCGGCGATTCCATCCTGTTGACGCTGGCGCGGCGGCTGACCCGCATCCTCAAGCCGCAGGATACGCTGGCGCGGCTCGCCGGCGACCAGTTCGGCCTGATCCTGATGTCGGAACAGGATCCGGCGCGCATCACCGCCTTCGCCGAGACCATCCGCAAGACCATCCGGGCGCCGATTGCCTTCAACGACCGCGAAATTTTCCTCACCGCCTCGATTGGGCTCGCGCTCTCCGACCCGCAGACGCAATTGTCCGACGAGATCATCAAGGACGCCGAGCTTGCGATGTATCATTCCAAGCGGATCGGCGGCGACCGCATCGATGTGTACAAGCCCGCCATGCGTGCCCGAAAAACCGACCGGCTGACGCTGGAAAGCGAATTGCGCCGCGCCATCGAGCGGGAGGAAATCACCATCCTGTACCAGCCGATCGTGCGGCTGGAAGACCGTTCGATCGCCGGCTTCGAGGCGCTGGCGCGCTGGGATCATCCCAAGCTCGGGCGGATGTCGCCGGTGGAATTCATCGCCATTGCCGAGGAGATCGGCTTGATCGTCGATCTCGGAATGTTCGTGCTGGACCAGACCGCCAGGCAACTTGCGATCTGGCAGCGCGCGATGCGCTCGCGCGAACCGATTTTTGCGAGTGTCAACGTTTCGTCTCGTCAATTGTTACGGCACGATTTGATCCATGATATTCGCACGGTGCTGTCACGATCCTCGGTGGCCCGCGGCACCCTGAAACTGGAACTGACGGAATCGCTTGTGATGGAGAACCCGGAGCACGCGGCGCAGATGCTGACACGGATCCGCGAACTCGGCACCGGATTGTCGCTGGACGATTTCGGCACCGGCCATTCGTCGCTGGCCTATCTGCAGCGCTTTCCCTTCGACACCATCAAGATCGACCAGTCTTTCGTGCGCACCTCCAGCCGCGGCACCCGGCCGGTGATCCTGAAATCGATCATCGCGCTCGCCCACGACCTCGGCATGGACGTGGTCGCCGAAGGCGCCGAGACCGATTCCGATGCGGTCGAGCTTTACCAGTTGGGCTGCGAATACGCGCAAGGCTTTGCCTTCGGCGAGCCGATGGACGCGGATGCCGCGATGCGTCTGCTCACCGAAGAACGGTTGGAGGCGGCGAGTTGAAGCGCTGTCGTCCCGGCCAAGCGAAGCGCGAGCCGGGACGACGGATCTATTGGAACCGCGGCCCTACTTCATCCTCTTGAACCGCACGCTCTTGCCGTCCGCCTGCCTCGTCGCGATGTAGCCGCCGGCGAGGCAGGCCTCGCGCTGCGGCATCTTTTCCTGCGGGCTGCGCAGCGTCTCCCACCACGACGCGCGGTGGGCCGCGCGCGGCAAGGCGGCGTCGATGATCTCCTCGATCTCTTCGAAGCTCAGCACGAATTCGGGGAGCTTCTGCTTCTTCAGATAATCGCGCAGCGCGTCGTAGTCGTTCAATTGTACCCTCGGTGGTAAGCCGTCATGCGTTTGCAAGCCATTCTCGCTATTCGCGCGATCCCGGCAACCAACGGTTAACTCATTAACACATCGTTGTCGTCACTTAAGCCCGCGGCAATGATTAAGGCGCATCCACTGGCGGCGGAGCTAAAGGATGCGATTTGGACGGCGCAACAGCGTGGCCCATCGACCATGGCGGCTATCGGCGAAGCTACTGATCGCCTCGTCGGTGGCGACCGTGATCGGCTTCTCCGCGATCTGCGCCAGCGTGATGCTCGATATGCGCCGCGGCGAGGAAGAGCTGGCGCGCCAGACGCTGGAGAACCTTGCATCCACCATCGACGCCGAGATCGGCCGCAATATCGAGCTTTTCGATCTGTCGCTGCGGGCGGTGGCAAGCAATATGGTGGCGCCCGGGATCAAGGACGTCAGCAAGCCGATCCGGCACCTGATCCTGTTCGATCATGCCGCGACCGCGAAACATTTCGGTGCGATCCAGGTATTTGACGCCGACGGGCAACTGACCATCGACGCCTCGACGCTGGATCCGGCAGCCGAAAATCGCGCCGACGAGGAGTATTTCCGGTTTCATCGCGACCGGCCCGACGCCGGGCTGTTCATCAGCCGTCCGATGCTGCATCGCGGCGCCTATGCCATCGTGCTGAGCCGGCGCATCACCGGCAATGACGGGCGCTTTCTCGGCGTGGTCGCGGGCTCGATCCGCTTTTCCTATTTTCACGACCTGTTCGGCCGCCTGCAGCTTGGCCCCGACGACACCATCAGCGTTCTGCGCCAGGACGGCACCTTGATCATGCGAACGCCGTTCGACCTCGACTTGATCGGCAAGAATCTCGGCAATCTGCCCGCCGTGAGGAACGCCATGTCCGTACCCAGCGGCTGGTATACGGGACTTGGCGCGGTGGATCAGGAACCACGGCTGTTCATCTGGCGCGACAGCACCCGGCCGCTGGTCGTTCTGGTCGGCAAGACATGGAGCAGCATTCTCAGCCTGTGGCGCACCGAGGCGGCCCGGATCGGCGCCATCATGCTGGCGCTGATTGCGTTCGTGCTTGCCGTGACGCTGTTCCTCGCCCGCGAAATCAGCCGCCGCGCCAGCGCCGAGGACAAGCTCGAGGAGCTTGCGACCACCGATGCGCTCACCGGCTTGCGAAACCGGCGCAAATTCGACACCGAAATGGACTCCGAATGGCGGCGCGCGACGCGTCACAAGGTGCCTGTCTCGCTGTTGATGATCGATGCCGATCATTTCAAATCCTACAACGACACCTTCGGACATCAGGCGGGCGATGAGATGCTGGTCGGAATCGCCATCTGCATTTCGGATTCGGTGCGGCGGGCCGGCGATTGCGCCGCGCGTTACGGCGGCGAGGAATTCGCCGTGCTGCTGCCGGGGCTTGCGGCCCCCGAAGCGGTGGGAGTGGCCGAAACGATCCGGGCCAAGGTCCAGCAATGGTCCGAGGGCCCGACGGTCGCCACCGTCAGCATCGGGATCGCGAGCCTGACGCCGGTCCCGAATCTCGATTGGTCGATCCTGGTGAAAGCCGCGGACACGGCGCTCTACGCCGCCAAGGCCGGCGGCCGCAACCAGTCGGTGCTGGCCAGCATCCCGCAGTTCTTGCTGGCGGCCTGAGATTGCGCACGGGGGAATCGCGAGATTCTCCGATGTGCGATTGCCCATCTCCCAGGTCGATGCTTACGCATCGCCCCGGAACGACGTCGTCACTTCGCCAGATATTTCTTCATCTCTTCGCGCAGGCCGTCGCGCAAATCCGCGCGCGCCATGCCGAAGGCGATATTGGCGCGCAGGAACCCCGATTTCGAGCCGCAATCGTGCCGCTCGCCTTCGAACTCGACGCCGTAGAAGCTTTGCGTCTTCGCCAGGCCGATCATGGCGTCGGTGAGCTGGATCTCCCCGCCGGCGCCGCGTTCCTGGGTCTCCAGGATCTTGAAAATCTCCGGCTGCAGGATGTAGCGCCCGGTGATCGAGAGATTCGAAGGCGCGGTGCCCTTGGCCGGCTTCTCCACCATGCCGTCGACCTCGAACATGTTGCCGTGGCGCTTGCCGACGCCGCAGATGCCGTATTGATGCGTCAGATGCGCGGGCACTTCCTCCACCGCGATCAGGTTGGATTTCTCAGCCAACTTGCTGGCTGCCTCGATCATCTGCTTCAAACAGCCCGGTGTGTTGAGCACCAGCTCGTCCGGCAGCACCACCGCGAAGGGCTCGTTGCCGACGATGTCGCGGGCACACCATACCGCATGGCCGAGACCGAGCGGCGCCTGTTGGCGGGTGAAACTCACGGCACCGGCGTCGGGCTGGTCGCGCGCCAGGATCTCCATCTCGGCCTTCTTGCCGCGGGCGGCAAGCGTGGCGTCGAGCTCGTACATCCGGTCGAAATGGTCCTCGATCACGCCCTTGTTGCGGCCGGTGACGAAGATGAAATGCTCGATGCCTGCCTCCTTGGCCTCATCGACCACGTACTGGATCAGCGGCTTGTCGACGATGGTCAGCATTTCCTTCGGCATCGCCTTGGTGGCGGGCAGGACGCGGGTGCCGAGGCCGGCGACGGGAAAGACGGCTTTGCGGATTTTCATGGGAGGTTCGACAGGTGCCTTTTGAGAGTGCGAGAGCGCATTTGATGGCATGTTGGTAGCCGGTTTGCAGCCGGGAACAAAGGCGGATGTGTGAAGCGCGATGCATCCCTGGCGCTTAGGGTAAATCCGCCCGCACAGGTCCGTTCCCTCCCCTTCCGGGGCCAGGGGGCCAATCGGTCGGAGCCCTGCGAGATTTCCCCCCAAACAAAATCTCGCCTCTGTTAATCTATTGGAAACCGCCACGAGGCCTGCTGAAAGCGGGATATTTTCGGCTATCGCGGGTGAGACATGAGACGACGGACGGGACGTTTGGCGAAACTGCGAACCGGCGCGGCGGTCATGGCCGCCGCCCTGCTGGTGTTCGGCCAGGCGCACGCGCAGTCGTCCAGCGGCGGCGGCCCGCTGGACTTCCTCGACAACCTCTTCACCGGCTCGCTTTCCAGGGGCAGCCAGAGCCCGCCGTCAGGCCAGCGCGCCGGCACCTCGGCGCAGGCGCAGACGGCGCCCGTCACGGGCAGCGCGCCACTGCCCTGGAGCGGGGAGGACGGCGCCTCCGGCCACCCGCTGATGACCGCAGCCGCGATCCGGGATGCCGCGGCGAATTTCGACAATTGCGTCGCCTCGATGTGGCCCGACGCCGCGCGCCGCAACATCTCGCGCGAGAGTTTTGAACGCCTTACCGCCGGCCTCACGCCCGATCTGCGGCTGATGGACCTGATGGATTCGCAGCCGGAATTCACCAAGTCGATCTGGGATTACCTCGACATTCTCGTCAACGATAACCGCCTCGCCAAAGGCCGCGAGATCCTGGCCAGATACAAGCCGCAGTTCGACGCGACGGAAAAGGCCTACGGCGTCGATCGCTATACGATCGCGGCGATCTGGGGCATCGAGTCGAACTATTCCACGCAAATGGGCGACCGCAACGTCGTGCAATCCACCGCGACGCTCGCCTGCGTCGGCCGCCGCCAGAAATATTTCAAGGACGAATTCCTCTCGGCACTGGAAATCCTGCACCACGGCGATCTGCGTCCGGAGCAGATGCGCGGCTCCTGGGCCGGCGCGTTCGGTCCCACCCAATTCATGCCGACCGCGTTCAAGCGCTACGCGGTGGATGCCGACGGCGACGGCCGCCGCGACGTGGTCGACGACGCCGCCGACCTGATCGCCTCGACCGCCAACAACCTGAAGAAAGACGGCTGGCAGACCGGCCAGACGTGGGGCTACGAGGTCGTGGTGCCCAAGGGCTTCAATTACATGCTGGCGGACCGGGCCAAGGGGATGACGATTGCGCAATGGGAACATCTCGGCGTCACCCGCGCCGGCAACCAGCCGTTCCCGCACGCCGCCGAGAAGGCCTATCTGCTGGCGCCCGCGGGCGCGGAAGGTCCCGGTTTCCTGATGCTGCAGAATTTCCGGGTGATCATGAAATACAACCCGGCGGAGGCCTATGCGCTGGCGATCGGCCACTTCGCCGACCGTCTGCGCGGCGGCGCGCCGTTCGTGCAGCCATGGCCGCGGCAGGAGCGCGAATTGTCGCGGGCCGAGCGGCTGGAACTGCAGCAGCTGCTGGCGCAGCGCGGCTTCTACCAAGGCACCCCGGACGGCCAGCTCGGCGGCCAGACCCGCGAGGCGCTGCGCGGCTTCCAGGCCTCGATCGGGGCCCCCGCCGACGGATTTGCCTCCTCCGACGTGCTGGAGCGGCTCAGGGGACGGTGAACCGTCGATTCCCGCCTGTTTCTTTGCGTGACGCGTTTTCCACACGCGTTGGCGTCAACCCGCTCGAAAACGCCATAAAGTAACCTTCCGGACGTGATTTTTGCCGTGCCCTTGACGGCGGCGGCCGATGGCCGGTTTATGGCTCCGAAATCTGCCCGCTTGCGGCCTGATTCCGCTATTATATCGACTGCTTCCGCGATTCATTGCGACCGAGCCGCATGCAACAGCCAAAGTCCTTTTTCCGGGTGTTCACCGAAACCGGCCCGTTGATCGCGCTGGCGGTTGCGGTTGCGCTGCTGGTCGGGCTTGCCGGACCGGCATCCGCGCAGTTCTTCAATTTCGGCGGCTGGCAGCCGCCGCGGCCGCAGCAGCAGCCGCGCAGCGGAAACGGCGGCTGGTTCGGCGGCGATCTGTTCGCGCCATTCCAGCAGCAGCAGGCGCCGAAGCGGGTCGAGAATTTTTCCAAGGCGCCGCCGCCGGAGAAGCGCGAGACCGTGCCGGAGCGCAACGTGCTGGTGCTGGGCGACGCCATGGCGGACTGGCTCGCCTACGGACTCGAGGACGCCTATGCCGAGCAGCCGGATATGGGCGTGATCCGCAGGCACAAGACCGTGTCTGGCCTGATCAAGTACCAGCCCAAGGGCGAGCCGGCCGATTGGGCTGCCGCGGCCAAAGGCATCCTCGCCACCGAGAAGCCGGACGCCATTGTCGTCATGCTCGGGCTCGACGACCGTCAGGCGATCCGCGAGCCGGCGGTCGACAAGGACAAATCATCCGACAAGAAGGGCGACAAGAAAGACGCCAAGGCCAAGCCGGATGCCAAGACGGATGCCAAGTCTGGCGACGCGAAACCCGGCGCCAAGCCGGACGGCGCCGATGCCGCCGTGAAACCCGACGACAAGACCGCCGATACCGAGTTGTCGCCGGACGATGCCGCCGACAACGACGTGCCGCCGATCATCGCGCCCGAGAAGAGCACGCGCTCGCCGAACGGCGTCTATCAGTTCCGCGAGGAACGCTGGGTCGAGCTCTACACCAAGAAGATCGAGGAGATGATCGCCGTCCTGAAAACCAAGGGCGTGCCGGTGCTCTGGGTCGGCCTGCCCGCGGTGCGCGGTCCCAAGGCGACGGCTGACATGCTGTTCCTGGACGCGCTGTACCGCGATGTCGCCGGCAAGGCCGGCATCACCTATGTCGATGTCTGGGACGGATTCGTCGACGAGGCCGGCCGCTTCCTGCAGAAAGGTCCCGACTTCGAAGGCCAGATCCGGCAGCTGCGTTCCTATGACGGCGTGTATTTTACCAGGCCCGGCGCTCGCAAGCTTGCCCATTATGTCGAGCGCGAGATCAACCGGCTCCTGGCTTCGCGTTCGGCGCCGATCGAACTGCCGACCGAACCGGCAACACCCGACGCCAACGCGCAGCCCGGCCAGCCTGCGCCGCGTCCGCTCGCAGGGCCGATCTTGCCGCTGGTGGCATCCTCGGTCGGCACCGATCAATTACTCGGCGGCCCCGGCTCGCGCCCGGCCGCGGTCGATGCGCTGGCGGCACGGACACTGGTGAAGGGCGAGCCCCTCGCCCCGCCCGCCGGCCGCGCCGACGATTTCGTCTGGCCACGCCGCGAGGTCGGCCGCGAACAGGCCAAGGGCGAAACGCCGGTGGCCTCAGTCGCCCCGGATGGAACGGTCGCGGCACCGGGCGCACCCGCCAAACCGCTGGCGCCGAAGAAGCCGGCGCCTCCGGTTCAATCGGGCGCACCGGCACTGCGGGACTTTTTCAGCTTCGGCAACGCACCGAAGAAGCCGGCGGCGCCTGCGACGCGCGGACCCAATGTGCCGCGCCCGCCGGGCAATGTCGGACGGTCGGCGGCGGTGCCGGGCATTTTCGCAAGGTAAGAGGCAGCCTGGCCTGACGCGATCTCGTGGCTCGTCATGGCCGGATTTGTCCCGGCCTTCCACGTTTTCCTGCACGTCTTTCTTGCATCGTGTGCGGCAAAGACGTGAATGCCCGGCACAAGGCCGGGCATGACGAGGTTGTCGGAAGGCCACCTTGCGCGGCTCTTTTGGGTGAGGCCCTCAGCCGTAATAGCGCCAGCGCGGCGAGGGACGGCGCGGCTGACGCGTCATCAACATGGCCAGAGCAAAGCCGATTCCGCCCGCGATCAAGAGCGAACCGAGCGGATTGTCCTGCACCTTCTTCGCCACGGCCTGCGAGCCGTCGCGGAAGGTCTCGCCGCTGTTCTCGTAGGCGTCCTTGGCGTAGCCGACGGCGGCGTCCCCGGCGTCTCGTGCGGCGTCCTTGGCCTGACCGTACAGATTCTGCACCGTGCCTGCGGCCTCGCGGGCGCGGCCCGAGCCCTGAGTCTTCGCATCGCCGGCGATATCGCCGACGGCGCCTTCGACCTTACCGGCAAAATCCTTGGCCGAGCCAGCAATTCTATCTTTGTCCATCGCGGTCACTCCCTGAAATGAATTCAGCGAGCTAACCGATGAAATGCGATCCGGTTCCGGCGCTCAGAGAATGAGGCCGCCGTCGACCACCAGCGTTTGGCCGACGATGTAGGAGGCAAGCGGCGAAGCCAGAAACAGCGCGGCGCCCGCCATGTCGGCCGGCGTACCCAGACGCTTCAGCGGAATGCGCTCGATCGCGCCTTCCAGCCGCTTCGGATTCGACGTCGTCACTTTTGTCATTTTGGTATCTACCAGCCCAGGGGCGATGCCGTTGACGCGGATGCCGTCCTCCGCCCAGGCCTCGCCGAGCGTCCGGGTCAACCCCATCGCGCCGGTCTTGGAGGCGTTATAGGCCGGATTGCCCTTGGTCGAATG
>NZ_JADGRI010000083.1 GCF_017881085.1 Bradyrhizobium sp.
GATCACGACCAGCACGAGGCCGATCCAGAACTGCCAGTATTGCGGCGTGATGGTCGAAAACACTTCCTGCAGCATCCGGAACACCACGGCGCCGATCAGTCCGCCATAGAGATAGCCGGTGCCGCCGATCACCAGCACCAGCATCAGATCGGCCGAGCGCTCGAACGAGAATGCGTCGAGCGAAGCAAGCTGGGTGCTCTGGGTGAACAGCGCGCCGGCGATCCCGGCATAGAACGCCGCGATGGTGTAGATCGCGATCAGCCGCCGGTTGACGGGAATGCCGATCGCGGCGGCGCGCAGCGGATTGTTGCGGATGGCGCGCAGCGACAGGCCGAACGGCGAGTGCACGATCCGCCGCGCCAGCAGGAACAACAGGAACAGTACCGCAAGGCAGTAGAAGAAGCCGACCTTGCCGAACATGTCGAAGGCGAACAGGCCGAGGATCGGCTGCATCTCGATGCCCTGCAGCCCGTCGGTGCCGCCGGTAATGTCGGAAAAGCGTTCCGCCAGCGCCTCCAGCAATAATGCGATCCCGAGCGTCACCATCAGTCGGGTGAGGTCGGCGCCCCTGATGACCAGGAAAGAGGTGACGAAGCCGAGCGCCATCGCCACCAGGCCGGCCGCGATCAGCGCCAGCACCGGCTCGTTGATGACCCCGTGCAGGGACAACAGCCCCGCGGAATAGGCGCCGACGCCGAAGAACGCCGCATGGCCGAGCGAGACGATCCCGGCATAGCCCAGGATCAGGTCGAGCGAGAGCGCGAACAGCGCCAGCCGAACGATATCCGTCATGATCAGAAAGCGGGACGGAAACAGGAAGGCGCAAGCGAGCGCCAGGATCCAGAATACGATCTCGCTATAGTGCCAGCGTGCGTGCGCCCTGGCGTGAACTCCGACGTCGGCTTGCGCGGTCATGGCTTCTGGCTCAACGGGCAGCGGTGCGGCCGAACAGGCCGTTCGGGCGCCAGATCAGGATCACGATCATGATGGTGTAGATCACGAACGGCCCGATTTTCGGCACGTAATATTTGCCGGCGACGTCGCCGATGCCGAGCAGCAGCGACGCCAGGAACGGTCCGGTGATGCTGGAGGAGCCGCCGACCGTCACCACGATCAGAAAGTAGATCATGAATTTCAGCGGAAAATACGGATCGAGCCCCAGGATCTCCGCGCTCAACGCGCCGCCCAAACCGGCAAGGCCGCAGCCGAATGCGAAGGTGAATGCGAACACCTGCGGCACATTGATGCCCAACCCTGAGGCCGCGCGCGGGTCGTCCACCGCCGCCCGCAAGCGGCTGCCGAACCGCGTGCGCGCCAGAACCAGTTGCAGGCCCGCGGTCAACAGGCCGCAGATCACGATGATCATCAGCCGATAGCGGCCGATGCCGACGCCGAAGAAATCGATCTGCCCCTCGAGGGCTTGCGGAATCCTGATGAAGACCCGCGACGATCCCATGATGTAGTCGACCGCCGCCACCGACATGAAGACGAGGCCGACGCTGAACAAAACCTGGTCGAGGTGGCTGCGGTTATAGAGGTGACGGTAGAGCGAACGTTCCAGCACCGCGCCGATCAGCGCGCTCGCCACGAAGGCCAGCGGCAGGGCTGCAAAGAACGGCCAGCCGGATTGATTGACCAGCACCGCGCAGACATAGCCGCCGGTCATGGCGAAGGCGCCATGGGCGAGATTGACGAAGTTCATCAACCCGAGCGTAACCGCGAGCCCGCAGGCCAGCACGAACAGCAGCATGCCGTAGGCGACGCCGTCGAACAGGTTGGTGAACAGCGAGGTCATTTATGGATCTAACTCGTCATTCCCCGATGTGCAATTGCACATCTGAGGGCAGCGCGAAAGCGCTGAACCCGGAATCTTGCGCAACGCCATCGAGATTCTCCGATGTGCAATTGCACATCGGAGTCCGCTGGCTTCGCCAGCGCCCCGGAATGACGCCGAAGCCGGCGTCACTTCTTGGTCTTGCCGGCGTCCTTGACGGCCTCGAAGGTGGCGAATTCGACGTTGTAGAGTTCGCCGTCGACCTTCTCGACCTTGCGGATGTAGATGTTCTGCACGATGTCGCGGGTCTCCGGATCGATCGAGATCGGGCCGCGCGGGCTTTCCCACTTCATCCCCTTCATGGCCTCGATCAGCGCATCGCCGTCGGTCTTGCCGCCGGTCTTCTGCAGCGCTGCATAGATCAGGTGGATGCCGTCATAGCCGCTCACGGCCATAAAGCCCGGGCGCGAGCCGAAGGCCTTCTTGTAGGACGCGACGAACTCCTTGTTCATCGCGGAAGGGTGGGCCGCCGAATACAGATGCGCGGTGACGGTGCCGAGTGCCGCGTCGCCCATGCCGTTCAGGAGATCGTCGTCCATCACGTCGCCGGGGCCGATCACCTTGATCCCGGCCTTGTCGAGCCCGCGCTCGGCATATTGCTTCATGAAGTTGCCGCCCTGACCGGCCGGCACGAACACGAACATGGCGTCGGGCTTGGCATCCTTCATGCGCTGCAGGAACGGCGCGAAGTCGGGATTGGCCAGGGGAACCTTGACCTCTTCGACGATCTGGCCGCCGCCGGCGGTAAAATGCTCCTTGAAGAAATTCAGCGCGTCGTTGCCGGGCGCGTAGTCCGACGTCAGCGTCGCGACCTTCTTGATGCCGTTCTTGACGGCCCAGTCGCCGATGATGGTGGAGGACTGCGCCAGCGTAAAACTGGTGCGCACGATATAGGGCGATTTCTCGGTAATGATCGAGGTGCCCGCCGCCATCACGATTTCCGGAATCTTCGCCTGCGTCGCCAGCGGCGCTGCCGCCAGTGCCGCGGGGGTCACGCCGAAGCCGGCGATGAAGTTGACCTTGTCGTTGACGATCAGTTCCTGCGCGAGGCGCTTGGTGTTGTCGGGAACGGCCGCGTCGTCCTTCAGGATGATTTCGATCTTCCTGCCGGCGACGGTGTCGCCCTTCTGCTGCATGTACAGCTTGATCGCATTGTCGATCTGCTTGCCGGTCGAGGCCTGGCCGCCGGTCATCGGCAGGATCAGGCCGATCTTCACAGTCTCCTGCGCCTGCGCGGGCGCCCACGCGGCCACGCCTGCGATCGCAACGCCGGCCGCGGCCAGCGACAACATCCTAGTGCGCAAGATCTTCGTGCGAATGAACATGAACGCTCCTCCCTGATCGGTTTCGTGTCTGAACCGAGTCCCCGGCCCTGCCGTACCATAGCCCGGATTTCTCAGCCATGTGCCGGCACGGCATGACGTCTTATATCGGCGCGGCATGGCGTCTGAAGCGCGCGGCGATGTCAATCTCGACTATGGGCGCGACTTCGCCGTCCCGGTTTGGTCCGGGAATGTCAGGAATCCCGCCGGTTGAGGCGTGAACCGGTCGAGAAGTCCAGATTAAGGTATAATAGCACCTCCAACGTCGGAAGGACGCAATTTTACTCAATTAAGAGGTAGGCTCGCCCCGGGCTCCGATCGCCCCGAGTCGCCGCACAAGCCCCGCCGATGTCCAGCCGATCCCGCCATCTTGCTGTCCTCCTGCCGCTAGCGCTGCTGATTGCATGCGGCCTCGGCGGTTGCGGAACGATCAACGAAAAGCTCGCCGACGGAATGGGCGATTTTATCCCCCAGTGGCTCGGCGGTTTGCCGGCGGACGCGCCGCCGCGGCCCGGCACACCCCAATATGAAGAGTTCATGCGTGAGCGGGAGAAGAAACGCCTCGAACCGGCGGCGGCGCCCAAGGAGGAAGCCAGCCAGACGTCGGCCTCGGGACTGAGCCCGGTGCACTGAACGGCGCCGACGCACTTGCCTCAATCCATGAATACCACGGTCTTGCGGCCGTTGAGGATCACGCGGTCCGCCAGATGATAGCGAATCGCGCGCGCCAGCACGCGGCGTTCGATGTCGCGGCCCTTGCGGACGAGATCGTCAGGTGTGTCGCGATGGCTGATGCGCTCGACGTCCTGGTCGATGATCGGGCCTTCGTCGAGGTCGCTGGTGACGTAATGCGCGGTAGCGCCGATCAGCTTGACGCCGCGCTCATGCGCCTGATGGTAGGGCCGCGCGCCCTTGAAGCCCGGCAGGAACGAGTGATGGATATTGATGCAGCGGCCGGACAGCTTCGCCGACATTTCGTTTGACAGGATCTGCATGTAGCGCGCGAGCACCACGAGGTCGGTCTTGGTCTGACCGACCAGATTCCAGATCGCGGTCTCCTGCTCGCGCTTGGTCTCCTTGGTCACCGGCAGATGGTGAAACGGAATCTCGCCGAGATCGAGATTGCTGTAGGTCTCGCGCGGGTGGTTGGAGACGATCGCGGTCGGGATCATCTCGAGTTCCCCGGTACGCCAGCGATACAGGATATCGGCGAGGCAGTGATCGGATTTCGAGACCAGCAGCATCACCCGGCGGCGGGTGGCGCGGTCGCGCATCTGCCACTCCATGCCGAAGCGTTCGGCGATCGCCGCAAAGCCGGTTTGCAAAGCCTGCAGATTGACCGCGAGATCGGCGGCGGCGAATACCACCCGCATGAAGAAATGACCGGTCTCGACGTCGTTGAACTGCGCGGCGTCGAGAATGTTCTGCCCATTATGGGCCAGGAACGTCGAAACGGCCGAAACAATGCCGGGGCGATCCGGACAGGACAGGGTCAACACATATTGATGATCGGGCATGGACGGACTTGGCTGCTATTTGGGCGAGATGGAACCGCGATTGGCGGCCCTGCTCTATCACCGGCCGTGCCCTTGCGCCAATCCCGGGCGAGGCGTCATGATGAACAAACAACAGGCGATCCGGATGAGAGCAGGAGCATGGCTGACAGACTGAACGGCTACCGCATCCTGATCCTGGAAACGCGCGAGGAGGCGCAGTTTTCCCGCCTGCTCGCCGAGCAGGGCGCGGATGTGCTGCAATGTCCGATGTTCACCATCCACGACGCCCCCGATCCCGCCCCGATCGAGGCCTGGATCCGCCGTTTCATCGCCACACCGTTCGACGATCTGGTGCTGACGACCGGCGAAGGCCTGCGCCGCCTGATGAAGGTGGCGCGGCGTATCGACGTCGAGCGGGAGTTCGTCGCCGCGGTCGGCAAGGCACGAAAATTCGCCCGAGGCCCAAAACCCGGCCGGGCGCTACGCGAGATCGGGCTGGAGCCGCAGGTGACGACGGAGAAGCCGACCTCCGAAGGCATCGCCGAGATGCTGGCGCGGGTCGATCTCAAAGGACATCGCGTCGGCTTGCAGCTATATCCCGATAAGGATCACAGCGCGCTGATCGGCGCCATCACGGCGCAGGGCGCCGAGGTCGATACCGTCGCTCCCTACGTCTACGATGCGCAGGCAGCCGATACCAACATCGTCACCGCGATCGACGAGATGGCGCAGGGCCGCATCGACGCCATCGCGCTGACCAGTTCCGGCCAGGTCCGCCGCCTGATCGAGGTGGCGCAGGCGCACCATTGCGAAGACCGCCTGCGCGAGGCGCTGAAGCATACGCTGATCGCGTCAGTGGGGCCGGTGGTTTCCGACGAACTCAAATCGCACGGCCTGCGCACGGATATCTATCCGGCCAACGAGGCCTATTTCATGAAGCCGCTCATCTCGGCGATGGCGGCGGCGCTCGGCAAGACAACTCCGCGCAGCGCCGCGACGTCTTCGTGAATCGCGGCCGCGCGATTACTCCGCCGCCTGCCTCGACTCGTCGAGATACGCCCGATACGCCAGCCGCATGCCGTCTTCGAGCGAGGTACTGGCGCGCCAGCCGAGTTTGGCGAGCCGGCTGACGTCGAGCAGTTTGCGCGGCGTGCCGTCGGGCCGCGAGGGATCGAAGCTGATCGTACCGCTGTATCCGACGGTGCTCGCGACCACGCGGGCGAATTCGGCGATCGTGATATCCTCGCCGGTGCCAATATTGACCAGTTCGTCGGCGGAATAGGTCTTCATCAGGTGCACGCAGGCGTCGGCCATGTCGTCGACATAGAGAAATTCCCGCCGCGGCGTGCCGGTGCCCCAGACCACCACGTCCTTGACGCCGCCAACCTTGGCTTCGTGAAACCGTCGGATCAATGCTGCGACGACGTGGCTATACTCGGGATGATAATTGTCGCCCGGCCCGTACAAATTGGTCGGCATCACATTGATGAAGTCGGAGCCATACTGGCTGCGATAGGCCTCGACCATCTTGATGCCGGCGATCTTGGCGATCGCATAGGGCTCGTTGGTCGGCTCCAGCGGTCCGGTCAGCATCGAATCCTCGCGCAGCGGCTGCGGCGCGAGCTTCGGATAGATGCAGGACGAGCCGAGAAACATCAGCTTCTCGGCGCCGTTGAGATGAGCGGCGTGGATCACGTTGGTCGCGATGATCAGATTGTCGTAGATGAATTCGGCGCGCAGCGTGTTGTTGGCGACGATGCCGCCGACCTTCGCCGCCGCCAGAAACACGGCCTGCGGGCGCTTCGCCGCGAACCAGGCGGACACCGCGGCCTGATCGCGCAGATCGACCTCGCGGCGGCCGACCGTCAACAGTTCGACGCCTTCCCGCGCGAGCCTTCGCACCAGCGCACCGCCGACCATCCCGCGATGCCCGGCGACGAAGACCGTCTTGCCTTTCAGGTCAAACGGGGTCTTTGCCATTGGCCACCTCACGCCGCGCGATCGCCAGATCGCCCGCCACCATCTCCTTGACGAGCTGCGCAAAACTCGTCTTCGGCTGCCAGCCGAGCTTTTGCCGCGCCTTGCTGGAATCGCCGATCAGCAAATCGACTTCGGTCGGGCGGAAATAGGTCGGGTCGATGCGGACGACCGTCTTGCCGGACTTCTTGTCGACGCCGGCTTCGTCGACACCGTGGCCGCGCCACTCGATAACGCGGCCGACCTCGGCGAAGGCAAGCTCGACGAATTCGCGCACCGAGCGGGTCTCGCCGGTCGCCAGCACATAATCGCCGGGCTCGTCCGCCTGCATGATCCGGTACATGCCCTCGACATAGTCGCGGGCGTGGCCCCAGTCGCGCTTGGCCTCGAGGTTTCCGAGATAGAGCGTGTCTTCGAGGCCGGTCTCGATGCGGGCGACGCTGCGGGTGATCTTGCGCGTGACAAAAGTCTCGCCGCGGATCGGGCTTTCATGATTGAACAGGATGCCGTTGGAGGCAAAAATGCCGTAGGCCTCGCGGTAGTTCACCGTGATCCAGTAGCCGTAGAGCTTGGCGACGCCATAGGGCGAGCGCGGATAGAACGGCGTGGTTTCCTTCTGCGGGACTTCCTGGACCAGGCCATACAGTTCCGAGGTGGACGCCTGATAGAACCGCGTCTCCTTCTCCATGCCGAGAATCCGGATCGCTTCCAACAGCCTGAGCACGCCGATCGCGTCGGCGTTCGCCGTGTATTCCGGGCTTTCGAAACTGACGCCGACATGGCTTTGGGCCGCGAGGTTGTAGATCTCGGTCGGCCGGATCTGCTGCATCAGCCGGATCAGATTGGTCGAATCCGTCATGTCGCCGTAGTGCAGCAGGAACGGCACATCGCCGGCGTGCGGATCTGTGTAAAGATGATCGATACGCGCGGTGTTGAAGGAGGACGACCGCCGCTTGACGCCATGGACGATGTAGCCGAGGCCAAGCAGATATTCGGAGAGATACGCGCCATCCTGCCCGGTCACGCCGGTGAGGAGCGCTACGCGCCGCTTCGAATCCTGTGCAGCCATATTCTCTCCAACAGATCGCCGGGACTGCCGATAGGCAGTTCAACGCCGACAAACCACAGACATTGCGCTGGACCAGCCCGTGGCACATGGCCCCATGGGCTTAGCCCGGGCGGCCTAGACCCCTATCATGACCTTATTGCTCCAAGCAAATTGAGCCGGGGGCGCCCTTAAGCCCGTAAGGCAGCGGCTTGCGGATTTGGGAACCATGGCCCACAATCATCTCTCTCAGGGCCACGGGATTACTGAAATCTAGCCATTGCAGCGTCCGGACCCTCCGATAACACCTAAGAAAAGCAAACTCAGGGAGGAATGACATGCGTAAACTCATGATGGCTGCTGCCATGGCGCTGCCGATGTTCGGCGGCGCGGCGATGGCGCAGGAGACGCTCAAAATCGGCTATATCGACCCCTTGTCGGGCGGCGGCGCCAGCGTCGGGGAAGTCGGCCTCAAGACCTTCCAGTTTCTTGCCGAAGAGGTTAACGCCAAGGGCGGTATCCAGGGCAAGAAGGTCGAGATCGTACCGCTCGACAACAAGACCAATCCGCAGGAAAGCCTGATCCAGGCGCAGAAGGCGATCGACGCCGGCGTCCGCTTCCTCACCCAGGGCAACGGCTCATCGGTGGCCGGCGCGCTGTCCGACTTCGTGACCAAATACAACGAGCGCAATCCCGGCAAGGAAGTGCTGTATTTCAACTACGCCGCGGTCGATCCGGTCCTGACCAATGCGAAGTGCAGCTTCTGGCATTTCCGCTGGGACGCGAACTCCGACATCAAGATGGAGGCGCTGACGAATTACATGAAGACGGTGCCCGCGATCAAAAACGTCTATTTGATCAATCAGGACTACTCCTTCGGCGAATCCGTTCGCACCACTGCCAAGGCCATGCTGGCCGCCAAGCGGCCGGACATCAAGATCGTCGGCGACGAACTGCATCCGCTCCTGAAGATCACCGATTTCGCCCCCTACATCGCCAAGATCAAGGCGTCGGGCGCCGACACCGTGGTGACCGGCAACTGGGGCCAGGATTTCGCGCTGCTCTTGAAGGCATCTGCCGACGCCGGGCTGAAGGTGAACTGGTACACTTATTACGCCGGCGGCACCGGCGGCCCGACGGCGATCAAGCAGGCCAACCTCAATCATCAGGTGTTCCAGGTCGGCGAAGGCATCCCCAATCTCGATCACCCCTCCTCGCAGGAATTCGAGAAGGCGATCCGCGCCAAATACGACTTCAGCCTGTTCTATCCGCGCGCCGTCAACGAGATGCGCATGCTGGCCGCCGCGGCCGACAAGGCCAAGTCGATCGACCCGGTCAAGGTCGCCCAGGCACTCGAAGGCATGGAGTTCGAGGTGTTCGACGGCGGCAAGGGTGTCATGCGCAAGGACGATCACCAGTTCTTCCAGCCGATCTACATTTCCTCGCTCGGCGAGCGCACCGAGAAGGAGCCGTTCGACGAGGAAAAGACCGGCTGGGGCTGGAAACTGGTGGCGAAGATCGATACCCCCGCGACCGAACTTCCGACCACCTGCAAGATGGATCGGCCCTGACCGTTCGCATGCGTCGCCCGCCCCGAAGAAATTTCGGGACGGGCGCGTCACTTAATCCCGGCGGTGCGTCGTGCTTGAACTGATCGTGATATCCACGCTGAACGGCGTCCTGTTCGGCATGTTGCTGTTCCTGATGGCGAGCGGGCTAACCGTCATCTTCAGCATGCTGGGGGTGCTCAACTTCGCGCATGCGAGCTTCTACATGCTCGGCGCGTTCTTCGGTTTCCAGATCAGCCGCTGGCTGGGCTTCTGGCCGGCGCTGCTGATCGCGCCGCTGCTGGCGGGCGCGATCGGCGCCGGCGTCGAACGCTACGGCCTGCGCCGCGTGCACCGGAACGGCCACGTCGCGGAACTGCTGTTTACCTTTGGTCTGGCGTTCGTGATCGAGGAGGTGGTGCAGATCATCTGGGGCAAGAGCCCGGTCGATTTCCGCGTCCCGGCGCTGCTGGATTTCCCGGCCTTTACGATCTTCTCCACCAACTATCCCGCCTACAAGATGTTCATGCTGCTGGTATCGATCGCGATCTTCATCGGGCTGTTGATCGTGCTGAAGAAGACGCGGATCGGGCTGATCGTCCAGGCCGCGCTGACGCATCCGCACATGGTCGGCCATCTCGGCCACAATGTCGGGCGGATCTTCATGCTGGTGTTCGGCGTCGGCACCGCGCTTGCCGCGGTCGCCGGCGTGATCGCCGGCCCCGCGCTGGTGACGCAGTCGAACATGGCCGGCCTGCTCGGCCCGATCCTGTTCGTGGTTGTGGTTGTCGGCGGGCTGGGCTCGCTGCCCGGAGCCTTCGTCGCCTCACTGCTGATCGGCCTCGTGCAGACCTTCGCGGTCTCGATGAACGGCTCGCTCTCCGGCGCCTTCGGTCCGCTCAGTCCGGCCTATGCCTCGACCTGGCTCGCCGACATCTGGGGCGTCACCGTCGCGCAGATTGCGCCGATCATGCCCTATGTGCTGCTGGTGCTGATCCTGATCCTGCGCCCGATGGGCCTGCTTGGGACACGCGACACATGAGCGAGATCACCGTAAGCGCAGCCCCGCCGCTGCCGGCCGCCGCCGAAAAGTTCAAATTCTACGGATTGTGGCTGGCGGCCGCGATCGTGCTCCTGCTGCTGCCTAGAATATTCGGGTCGGGCGGTTCGCTGACCACGTTCAGCCTGATCGGCATCTCCATCATCTTCTCGCTGTCCTACAACATCCTGCTCGGCCAGACCGGCATGCTGTCGTTCGGGCATGCGGTGTATTACGGCCTCGGCGGCTTCCTGGTGATTCACGCCATCAACATCCTGAGCGCCAACAAGCTGCCGATCCCCCTGCCCGTCGTTCCCCTGATCGGCGGCCTGACCGGACTGGCGTTCGCCGCCCTGCTCGGCTGGGTCTCGACCCAGCGCTCCGGCACGGCATTCGCCATGATCTCGCTCGGCGTGGCCGAACTGATCGCCTCTTCCGCGCTGATCCTGAGAACGTTCTTCGGAGGCGAAGCCGGCATCTCCGCCAACCGGACCAAATTGCTGAAACTGTTCGGCTGGAATTTCGGCCCGCAAATCCAGATCTACTATCTGGTGGCGGCGTGGACGCTGATCGCCGTCATCGCGATGTATGCGCTGACCCGCACGCCGCTCGGGCGCATGTGCAACGCCGTGCGCGACAATCCCGAGCGCGTCCAGTTCGTCGGCTATAATCCGCATGTCGTGCGCTATCTCGCCTTCTGCTTTTCCGGATTCTTCGCCGGCATCGCCGGCGCGCTGGCGGCGATCAATTTCGAGATCGCCAACTCGGCCTATCTCGGCGCGGTGCAGTCGGGAACCGTACTGTTCGCCACCTATATCGGCGGCATCGGCTTCTTCATCGGCCCGATCGTCGGCGCGATCTTTGTGACGTTTCTGTCGCTCGGCCTCAGCGACCTGACGCAGGTGTGGCAGCTCTATTTCGGGCTGATCTTCATCGCGGTGGTGTTGTTCGCGCCGGGCGGTATCACCGGGCTCCTGATGATGCATCGCCCGCTGCTGAAGGCCGGGACCCTGAGCAGAATGCTGCCGAGCTACGCGATCGCCCTGTTGCCGACGCTGGCGATGATCGCCGGGGGGATCCTGTCGCTCGAAACCATCGTGCACTACACCGTCAACCCCGGTGACGATTCCCATATCAAGGCCTTCGGCGTCAGCTTCGATGCCGCGAGTCCGTATATATGGGCGATGGCGGCGATTCTCCTGATCGGTGGCTATCTGGTCGCGCGCAAGACCTGGACCTGGGTCGGGCATGCCTGGGACGACGCCACCAGCGTCGCGCGCGAAAAAGGGATCGCCCCATGACCGCCGCGATCGAACTGCGCCGGCTTGAAAAGAGCTTTGGCGAAGTCTCCATCATCCGCAATATCAGCCTGAGCGTCGCGCAAGGCGAACGCCACGCGCTGATCGGCCCCAACGGCGCCGGCAAATCGACGACCTTCAATTTGATCAGCGGCTACATGGCGCCGACTTCCGGCAACGTCCTGCTCCGCGGCGAGGTCATCTCCGGCCTGCCGCCCTACCAGATCAACCGCCGCGGCCTGTCGCGCAGCTTCCAGGTCACCAACGTGTTTGCCAATATGAGCGTGTGGGAAAACCTGCGCTGCGCGGTGCTGTGGTCGACCGGCCAGCGCTATGCGTTCTGGAAGAATATCGACAATCTGCCTGACGTGCGCGACCGCACCGCGCAAATCCTGACCGATATCAACCTGACGGCGCGTCGCGACGTTCCGGCGGGTCTTCTGACCTACGCCGAACAGCGGGCCCTGGAGATCGGCATCACGGTTGCCGGCGGCGCCGATGTCATCCTGCTCGACGAGCCGACCGCGGGGATGAGCCGCGCCGAGACCGAGCGCGCGGTCGCCTTGATCCGCCGCCTGACCGAAGGCCGCACGCTGCTGATCGTGGAACATGACATGAGCGTGGTGTTTGGCCTCGCCGACCGGATTTCGGTGCTGGTGTACGGCCAGATCATCGCCTCCGGCACACCCGAGGAGATTCGCGGCAACCCAAAAGTCCGCGAAGCCTATCTCGGCGAGGAGGCGGCATGATGCTGGAAGTCGCCGACCTGCACGCCTATTACGGCAAGAGCCACATCCTGCAGGGTGTCGACATGCACATCGACGCCGGCGAGGTGGTCAGCCTGCTCGGGCGCAACGGCGTCGGACGCTCCACCACCGTCAAGGCGATCATGGGCGAGGTGCCGCCGCAGGGCTCGATCAAGTTCAAGGGCAGCGACATCGCGGGATTGCCGAGCTACCGGATCGCGCATTTGGGCCTCGGCTACGTTCCGGAGCATCGCGACATTTTCCCCGGCCTGACGGTGCGGCAGAACCTGATGCTTGGCATCAAGGATACCAGACGCGCCGGCAAATGGCGGCTGGAGGACATGCTGGCGATGTTTCCCAACCTCGCCGCCCGCGCCGACACCTCGGCCGGCGTGCTGTCGGGCGGCGAGAAGCAGATGCTGACGATCTGCCGCACGCTGATGGGCGATCCCGAACTGATCATGATCGACGAACCCACCGAGGGGCTCGCCCCCCTGATCGTGCAGCAGGTCGGCGACCTCATCGCCGAAATTGCCCGGCGCGGCGTCGCCATCCTGCTGGTGGAGCAGAAACTCTCGATCGCGATGCGGATATCGCACCGCGTCTACGTCATGGGCCACGGCCGCATCGCATTCGAGGGCACACCTGCCGAACTCAGGGACAACGAGGCCGTGCGCAAGGAATGGCTGGAAGTCTAGATTTCGATCACTCGCCATAGCGGCGCAGGCGCTCGAGGTCGATGATGGTCACGCCGCCATACTCCAGCCTCAGCAAGCCTTCCTTCTCCAGTTTCTTCAGGCACTGGTTGGCATTTTGTCGCGAAATGCCTGACAGCGCACCGATTTCTTCCTGTGTGATCTCGAGGTGGCGCGTCAGGTCTGGATAGAGAATGGGATTGAACAAGGATGCAATGCCGCGGGCGAGCCGCGCCGTCGCATCCAGCGTCCGGCCATATTCGAGCAAGGCGATGAATTGCCCCAGGCGTTCGTTGAGCTGGCCGACCAGAAAGCGATTGAAGCCTACGCTGTTCTCGAACAGCCACATGAAGGTGCCGCGGTCCATCATGGCCAGACGGGTGTCGCGCAGGGCCACCACATCGTAGCGCCGGGCTTCGTTCTTGAGCACAGTGCCCTCGCCGAACCAGGCGCCCGCGGTCAGGCCGGTGAAGCTGGTCGCCTTGCCGCCGCGGGAGACGATGCCCATCCGGGCCAGACCGGTGACGATCCCGGTCCAGTAATCGAAGTGGTCGCCCCGCATGAAGATGAATTCATCGGCGCGGTAGGATCTCTCGACGATGCCGGCGCGCGCGACCTCGGTCTCCCGCTCATTCAGCTCACGCGACCAGACCGCGACGCGCTTCAAATAGTCCGCAGCTATCATGGCCCCTCTAGCGCCCGTCCCCAACCTCAGCCGCATCGTCCATGCTGCGCCGCAACAATCGCTTTGCCCGCGCCGCCCTCCCGGGGGAAGCGCAGGGTATGCCGGCTGGCGAAATTTGCCGGCGAATTGTCAGGCACAAGACATTTCAACGTACCGCTTTACCCTATTGAGGGCCATCTCGCGCCATGCGGCTCAAGGCCGGCAGAACGGGGATGACGGACGGAAGACAGGGTGCGGCGTTACCGCGCACTCGTTAGTGGAATGGCTTACCCGTGACGGCCGATATAAGGTCGCCACCGTGACGGCAAGTGACAGATAAAGAGCGCGCCAAGCGCCGTATCTCGGAGGAATGAGTGGCTCATACTTTGGAAGTGCGCGGGGTTTCGCTACGCTTCGGTGGCGTACGTGCGCTCACCGATGTCAGTTTTGGCGTGAACGACGGCGAACTGTTCTCGATCATCGGCCCCAACGGCGCCGGCAAGACCTCGATCATCAATTGCATTTCCGGCCGCTACCGGCCGACCGAAGGCCAGCTGTTCTATCGCGGGCAGGACATCACCGCGCTCAATCCCAACGCCCGGCCGCGGCTCGGCATCGGCCGCACCTTCCAGAATCTGGCGCTGTTCCAGCACATGAGCGTGCTCGACAACATCATGGTCGGGCGGCATCACCTTTTGAAGAACAATTTCATCACGGGATCGCTGTACTGGCTGACCGGCGCGCGGCGCGAGGAACTCGCGCATCGCCGCAAGGTCGAGGAGATCATCGATTTCCTCGATCTGCAGTCGGTGCGCAAGGCGACCGCCGGCACCCTGCCCTACGGCCTGCGCAAGCGCGTCGAACTCGCCCGCGCCATGGCGCTGGAGCCGCAGCTGATCCTGCTCGACGAGCCGATGGCCGGGATGAACTTCGAGGAAAAGGAGGATATGGCGCGCTACATCGTCGATCTCAACGAGGAGTTCGGCATGACCGTGATGATGATCGAGCACGACATGGGCGTGGTGATGGACATCTCCCACCGCGTCATGGTGCTGGATTTCGGCCGCAAGATCGCCGAAGGCGATCCCGCCGCGGTGCTGGCCGATCCCCACGTCAAGCGCGCCTATCTCGGCGAAGAGGACGAGGTGCTGGTCGATCCCGACGACAGACCCGCCGCCCCGGAGTGCGCGGCATGATGGACTACGCGGGCCGGGTCGAACAGGCCGATACGTACCCGAAACTGTTGCAGCTCAACGCCAGGGAGCATGGCGGCGAGATCGCTCTGCGCGAAAAGGATTTTGGCCTTTGGCGGGTGTTTACGTGGAACGACTATCAGGCTCGGGTGCACGACTTCGCGCTCGGCATGGTCGAACTCGGCCTCGGCCGCGGCGACGTCATCGGCATCATCGGCGACAACCGGCCGGACTGGGTCTCGGCAGAAATCGCCACCCATGCCATCGGCGCCATGAGCCTTGGTCTGTATCGCGACGTGCTGGATGAGGAAGCCGCCTATCTCCTGAACTATGGCGAGGCCAAGCTGGTGTTCGCCGAGGACGAAGAGCAGGTCGACAAGCTGTTGACGCTCGCCGACCGCGTGCCCAACCTCAAGCACATCGTCTATTCCGACCCGCGCGGCATGCGAAAATATGACGATGTCAGACTGATGGAAGCGGACAAGCTCGCAGCGTTGGGGCGCGACCGCGCCGCCCGCGAGCGCGGGCTCTACGACAGTCTGGTGGCCGCCACGAAAGGCGAGGACACAGCGATCCTCTGCACCACCTCCGGCACCACGGCGCATCCGAAGCTGGCGATGCTCGCAGCCGGCCGGGTGCTGCGGCACTGCGCGACCTATCTCGCCTTCGATCCCAAGGGACCGGACGACGAATACGTCTCGGTGCTGCCGCTGCCCTGGATCATGGAACAGGTCTATGTGCTCGGCAAAGGCCTGCTGTGCCGGATGAAGGTCAATTTCGTCGAGCAGGCCGACACCATGATGAACGATTTCCGCGAGATCGCGCCGACCTTCGTGCTGTTCGCACCGCGGGTCTGGGAATCGATCGCCGCCGATGTCCGCGCGGGTGTGATGGACTCCTCGCCGCTCAAGCAGAGCCTGTACGAGCTCGGCATGAAGACCGGCTTGTCCGCGCTGGCACACGGCAAGCATTCGACGCTCGCGGACCTGCTGCTGTTCCGCGCATTGCGCGACCGCCTCGGCTTCACGCGGCTGCGCTCGGCCGCGACCGGCGGCGCAGCCCTCGGCCCCGATACTTTCAAATTTTTCCAGGCCATGGGCGTGCCGCTGCGCACGCTGTACGGCCAGACCGAATTGTTGGGGGCCTACACGCTGCATCCGTTCGGCAAGGTCGATCCGGATACCACCGGCGTGCCGATGGCCGACGACATCGAAATCCGCATCGAGAACCCGGATATCCACGGCGTCGGCGAAATCGTGGTTCGCCATCCCAACATGTTCCTCGGCTACTACAAGAGCCCGGAGGCCTCCGCCGCCGACATGAAGGACGGCTGGATGCACTCCGGCGATGCCGGCTATTTCAACGACGACAAGCAGCTCGTGGTGATCGACCGCATCAAGGATCTCGCGGAGACCGCGCGCGGCGAACGCTTCTCGCCGCAATATCTCGAGAACAAGCTGAAATTCTCGCCCTACATCGCCGAGACCGTGGTGCTCGGCGCCGGCCGCGACGCGCTGGCGGCGATGATCTGCATCCGTTTCTCGATCATCTCCAAATGGGCGGAGAAGAAGCGGATCGCGTTCACCACCTATACCGACCTTGCTTCGCGCCCCGAAGTCTACGCGCTGCTGCAGCAGGAGGTCGAGGCGGTCAACGCCACGCTGCCGCCGGCGCAGCGCATCTCCCGCTTCCTCCTGCTCTACAAGGAACTCGACGCCGACGACGGCGAACTCACCCGCACAAGGAAAGTGCGCCGCAGCGTCATCAACGAGAAATACGCCGACATCATCGACGGCATCTATGGCGGCAAGCGCGAGATACCCGTCGACACGGTGATCCGCTTCCAGGACGGCACCACCCAGCGCATCCGGACCAAGCTGCGGGTCGTCGACCTCGCGCGCTCCGCGCCGCTCGCGGAGGCCGCGGAATGAACACCCAGTTCCTGATCCAGCTCCTGGTCAACGGCCTCGTGGTCGGCACGCTCTACGGCGTGGTCGCGATGTCGTTCGTGCTGATCTACAAGGCCACGCAGGTGGTGAACTTCGCGCAGGGCGAATTGCTGCTGGTCGGCGCCTGGGTGTGCTGGGCGCTATTGACCAAATATCAGGTGCCGTTCTGGGTCGGCATGCCGCTGACGCTGGTGTTCATGTTCGTATTCGGCATCGCGATCCAGATCGTGATCCTGCGCCCGATGATCGGCGAGCCGGTCATTTCGGTGATCATGGTCACGATCGGGCTGTCGACGGTGTTTCAGGCCGCGCTGAAATGGATTTTCGGCGTCAATCCGCAACCGTTCCCGCGGGTGTTCGAAAGCCAGTCCGTCAGCTTCCTGGGTCTGCAGATCCAGACCGTCTATGTCATGAGCCTCGTGGTATCGGTCGCGATGATG
>NZ_JADGRI010000084.1 GCF_017881085.1 Bradyrhizobium sp.
GCTCGCCGCCGGCCGCGGCATCTCGCTGCCGTCATTGTCGGCGGCGGGCGCGGCCTTCGCCGCGCGCACCACTGGCGCCTATGCGCGGATCCGCGAGCAATTCAACGTGCCGATCGGCAAGTTCGAAGGCATCGAGGAGCCGCTGGCACGGATCGCCGGCACGGCCTACCTGCTCGACGCGGCGCGGCGACTGACCTGCGCCGCGCTCAACCAGGGCCACCATCCCGCGGTCATCTCCGGCATCATGAAGCTGCAGGCGACCGAGCGGATGCGGATCGCGATCGACGATGCCATGGACATCCATGGCGGCAAGGCTGTGATCGACGGCCCGCAGAACTACATGGGCAGCCTCTATCGCTCGGTGCCGGTCGGCATCACCGTGGAGGGCGCCAATATCCTCACCCGCAATCTGATTGTGTTCGGGCAGGGCGCGATCCGCGCTCATCCTTATCTGTTGGATGAGATGAACGCGCTGGGCGAGGAAGACCGCGCTAAAGGTCTGGACGCCTTCGACAAAGCGTTCTGGAAACATATCGGTCACAGCATCACCACGCTGTTCCGGGCCTGGGGCCGCAACTGGACCTTTGGGGCCTTTGCGCCGGCGCCCGATGCCGGCGACGCCACCGGATTTTATCGCCAGCTCTCGCGCTATTCGTCGGCCTTCGCGCTCTGCGCCGACATGGCGCTCTTGACGCTCGGCGGCGCCTTGAAGCGCAAGGAGATGCTGTCGGCGCGGTTCGGCGACATCCTGTCCGAACTGTATCTGCTGTCCGCCGCGCTGAAGCGCTGGCAGGACGAGGGACGGCAGCCGGCCGATTTCGCCGCACTCGAATGGTGCATGGCGAGCGGTTTCAAGACCATCGAAAACCGTTTCGCCGAAATCCTGGCCAATCTGCCCAACCGCTTTGTTGCGGGCCTGCTGAAATTCGTGGTGCAGCCGTTTGGCGCGCGGGTGCTCGGGCCTTCCGACCGCGTGATCCATCAATGCGCGCAGCTGGTGCTGGAGCCTTCGGCGGCGCGCGACCGCCTGACGCCGGACCTGTCGCATGTCGATGACGACGGCGGCGTCGCGCGGCTGGAAAAGGCGTTCCTTCTGGTCACCGCCGCCGAAGACATCGCCAAACGATTGCGCGCCGCCCATATCCACGACTTGAAGGAGGCGGTGAAGAAGGGCGTCATCACGCAAGGCGAAGCCGATCAGCTTGCGGCGGCGCATGAAGCGGTTGCGAAAGTCATCGAGGTCGACGACTTCGCGCCGGAAGCGCTGTCGCCGATTTACAAGAAGCCCGCCGACGTGCATCAGTTCTTTCAGGAGCTTGGTGAGCAGAGGGCGGCAAGCTGATGGCGCGACCGGTCTTTATCGTCGACGGCAGCCGGACGCCGTTCCTGAAAGCGCGCTCCGGCCCCGGCCCCTTCACCCCGGTCGATCTCGCCGTGCAATGCGGCCGGCCGCTGCTCGCCCGGCAACCGTTCGCGTCCGATGCCTTCGATCAGGTCATCCTCGGCTGCGTCAACGTCATCGCCGACGAGATGAATCCGGCGCGGGTTGCCGCGCTTCGGCTCGGCATGGGCGAGGCCATGGTGGCGTTCACGATGCAGATCAATTGCGGCTCCGGCATGCAGTCGATCGACACCGGCTACCGCTATATCCGCGAGGGCGTCTCGGACCTGATCCTCGCCGGTGGCGCCGAGGCGTTGAGCTACGCCCCGCTGGTGTGGCCGCAAGCCGGCGTGCGCTGGTTCGCCGGTCTTGCCGGCGCCAAGGGCATTCTGGCCAAGCTGGCTGCGCTGGCAAGAGTGCGCCCGGCTTTCTTCAAGCCGATCATCGGGCTGGAGCGCGGGCTCACCGATCCCATCACCGATCTCAACATGGGCCAGACCGCCGAAGTAGTCGGCCATCTCTTCGGCATTACGCGCGCGCAGTCGGATGCCTATGCCGCCGAAAGCCACAAGCGGCTGACCAACGCGCAGGCGCAAGGCTTTCTCAAGGGCGAGGTCGAAACCGCCTTCGCCCGCGACGGCAAGTTCTACGATCATGACGACGGCGTGCGGCCGGACTCGACGCCCGAGACACTCGCAAAACTGAAGCCGGTGTTCGAGCGGCCCTGGGGGCAGGTCACCGCCGGCAATTCCTCGCAGATCACCGACGGCGCGTGCTGGACCATCCTGGCCTCGGAAGAGGCGGTCAGGAAGCACGGCCTGACGCCCAAGGCCATGATCGTCGACAGCCAGTGGTCGGCGCTCGATCCCTCGATCATGGGCTTGGGTCCGGTGCTGTCGGCGACCGAGCTTCTGAAGCGCAACCAATTGTCGCTTCAAGATATAGAAACCTGGGAGTTGAACGAGGCGTTCGCCACCCAGGTGCTGGGATGTCTGGCCGCCTGGAACGACGACACATTCTGCCGCGAGATCCTGGGCCTCGGCGGCGTCGCGGGCGAGATCGACCGCACCAAGCTCAATGTCGACGGCGGCGCCATCAGCCTCGGTCATCCCGTCGGCTGCAGCGGCAATCGCATCGTGCTGCATCTCGTCAACGCCATGAAGCGGCTGGGCACCAAACGCGGTATCGCCACCGAATGCATCGGCGGCGGGCAGGGCGGCGCGATGCTGATCGAGACGGTGTGACCATGGATTCCAGGATCATGAACGTTCTCGGCGACCGGCTGCTCGAACTCGGGCCGAAGCCGGAGGAGAGCGGCCCCTATCGCAACTTCAGGCTCACCCGCGACGCCGATGGCATCGCCTGGCTATTGTTCGACCGCGAAGGCGCCAGTGCCAACACGCTGTCATCAGATGTCATCGAGGAGCTCGACACGGTCTTGGCCGCGCTGGAAAGCCAGCGCCCGGCCGGTCTGGTCATTCGCTCGGCAAAAAAATCCGGCTTCATCGCCGGCGCCGACGTCAACGAATTCCGCGGCGCCACCGACCCCCGCGCCGTCGAGACGGCCATCGGCCGGGCCCATGCGGTGATCGACCGCCTCGAAAATCTGAAAGTGCCGAGCGTCGCCGTGATCCATGGTTTCTGTCTCGGCGGCGGCCTCGAAGTCGCGCTCGCCTGCCAGTCGCGGATTGCGATCGACGGCGCCCGCTTTGGCTTTCCGGAGGTGATGCTCGGCCTGCATCCGGGCCTGGGCGGCACCGCGCGTTTCACGCGGCTGGTCAATCCGATCCAGGCGATGACCTTGATGCTGACCGGCAGGACCATCGACGCGCGGCGGGCAAGCTCGCTCGGGCTGGTCGACGGGGTGGCGCAGGAGCGCCATGTCCGCAATGCCGTGAAAGACGCGCTGTTCGGCCATCTGAAACGCGCCCGGCCGGGCCTGCTCAACGCGCTCCTGAACTTCACGCCGGTGCGCGGCTTCCTCGCCTCCCGCATGCGGCGCGAGGCGGAAAGGGCTGCGCCGCATCAGCATTATCCGGCACCTTACGCGCTGATCGAGCTCTGGGAAAAGCACGGCGGCGACAAGGCGGCGATGCTGGCGGCCGAAAGGGCCTCGTTTGCCAATCTGATGGTGACGCCGACGGCGCAGAACCTGATCCGGGTGTTCTTCCTCCGCGAGCAGATGAAGAAGCTGGCCGGCGGCGGCAACAAGGTCGGCCGGGTCCACGTCATCGGTGCCGGCGCGATGGGCGGCGACATCGCGGCGTGGTGCGCCAGTCAGGGCCTGCGGGTGACGCTGGCCGACATGAAGCCGGAGCCGATCGCTGGCGCCATGAAGCGCGCGTCGGACCTGTTCGGCAAGATCACGCGCAAGCGCACCGATGTGCGCGACGCGCTGGACCGGCTGGTGCCCGACATGGACGGCGAGGGCGTTCGCAACGCCGACCTGATCATCGAGGCGGTGCCGGAAAAGCTCGAGCTAAAGCAGAAGGTCTATGCCGGTCTCGAGCCGAAAATGAAGCCGGGCGCGATACTTGCGACCAATACCTCAAGCATCCCGCTGCAGGATCTGCGCACCACCTTGCAGAAGCCGGAGCGGCTGGTCGGGCTGCATTTCTTCAACCCGGTGTCGCGGCTGCAACTGGTCGAAGTCGTCAGCCATGATGGCAGCGATCCCGGATTGCTGAAGCAGGCGCTGGCCTTTGTCGGCGCCATCGACCGGCTGCCGCTGCCGGTCAAGAGTTCGCCGGGCTTTGTCGTCAACCGCGCGCTGACGCCTTACATGCTGGAGGCGATGCTGATGCTGGACGAGAACATCGACAAGCGCGTCATTGATGCGGCTGCGGAAAAGTTCGGCATGCCGATGGGACCGATCGAACTCGCCGACCAGGTCGGGCTCGATATCTGCCTCGATGTCGGGGACATGCTGCGCTCGAAATTCGGCGAGTTGCTGCCGCCGACGCCGGCCTGGCTGCGCGACAAGGTGGCAAAAGGCGAGCTCGGCCGCAAGACGGGCCGGGGCTTCTACGTCTGGAAGGACGGCAAGGCCGACAAGGCGCCGGCCGCGCCCAATGCGGCGCAACCGACGCCGGAAATGATCGACCGGCTGATCCTGCCGATGTCGAACGTCTGCGTCGCGGCCTTGCGCGAAGGCATCGTCGACAACGCCGACACGGTCGACGGCGCCATGATTTTCGGCACCGGCTACGCGCCGTTCCGCGGCGGGCCGCTGAACTATGCGCGAACCCGGGGTGCGGAGAATGTGGTCGGGGCGCTGCGCGCGCTCGCCGCGAAATTCGGCGGCCGGTTCACGCCGGATGTCGGCTGGGATAGTTTCAAATAGCTGTTTTCGATTCGACAGCCGGGGCGCAACAGACATGACCGACACCCAAGCCGTTCACGCCCCGCTGGATAAAGAGACAGAGCCGCAGGGCGATCTCTGTATCCGCACCCTGGCGATGCCCGCCGATACCAACGCCAACGGCGATATTTTCGGCGGCTGGCTCCTGAGTCAGATGGATATCGGCGGCGGCATCTTTGCTTCCAAGGTTGCAAGATCGCGCACCGTCACGGTGGCGATCGAAGCCATGAATTTCCGCAAGCCGGTCTATGTCGGCGATCTCGTTTCCGTGCACGCCCATCTGGTCAAGATCGGCCGGACCTCGGTCACCGTGCACCTCGAGGCCTGGGTGCTTCGCCGCAAGGAATTGCATGCGATCCTGGTGACCGACGGTAATTTTACCTACGTCTCGATCGACGATCACGGCCATCCGCAGGCGATCCAGCGCGACGAGCCGCCGATATCGGCTTGACGTCATGCCCGGGCTTTTGGTCGGAACCTCGCCGTCCCGCGAGGGGCTCCCGATCGGTTTAAATTCCCCTAACGCGATCGTTCGATTCCGCCTGACGCCACGGCCCGAATTTTAGAATTCGATCCTTATCGTCGGACGCTGGCGGGGGCGTTAGCAGAATGAAGTCAGCGCAGCACAACACCAGGGAACAGTCGGGCTTCAAGGTCGTCTGCTGTGAGTGCGGCAGCCTGTCGATCAAAATGACGGACCTCGTGAACGCCCCTGAGGACACCAAGATCGAGTGCGGCCGATGCAAGGCTGTGCGGGGCACGTTGGCGGAACTGCATGTCCTGGCGCGAAGCGGAAACGATATCTTCGAGTTCTGATCCGGCGGGAATCGCCCTCTTGCTCGCCCTGAGCGACGCCCATCCGGCGCGCCTTCCTGTTCGGAACTTTTGCCTGCCTTCCCCGTTGTCGGCCCGCACTGAGGAATAAGGGCGCGGTCGAAAAATGTCGGACACGTACATCATTGAAGTCTCTTCGCAGGCGGCAGGCATCGTCGTGCGCAATCCCGACGGCTATCGCTTCTTTGCGGCCACCCACCGCTTCAATCCGCTGGATGGCCGGCTGTTTCGCAATGCCCGCGAAGCCGAGCGCGCCGCGATCCGCCTCGCCCGCGGCGATTTCAAGCTGGTGGCATAAGGCGCCGTCGCTTTCCCGACATCGTGAGGCGCGGCCCGTGGCCGAAGCTCGACGGCGAAGTTGAAGCGGCGTGTAGCCATCCATTCGGATGAGGCGACAGGCCGCGACTCTTTTTGCGGATGTGTCCGCTCGCGGACATTATTTGCGGAATCTAGAATTTAGAATGTCTCCAGTTTAGAGCGAGTCTTTTTGCCCGGGCGTAAGCAAGCCGCTATCGCCTCTCAATCGCTTTACGAATCGTGGCGACGGCAATGCGGAATTTGGCTGGGCAATGACGCGGATGAGGATCGTTGGTATCTGGTACGCCAGCAATGCGCGAGCGCACCGACCCGGTTGCGAGGATAGTGAAGCAGGCTTTCACGAGAAGGCGCGCGGCGCCCTGACCGTTCAATAGGCAGGGCCGCGCATGACTACGCGTAAGCAATTCGAACTCGTTATTCTGTGCCCAAGCTGCGGTGCCACCGGCGAAGCGCGCGCGTCCGAGAATGACGGATCTGACACGCCGGACGCTGCGTTCAAGGTGGACGAGTTCCCGTCCGGGTTCGCCGAGGAGAAGCGCTCAGCCTCTCGCCGCGAAACCATCGTTGCGTGCCGCTGCGGGCAAGTGTTCTACCTGTTGTGAGTGAATGCGGCGAGCGACCGCATTCAATCGCGGTCGCGAGCGTGCCCTCTGTCGCGATTGATTTTTCGATGATTTGCATCGCCGGTGCAAGAAATTGAAGTGTAATGGCTATCGCTAGCTTCCCTGATCTCTTCGGCAAAAATGCCCTCAATTCGCGCGAGCTGCGAAAGTTGCAGCGCCTTGCGATGTCGGTCCGCTTTCGGTCCGGCCAGAACATTGTCAGGGAAGGCGAGACGGCGAACGAGGTTTATGGCTTGTCGCAGGGTGCCGTGCGCGTTTACAAAAAACTCGCCGACGGGCGGCATCACGTTTTGCGGTTTGTGTTGCCCGGCGATTTCCTGGAACTGCCGCGCGGCAAACGCCATTGCCTTTCGGCGGACGCGATCGGCGCCGCTTCGGCCAGCCGCTTTGCGCGAAGCGAGCTTTTCGAATTCGTTCAAGCCAGCCGCAACATGACGCAGTTGATCATGGATTTCGCAGCGGAGCAATTGAAGCGCTCCCAGGACCAGATGCTGCTTCTCGGCCGAGGCACACCGGAAGAACAGCTGGCCGAGTTTCTGGCGAGCTGGCGCAAGCGCCTGCCGCGACGCACCGACAGGTTCGTCTCCTTGCCGATGTCGCGTCGCGATATCGCGGCCCATCTCGGCATGGCGCCTGAAACCTTGAGCCGGACCTTTGCGAAACTGGAGCAGAAGGAAATCATCCATGTCGAGCCGGATGGGGTTGAGCTATTGGATGTCAGGCGAAACCTCAGTTCGCCAAAAAGCTGATTCCCGGGATACACGACGGCAACGCCTGATGGAGTGCCGCGTTTCGGACCGGGTGTGATGAGAGGGCGGGCGCAGGGAATCTTCAATGATCGGACTTCCTCGTTGCATTGGCCTGATGCTGCTGTCCGGCTTTCTGATGGCCCTGCTAATGGGCGCGGCCCCGCCTCCGATTCTTCCGCTCTCCGAGCGCGTCACCTTTCCCAGCGCCGATGGCGCGACGATGCTGACCGGCTATCTCTTCAAACCGCAAGGCCCTCATGCCGCAAGGATGCCGGCGGTGGTCATGATGCATGGACGGGCCGGTGCCTATTCGTCCGCGGCGGATGGCGATTACAGCGCGACGACGCTTTCGCGGCGGCACCAGCAGTGGGGGCATCTCTGGGCGCAGCAGGGCTATCTCGCCGTTCTCGTCGACGGTTTCGGTCCGCGTGGTTATCCGCAGGGCTTTCCGCGTTTCAGCTACGACTCACGGCCCGAGGCGCTCAACGAAGTCACGGTTCGCCCGCTCGATGCCTATGGTGCCCTTGCCTGGCTGCGCCGGCGCCATGACGTCGTTCCCGATCGCATCGCCTTGCAGGGATGGTCGAACGGCGGCAGCGCCGCGCTCGCCACCATGGCGTCGGCCAGCGCACCCGGCATTGCCTCGCTGTCGCCGGTCACGGGGTTTCGCGGCGCGCTGGTATTCTATCCGGCCTGTGGGTTGAAGGGTCAGTTCGACGGCGGCCTCGTTCCCTATGCGCCGGTTCGGGTCTTCCACGGCGCCGCCGATGAGGAAGTGTCGCCGCGCCGTTGCGGCGAACTGGTCGACCGGAGCCGGGCGCGGGGCGGCGATATTGAGATCACTTTCTATCCGGGCGCGACCCACGACTTCGACGACCCCGGCACGGAGCGCCGCGACGTGCCGGCGAATGTAGCGGCGACCGGGGACGCAACGCCGCGCGCCATCGCGTTTTTTGCGAGCATTTTGAGCGCGCCGGCCGTCCCCAAATAGCTGTTCGCCGTTGCCTGCGTCTTGCGAGGGGCGCGCGACGCAGCGTCGCAACCCCGGAAGCTCACGCCGGGACCAGGTCAGGGTGCGCTGACAGCCTTAGTTGCGGGGCAGCCACATGATGTCGCACTGGCCGTTGCAGTGATTGCAATGCGCCGGCTGGGCGAAGGTACTGGCCAGTTCCCATTCCTGCGATTCATTGCTCCACTGCACGGTCGCGTGACCGATGATGTCGTCCGATTGACAGTTGGAGCAGACGGGGGTGGTCCGTGTGGCCGGTGCCGCCCGCCGGCCGAAGCTTTTCGCAGGCTCCTGATTCGCGTGGAACGGGTTGAGAAGCGAAGGATGTGTCATGTCATTCCCACTGCACTGCATGAGATCCTGGACTCGTGGCGTCCAAGACTCGCCCTGAGGAACTTAAAGCACAGCCCATGAGTGTGTCTGTATCGGAGCTGCCACTGCGCTGTGAATTGTGTTGATATTCGCAACCGGCCGAACGCTTTGCCCGGCTCCGGTCACGAACCGCTGTCCGGCGATCCAGCGCCGCGTTTTGGCCGGACGTGCCGCCAAATCGTCACTTTGCCGGCGAATTGCAGTCAAAGCGGCAGGCCTAACTGGAAGGGAGGCGTTTCGTATCGGGAGTGAGCAGATTGGCCTATCAGATCGTCGCAACAAGAGAGAACGAGACCGTCAAGTGCGAGCGCAGCAGCGTGCTGATCGCGATCGCCAAGGCGCGCGTCTGGTCAAGCGAGGGATGGCAGGTCGTCATCACCGATAGCGAGGGAAAGACCCTGGAGCCCGCCGAATTCGACAAGCTTCTGGCGGCGTAGGCCTCGGCAGCAGGCTCCAAAAGCGAAAAACAGCCGGTCTTGGCCTTGCGTTCTTCGTTATGGGCGGGCTTCGTCCAGGTCATCCACGTCCTTGCCTCGGCAAGAAGGCAAGGCGTGAATTACCGGGACATCTAGCGCGAAGACGCGCCTCGCGCTCTTGCCCGGTGATGACGGTAAACCAGGCTGCCATTGGGGCACCGCCGAGCCGATAAGCCAATCCGGCGCGTTGACCGGCTGCCGCAACCGCCGCACCATGGGCCGTCTTCGCCCGAGGTACCGCCGTGACCGGATTGCCCCACTGCCAAACCAGACTTGCCTGTGTCGCGATCATTGCATCAGCGGCCACTTTTTTGGGTGGGTGGCTCGCCTCCGGCGCACACGCACAGACGGTGACCATAGAGCAGTATCAGCATCCGAAGAGCGAGAAGGATTTCAGTTTCAACAAGCCCTATTTCGAAGGGATCAAGGACGGGCTCGTCGCCTACAACATCTCGCGGGAAGACAGACTGTTTTGCCTGGGCGGAGATCCTCCCGTCCTGACGTTCGAGCGGGCGAACGACATTCTCATGCATTGGGCGCGCAAGCGGGGCGGAGACGCGGCCGGCATGCCGCTTGGACTGGCGCTGCTGTACAGCCTGAAAGATGCCTTTCCCTGCAAAAGCGCTCCCCGCTGAGACGGGGCTGATTTGACCAGGATTCAACTTTCGGCGTCGTACCGCCGCGGCGGCGATCTGGTGCGTTGACCGGATCGGCGAACCGCCGCACCATGGGGCGCGTCTTAGCCCGAGGTGCCGCCGTGACCGGACTGACCCACCGCCAATCCGAAATCCTCAACATCGCCCGCGCCTTCGGCCGGGTGATGGTGGATGACCTCGCCAAGCGGTTCGAGGTCTCGGCGCAGACCATCCGCAAGGATCTCAACGATCTCTGCGATCACCGGTCGCTGACCCGCATCCATGGCGGCGCCATCATCGCCTCGGGGGTCGAGAACCTGGCCTACGAGGCGCGCCGCTTCGTCGCCGCCGAGGAGAAGAAGGCCATTGGTGCCGCTGCGGCGGCGCTGATTCCGAACGGCTGCTCGCTGTTCATCAATATCGGTACCACGACGGAAGAGGTCGCGAGTGCCCTGACCTCGCATGAGGATTTGCTCGTCATCACCAACAACCTCAATGTCGCGATGCTGCTTTATAGACATCCGCGCATCGAGGTCATCGTGGCCGGCGGCGCGGTGCGCCGGGCCGACGGCGCGGTAATCGGCTCGACCGCGATCAGCCTGATCGGCCAGTTCAAGGTCGATTACGCCATCATCGGGGCGTCGGCGATCGACGAGGAGGGTGCGCTCCTGGATTTCGACTATCGCGAGGTGCAGGCGGCCCAGGCCATCATCGCCAACGCGCGGAAGGTGATGCTGGTCTCCGACTCGACCAAACTGCGCCGCAGCGCCCCGGTCCGCATCGCCCATATCAGCCAGATCCAGACCTTTGTCACCGACGCCGCGCTGCCGGCGGGGCTCGCCAACATCTGCCACACCCGCGGCATCGAGGTGATCGAGGCGATGCCGAAAGCGTCGGCGGATATCGACGACACCGCGCCCGAAATTTCTTCCACCGTCACGCGGTTGCGCTAAGGCGCAGTCCGGTCGCTTGAACCATGACCACGTATCGTGGGCCTCATGGTTCGAGATGGCGAAGACGCGCTCCTCACCATGAGGATCTGACACCGACCTCATCCTGAGGAGGCGCCGACGGGTCGCGCAAATGCGCGCCCGATGACAGGCCCCCGCGGTCTCGAAGGATGGGCGATCGCCCCCAACGCCCCCGTTTCCCCTTTTCACTTGCTTTCACATTTGGTTGTGATTTATTCCAAACCGAAAGCCAAATCGCCAAAGTGAATAGGCGAGTGCCGGGGAAGCGTCTTTGGACCGAATTTTCGACCTCGCGATCATTGGGGGCGGCGTCAACGGCTGCGGCATCGCGCGCGATGCGGCCGGCCGGGGAAATTCTGTTTTCCTGTGTGAAATGAATGACTTGGCTAGCGGGACGTCGTCCTGGTCGACCAAGCTCGTGCATGGCGGCCTGCGCTATCTCGAATATTACGAGTTTCGTTTGGTGCGTGAGGCGCTGATCGAGCGCGAAATCCTCTGGCAGATCGCGCCCCACATTATCCGTCCCCTGCGATTCGTGCTGCCGCACCACGCCGGCCTGCGCCCGGCCTGGCTGCTGCGGCTCGGCCTGTTCCTCTACGACCATATCGGCGGTCGCAAGTTGCTGCCGCCGACCCGCTCGGTCGATCTTACCCGCGACGAGGTTGGAAAGCCGCTGGCTCCCGACCGTTTCACCCGTGGCTTCGAATATTCCGATTGCTTCGTCGACGACGCGCGCCTCGTCATTCTCACCGCGCGCGATGCGGCCGATCGCGGCGCCGACATCCGCACCCGGTCGCGCGCGGTCGAGATCCGGCAGGCCGACGGCATCTGGCACGTCACGGTCGAAAACACGCTGACCGGCGCACGCTCGGCCATCAAGGCCCGCGTGTTGGTCAACGCCGGCGGTCCCTGGGTCGAGCAGGTGCTGGCCTCCGGCGCCGGCGTCAACGCGCGCGCAAAAGTGCGGCTGGTGCAGGGCTCGCACATCGTGGTGCGAAAACTATACGAACACGACCGCGCCTACATGTTCCAGAACTCTGACGGCCGGATCGTGTTCGCGATCCCCTATCAGGACGACTTTACTCTCATCGGCACCACGGACCGCGATTACGAGGGTGACCCGGCCAAAGTGAAAGCCTCGCCCGAAGAGATAAGGTATCTCTGCGATTCCGTCAGCGAATATCTGGCAAAGCCGGTCAAGCCGGAGGACGTGGTCTGGACCTATTCCGGCGTGCGTCCGCTTTATGACGACGGCGCCAGCGAGGCCAAGGCCGCCACCCGCGATTACGTTTTCGAACTCGACACGCCCGGCGGCGCGCCGCTGCTGTCGATCTATGGCGGCAAGATCACCACCTATCGCCGTCTTGCCGAGGAGGCGCTGGAGCGGCTGTCGCCCTATCTGCGCAGCGCCAAAGCGCGCGAGGGCTGGACCGCGAAATCGCCGCTGCCCGGCGGCGACATGGACGTTTCGGCGATTCCGGCGTTGACGGCGGAACTGGTGCGCAACTTTCCGTTCCTGACGCCGGCGCATGCCAACCGGCTGGCGCATGCCTACGGCACCCGCGCCGCCAAACTGCTCGGCAATGCCAAATCTCCGGCCGATCTCGGCCAATCCTTCGGCGCCACCTTGACGGAAAGCGAAGTCAGGTACCTGATGGCGTCGGAGTGGGCGTTGACCGCCGAGGACATCGTATGGCGGCGATCCAAGCTTGGATTGCGGCTGTCGGCGGCCGAGATCGCGGCGCTCGACGACTGGATAACAGCCCATCGTGTCTCCCCGGAAAGTCCCTTGCGTGAAGCAGGAGGGCGGACATGAGTGTCACGCTGGACCATGTCACGCGATTGATCGACGGCGTCCCGGCCATTCGCGACGTCTCGCTGACGCTCGAGCGCGGCACGCTGAGCGTGCTGCTCGGTCCGACGCTGTCGGGCAAGACCTCGATCATGCGTCTGCTCGCCGGCCTCGACAAGCCGACCTCCGGCCGCGTGCTGGTCGACGCCAAGGACGTGACCGGCGTCGACGTGCGCAAGCGTTCGGTGGCGATGGTCTACCAGCAGTTCATCAATTATCCCTCGCTGACGGTCTATGAGAACATCGCCTCGCCATTGCGGGTGCAGCGCAAGCCGCGGCTGGAAATCGAAAAGCGCGTCCAGGAGGCGGCAAGGCTCCTGAAACTCGAGCCGTATCTCGACCGTACGCCGCTGCAATTGTCCGGCGGCCAGCAGCAGCGCACCGCGATCGCGCGCGCGCTGGTGAAGGGCGCCGATCTGGTGCTGCTCGACGAACCGCTCGCCAATCTCGATTACAAGCTGCGCGAGGAATTGCGCACCGAACTGCCGCGCATCTTCGAGGCCTCCGGCGCGATCTTCGTCTACGCCACCACCGAGCCTACCGAGGCGCTGTTGCTCGGCGGCCGCACCGTCTGCATGTGGGAAGGCGAGGTGCTGCAGGCCGGCGACACCTCGAAGGTCTATCGCCATCCCGATACGCTGCGCGTGGCGCAGGTGTTTTCCGATCCGCCGCTCAACATCGTCGGGATCGAGAAGAAGAACGGTTCGGTGCAGTATGCCGGCGGCGTGCAGGCGCCGGCATCGGGACTCTATGCCGGCCTCGGTGACGGCGCCTACCGCGTCGGCTTCCGCGCCCATCAGCTCGAACTGGCCAGCGGCGCGGCCGGCCGCCACGCCTTCCATGCCACCGTGACGGTGACGGAAATCACCGGCTCGGAAAGCTTCGTGCATCTCAGCCGCGATGCCTCCAACTGGGTCGCGGTGCTGCACGGCGTGCACGAGTTTCCGCCCGGGCATGTGCTCGATGCCGCGCTCGATCCCAACAATCTGTTCGTGTTCGACGCGGCCGGCCGCCTGGTCGCCTCGCCGGGCGCGATGTGAGGGAGATGCCGCATGGCCCGCATTGACCTCGTCGATCTCGCGCACTCCTACAGCGGTAACGCTGCGCCGGCCGAATCCTTTGCGCTGAAGCCGGTGACGATGACCTGGCGGCAGGGCGGGGCCTATGCGCTGCTCGGGCCGTCGGGCTGCGGCAAGACCACGCTGCTCAACCTGATCTCCGGGATCGTGACGCCATCGCGCGGAAAAATCCTGTTCGACGGCGTCGACATCACACCGCTGTCAACCCAGAGGCGCAATATCGCGCAGGTGTTCCAGTTCCCGGTGATCTACGACACCATGACGGTCGGACAGAACCTGGCATTTCCCTTGAAGAACCGCGGCGTGCCCAAAGCAGAGATCGACGCGCGGGTCGCGGAGATCGCTGACCTGCTCGACCTCACGCCGTATCTGTCCCGCAAGGCGACGCGGCTGACCGCCGACGCCAAGCAGAAGATCTCGCTCGGCCGCGGGCTGGTGCGCTCCGATGTCGCCGCCGTGCTGTTCGACGAGCCCTTGACGGTGATCGATCCCGAGCTGAAGTGGCAGTTGCGCTCGAAACTGAAGGCGCTGCACCGCGCGCTCGATCTGACCATGATCTATGTCACCCATGACCAGACCGAGGCGCTGACCTTCGCCGATACCGTTGTCGTGATGCATGACGGCCGGGTGGTGCAGAGCGGAACCCCGGCCGAATTGTTCGACAGGCCCGCGCACACTTTTGTCGGCTATTTCATCGGCTCGCCCGGCATGAACATCGTGCCCGCCGAGGTCCGCGGCCGCGAGGCGCGAATCGACGGCCACACCATCATGCTGAACCGCAACTATGACGGCCTGCCGAAGGCTGCGAAAATCGAGATCGGCGTGCGCCCCGAATTCGTCAACGTCGCGCCGCCCGGCTCCGGCCTGCTGGCGGCCAATATCGAGCGGATCGACGACCTCGGGCGCATCCGTTTCGCGCGCGTCCGCGTCGGCGACGTGAAATTCGCGGCACGGGTGCCGGCGGGGTTTTCGGTCCCGGACAACCAAGCGGGATTGGTGTTCGATCCGTCGCACGTTCACGTCTACGCCGACAGCCTTCTGGTCGAGGGGACGTAATGGACAAGACCGTCAACCAGAAAGCCTGGTTCCTGGTGCTGCCGGTGTTCCTGGTGGTGGCGTTCTCGGCGATCCTGCCGCTGATGACGGTGGTGAACTATTCGATGCAGGACACTTTCGGCAACAACCAGTTCTTCTGGAACGGCGTCGGCTGGTTCAAGGAGCTGCTCGATCCCTCGACCGATCTCGGCGGCCGGTTTTTCGCATCGCTGTGGCGCAATCTGTTCTTCTCCGCCGTGATTCTCGCCATTGAAGTCCCGCTCGGCATCGTGGTCGCGCTGTCGATGCCGCGCCAGGGCTGGAGCGTCGCGGCCTGCCTCGTGATCCTGGCATTGCCGCTGCTGATTCCGTGGAACGTGGTCGGCACCATTTGGCAGATATTCGGGCGGCCCGATATCGGCCTGCTCGGCTACGTCCTGAACAATCTCGGGATCAACTACAATTACGTGTCCAACGAATTCGACGCCTGGGCCACCGTCATCGTGATGGACGTCTGGCACTGGACCAGCCTGGTGGCGCTGTTGTGCTACGCCGGATTGAAATCAATTCCCGACGCCTATTATCAGGCCGCCCAGATCGACGGCGCTTCGCGCTGGGCGGTGTTCACCGCGATCCAGCTGCCGAAGATGCATCGCGTGCTCTTGATTGCGGTGCTGCTGCGCTTCATGGACAGCTTCATGATCTACACCGAACCGTTCGTGGTCACGGGCGGCGGTCCGGGCAACTCGACGACGTTCATCTCGATTGAACTCGTCAAGATCGCGCTCGGGCAATTCGACCTTGGCAAGGCCGCGGCGCTGTCGCTGGTCTACAATCTGATCATCATCATCGTGTGCTGGGTGTTTTACACCGTCATGACCAATGCCGGCGCCGAGCGCAGGCCCAACCAGGGAGTCGCATGATGCATTCGATTCCCGGCCGACGCCTCATCCTCGCGCTGTTCCTGGTCTTCCTGCTGCTGCCGATCTACTGGCTGGTCAACATGAGCTTCAAGACCAACGAGGAGATCGTCTCCACGATGACGCTGTGGCCGCACCAGCCGACCATCGCCAACTACATGCGCATCTTCACCGACGAGAGCTGGTATTCCGGCTACATCAACTCCCTGAAATATGTCGTCATCAACACGGTGATCTCGATCTCGGTGGCGTTGCCGGCGGCTTACGCGTTCTCGCGCTACCGTTTCCTTGGCGACAAGCACCTGTTCTTCTGGCTGCTGTCGAACCGGATGGCGCCGGCGGCGGTCTATGCGCTGCCGTTCTTCAATCTGTACTCGGCGATCAATTTGTTCGATACGCCCTGGGCGGTCGCGCTTGCGCACTGCATCTTCAACGTGCCGCTGGCGGTGTGGATCCTGGAAGGCTTTGTCTCCGGCGTGCCGCGCGAGATCGACGAGACCGCGTTCCTCGACGGCTATTCGTTCCCGCGCTTCTTCATCAAGATCCTGGTGCCGCTGATCGCGAGCGGCATCGGCGTCGCGGCGTTCTTCTGCTTCATGTTCTCCTGGGTCGAATTGCTGCTGGCGCGCACGCTGACCTCGGTCAACGCCAAGCCGATTGCCGCCGTCATGACCCGCACCGTCTCCGCGGCCGGCATGGACTGGGGACTGCTGGCCGCCGCCGGCGTGCTGACCATCATTCCCGGCGCGCTGGTGATCTGGTTCGTCCGCAATTACATCGCGCGCGGTTTCGCGCTCGGCAGGGTGTGAGGGGAGGGCCAGATGGAAAACATCGCATGGATGGCCTGGACGCCGCCGACCGCGATTTTCTTCGCGCTATTGTCCTGCACTTTGGCGGTCATGACCTGGCTTGCGATCGCCTGTCCGGAAGCCGAGCGCGTGGGGATCTTGCGCATTCCGACCACGCGGGGCGACCGGCTTTTCATTTCGCTGATCATGGCTGCGGTCATTCACCTGTTGTGGATCGGCCTGGTCGGCACCGACACGATCTGGACGCTTCCGATCGGGGAAGAGGGCATTGAATTGTCGAGCCTTTGGCTCGCCACCGCGATTTCGCTCGCCTCAGCCGTTGCGATTTTCCGCACCGTCTGAGCAAGGCGAAAAGAGCAGATCCGGGATCAACCCGGGCCTGAATATGTTTGTCGCTGCAACGGAGGAACCAACATGCGACGCTTAGAGAAGAGCCAAGGGCCTTTGATCAGGACCCGCGTCTTGATGATGACAAGCGCAGTGGCGCTGATGGCAGCTTCGGCTGCGGTCACTGCCCCTGCGTTCGCGGACGAAGCCGCCGCCAAGAAGTGGATCGACAGCGAGTTCCAGCCTTCGACCTTGTCGAAGGACGACCAGATGAAGGAGATGCAGTGGTTCATCAAGGCCGCCGCCCCCTTCAAGGGAATGGAGATCAACGCCGTCTCCGAGACGCTGACGGTGCACGAATATGAATCGAAGACGCTCGCAAAGGCCTTCGAGGAAATCACCGGCATCAAGGTCAAGCACGACATCATCCAGGAAGGCGACGTCGTCGAGAAGATCCAGACCCAGATGCAATCGGGCAAGAACGTC
>NZ_JADGRI010000323.1 GCF_017881085.1 Bradyrhizobium sp.
AGATAGTTGCCGAAGATGATGCCCACGCCTGCGCCGGCGCCACCCATGCCAATGCAGGCAATACCAGCGCCAATGTACTTCGCGGCAATCGGATCCATGGAACGAACTCCTTCTTGAGGTTTGGTAGAGAGGCCGGATCAGTGGCCCGGATGGATAGCATCGTTGAGATAGATGCAGGTGAGGATGGCGAAAACGTAAGCCTGAAGGAACGCGACCAAGAGTTCGAGCGCGGTCAGCGCCATGGTCAGCCCGAGCGGCAACACGGCGCCGGCCCAGCCGAGAATTCCCAGGGCGCCGAGCATGGCGACGAAGCTCGCGAACACTTTCAACGCGATGTGGCCCGCGAGCATGTTCGCGAAAAGTCGCACCGAATGCGAAACGGGCCTCAGGAAGAACGATATGATCTCGATGAACACCACCAGCGGCAGGATGTAGATCGGAACACCCGACGGCACGAATATTTTGAAGAACTTCAGGCCGTTCTTGTAGAGGCCATAAAACAGCACGGTGAAGAACACCAAGAGCGCCAGCGCTGCGGTGACGATCAGATGGCTCGAAATCGTGAAGGTGTAGGGAATGATCCCGACGAGGTTCGAAACCATGATGAACATGAACAGCGAGAATACCAGCGGGAAGAACTTCATGCCTTCCGAGCCGGCCGTGCTTCTGATGGTGTTTGCGACGAATTCGTAGCTCAGTTCAGCCATCGACTGGATGCGGCCGGGAACGAGCTGCCGCCCGGCGGAGCCGCCGATCATCAATAGCGAGATGAGCGCCACCGCACCGAACATGTAGGCCGATGAATTGGTGAACGCGATTTCCTGTCCGCCGATGTGACCGATCGTGAAGAGCTTGGTGATCTGGAACTGATGAATTGGATCGGCGGCCATTCGTTTCTCAGTCTATCGGTTTCGCGATCTCTCGCGGATCGTGTCGAACGTTCAGTTTGCGCTTCGAAATGCCCGCGTCAGAGCCGTTCGGACTGCTTCGCCATCACGCCCGCCGCCCGCATCACATTGATCACGCCGGCGATAAAGCCAAGCAGCAAGAATACGATGAGGCCCCAGGGCGAAGTCGACAGCAAGCGATCGAAACCCCAGCCGAGAGCCGCTCCGACAAGGACACCCGCAACCAGTTCGGAGGAGAGGCGCAGCCCAACGGCCATGGCGGATGCCCTGGCCTGAGCCGTGTCCTGCTCAGTTCCGGACTGGTCAGTCCCGATTTTTCGGCTGTCCTGAATTTTGGACAACCGGTGATCCAGACTTCCGAGCCTTGCGGAAAGCGCAGCTTCGTCGGAGGACGATTGATCTCGACTTCCATTTTCGCCGCCATCCGTGCCTTCAGCCATGCTGTGGAGACCCGAAATGAAGCTTGCGTTGATGGAAATGACGCCCGTCACCCTCAAAAGCCGCGCGGACCATACTGACCGCATCTATGCAAGTCAAGATTACGGCATAACCATATAACCCATTGATTTGGCGTTATTTACGCCAATTGTGGGGAGCCGGTCTTAACCCGGACGCCGCACCGCAATAGCGCAAAGGGCGATCGGCAAATTTTCACGGGCAGGCTCCGGTCTTTCGACCGCGATCCTGGCCGCACTCAACCGAAACGTATTTCAGGGGTCGGGCGAGCCGCTGCCCGCTTCGCGCCTCTCTGCTCATACGGAATGATTCTCCCGATTTCGCCCAAATCACCGCGCGGTCATCGATCTTGCATCGTTCTGGCGGGTCTGTTGGGATGGCCGCGATCAATCGGATCCCGGGAACCCGCATGCCGCGCCAGCTCGACTACTATTTCTCGTTTCAATCCCCCTGGGCCTATATCGGACACAAGGTGTTCCAGGAGGTCGCGAAAACCTACGGCCTCAAGGTGAACTACAAGCCGGTCGTGCTGGTCGATCTGTTCTCGGAGACTGGCGGCCTGCCGCTGCTGAAGCGTCACCCGGTGCGGCAGCGCTATCGCATGGTAGAGTTGCAGCGCTGGCGCGACAGGCGCGGCTTGAACTTCCATCTTCAGCCGGAGAATTGGCCGTTCAACGCGCGGCTGGCCGACGGTGTGGTGATCGCGGCGATCGAAGCCGGGCTCGATCCCGAGCCATTCATGCGGCGGGCATTCCAGGCGGTGTGGGAGGACCAGCTCAAGATGACCGACCCCGCGATTTTGACCAAACTGGCCGACGAATCCGGACTTCCCTGCAAGCAACTTGTCGAGCGCTCGGGATCCGAGGAAATCAGCGCGGCCTACGAGAAGAACCGCCAGGACGCGCTGGCCGCCGACGTGTTCGGTTCGCCGGGCTATGTGCTCGACGGCGAGGTATTTTGGGGACAGGATCGGATCGAATTGCTCGCGGACGCGTTGAAATCAGGCCGCGCACCGTACCGTTCGCAGGTGTAGGATCAGGGAAAGCTCGATCGGTTTTGAGGCGGAGTACTCCCATGATGACAGCGACGTCGCCCTCGAGATTTTCTACCGCCGCCGCGGTCCTGCTGCTCTGCCTCGCCGGAATTGGCGGCACGCGTGCAGAGCCGATGCCCGATAGCGAGAACGGCCGCTATGTGCTGTCGCCGGTCACTGACGGCGTGATCAAGCTCGACACCAGGACCGGTGACGTTTCCACCTGCGGCAACAGCGGCACGGGCTGGGCCTGCTATGCGGTGCCCGACGAACGCGCGGCCCTCGATGCGGAAATCGGCCGGCTGCAGGCCGAGAACGAACGGCTGAAAGCGCAGATGGCGGCGCGCGAACCGACCGTGTCAGGCAAGATCGACGAGCCGCTGCCGAAGTCGGATTCGATGAAGAAGCCCGAGCCCAAGGTCGCCGAGAGCGAGCGCAAGATCGAAATCCCGCTGCCCAGCGACCGCGACATGGATCGTATGATGTCGTTTCTGGAGCAGGCGTGGCGGCGGCTGGTCGAGATCGCCAACCGGATGCAGAAGGATGTCAGCGGCAAGATTTGAGTTTCTGGTCGTCGCTGCGAAAGCAGGGGACCCATAATCACTGCTGTTGATTTCATGAAGGTATCAGCTTCGTCTGCGCAAAATCGAGAGACCGCGGAGTATGGGTCGCTGCTTTCGCAGCGACGACGTGTGGAGAGATTACTTGTGACTTCACCCAAATCAGTATCCCGAACCGCGCCCTCGACGGTTGCCGCCACCACCATCGTCTCCTCGCTATTGACGGTTCAAACGTCCGGACGCGGCTTTACCGATCTCACCGCCGAGGTCGCAAAGTTTGCAAGAGATTCCGGTGCGAAAGAAGGCGGGGTGACGCTGTTCATCCGTCACACCTCGGCGTCGCTGACGATCCAGGAGAACGCCGATCCGACGGTGCTGGTCGATTTGACGACGGCGCTCGGTCGCCTCGCGCCCGAGGACGCCGGATGGCGCCACGACACCGAGGGTCCCGACGACATGCCTGCGCATGTCAAGACCATGCTGACGGCGACCTCGCTGCATGTTCCCGTTCTGAAGAGCGAGCTCGCGCTCGGAACGTGGCAGGCGATCTACCTGATCGAGCACCGCGCGCGGGCGCATCGCCGGGAGATCGTGCTGCAGTTTGTCGGTGCGATTCACTAAAACAAAACCGGCCGCGGAGCGATCCGCGGCCGGCTTTGCGTCAGTCTTGTCGGGGCGATCGCCGCCGCCGGCATGCTTCCTAGTTCGTCTTGATATCGACGTCCTTGGTTTCCGGCAGGAAGAAGAAGCCGACGACCGCGGTGATCGACGCGAAGATGATCGGATACCATAGGCCCGCGTAGATGTCGCCGGTCGAGGCCACGATCGCAAACGCGGTGGCGGGCAACAATCCGCCGAACCAGCCATTGCCGATGTGGTAGGGCAGCGACATCGAGGTGTAGCGGATCTTGGTCGGGAACAGTTCGACCAGCATCGCCGCGATTGGGCCGTACACCATGGTGACGAAGATCACCAGGATGAACAGCAGCCCGATGATCGCCGCAACCTGCGGACGGAAGATATCGAACGGGTTCGACATCTTCACGATTCCGGCGTCGCCCGCCTTGGGATAGCCGGCCGCGGCCACGGCCGCGGCAACCGCGGGGTTACCGGCCTTCGCGTCGGTGTAGGGCACTTCCTTGCCGCTCACCATCACCTTCACGCCTGAGCCCGCGGGGCCATACGCGGTCGAATATTTCACCGACGACTGGGCCAGGAAGGCACGGGCGGTATCGCAGGGCGACGAGAACACGCGGGTGCCGACCGGGTTGAACAGATCGCCGCAGAGTGCGGGATCGGAGACGACCTCGACCTTGGTTCCTTCGATGGCCTTTTCCAGCGCCGGGTTGGCGTTGGACGTGATCATCCGGAAGATCGGGAAGAAGGTCAGTGCCGCGATCAGGCAGCCCGCCAGGATGATCGGCTTGCGGCCGATCTTGTCGGACAGCGCGCCGAACACGACGAAGAAGCCGGTGCCGAGCAGCAGTGACCACGCGATCAGGAGATTGGCGGTGTAGCCGTCGACCTTCAGGATCGATTGCATGAAGAACAGCGCGTAGAACTGGCCGGTGTACCAGACCACGCCCTGACCCATGGTGCCGCCGAGCAGCGCGAGGATGACGATTTTGGCGTTGCTCCAGTTGGCGAAGGCTTCAGTCAGCGGAGCCTTCGAGCTCTTGCCCTCGTCCTTCATCTTCTGGAACACCGGCGACTCATTGAGGCGCAGCCGGATCCAGACCGAGACCGCCAGCAGGGCGACCGACACCAGGAACGGAACGCGCCAGCCCCAGGCGGCGAATTCAGGCTCGCCGAGTGCCGTGCGGGTGAACAGAATCACCAGCAGCGACAGGAACAGGCCAAGCGTGGCCGTGGTCTGAATGAACGAGGTGTAATAGCCGCGTTTGCCCTGCGGCGAATGCTCGGCCACATAGGTGGCGGCTCCGCCATATTCACCGCCGAGCGCCAGACCCTGCGCCAGACGTAACGCGATCAGGATGACCGGGGCGGCAAAGCCGATGGTCGCAGCGTTGGGCAGCAGGCCGACGATGAAGGTCGACAGACCCATGATCAGGATGGTGACGAGGAAGGTGTATTTGCGTCCGACGATGTCGCCGATGCGTCCGAACACGATGGCGCCGAACGGGCGCACCAGGAAGCCGGCGGCGAAGGCGAGCAGCGCGAAGATGTCGCGCGTTGCCGGCGGATAGGCCGAGAAGAACTGCGCGCCGATGATCGGGGCGAGCGATCCGTAAAGATAGAAGTCATACCATTCGAAGACGGTACCGAGCGACGAAGCGAGAATGACGAACCGTTCGTCCTTCGTCATTCCGCCGGTTCTTACCGATGTTGCAGCCATTGTGGACATTTTGATTCGCTCCCCGAGATCGTTGATGCAAGGTTCGCCCCACCCGCCGAACTGAGCCGGATTAGCTTAAGGGCCTCGTGCTAAGGTAACATCCGCGTGAAACCTCTCCCAATAAGACTTTTGGCCCTTCACACTTCTATGTCTGAGACGGTGACATTACGGACGCAGTCGCTCGTCCAACCCCGGGGCGCTGCGCCGGACGTATTGCGACGCACAAATCGTGCGGATTAACCGCGTTGCTGCGTGGCATTATTGTATGCTTGCATGCCACCGCTCATCAGAGGACAATTGATGCTACAGGAAAAATTAGCTTGGCAGGCCCAAAAAATGCGGTCACGGGTTTGTCGCAACCCTCATGCAAGAAGTAAATGACTGCCATCGCTAGCACCCGTCTCGTCATTGCCGACGACCATCCGCTGTTTCGCGATGCCTTGCGGCAGGCGGTCGCGAGCGTCGTGACCTCGGCAAGGATCGATGAAGCGGGATCGTTCGAGGATCTGACCTCGCTGCTCGAGCAGGATTCCGATGTCGACCTGATCCTGCTCGATCT
>NZ_JADGRI010000324.1 GCF_017881085.1 Bradyrhizobium sp.
ATGACGAGGCGGCCTCGCGCGCGGCCGGCGCCGACGCCTTTCTGGTCAAGCCTGTGAGTCCAAGGGCGCTAGCGACTGCGCTGCTTGAAGCGACACGCCATGCGGCAGCCGCGACTTGATGATCGCCGCATTCAACTCGCCGCCATACACGAAGATCGCGGCGATGAAATACAGGAACACCAGCGCGATGATGACCGACGCGAGGCCCGCATACATCGTCACGTAATTGTTGGCGAAGCGCGCCAGATACTGGCCGAACACGATGCCCGACACCAGCGAGGCCACCAGGGTGAAGACGATGCCCGGCAGGATCTGCAGGAATCCGCGGCGGCCCGCCGGCAGCCAGGCATGAAGGATGAAGAGCGCCACGGTCAGCGCTCCGATGGTGATGCTGTAGCGCGACACGTTGAGAAAATGCTCGTTGGTTTCGACGACCAGCGGAATGTGGCGCCGCACGGCCTCGATGATCAGAGGTCCAAGCACGATCAGAAACGCCATCGCCAGCGAGGTAACTGCAGCGACCAGTGTGTAGCCGATCGATTCCAGCCGCAGCCAGTACCAGCGCCGCGGCTCGATCACGGAGTAAGCACGGTTGAGCGCGACACGCAGCGCTTCCACGCCGTTCGAGGCAAAATAGACCGCGAGCACCGCGCCGATGGTCAGAATGTCGCCGCGGCTCGTCGTCAGCACATCGTGGATCTCGCTGGAAAGCGAATCGGCGACCTGCTTCGGCCAGACCTGCAGCAGCAGCCCGACCGCCTGGTCGGCCAGTTCCTTCGACCCCAAGAAGCCGGCCAGCGACGTCAGCACGATCAGAAACGGAAACAGCGCCATCAGCGTCGACAGCGCGATGTGGCTGGCGATCGCCCAGCCGTCATCGGCGAGAAACTCGTAGAACGCGTCCATGACGACCAGATAGACGTAGCGGAGATGCCTCACATTTCACCTTGGCCAGTGGAGGACGGGTTCACCCGACGTGCCGTGCTAGCTTCTGATATTGTTGAACAAAAAGCCAGATCGTTGCTTTGCGTGAGTGCGGTGGCGCACCGCCCGGGGCGGTGTTAGATACGGCTATGGCATCATTTCTCAGCATGATCATCCTTCCTATCGCCGTCGGCGCCGTCGCACTGGTGCTGTTACTGGGTCTCGTTAACATGATGCGGGGCGGATCGCCGAACCGCTCGCAGAAATTGATGCGGTTGCGGGTGCTGCTGCAATTCGTGGCGGTTGTGATCACCATGCTCGCGGTCTGGGCAATGGCCCACTAAAGGAGACGGATCATGGTCGTCCTCAATCGCATCTACACGCGGACCGGCGATGACGGCACCACGGCGCTCGGCAACGGCGAACGGCGTCCCAAATACGACCTGCGCATCGGTGCCTATGGAACCGTCGACGAGACCAACGCCGCCATCGGCGTCGTGCGGCTGCATCTCGGCGAGGCGCGCGAGCTCGACGCGATGCTGGGCCTGATCCAGAACGATTTGTTCGACCTCGGGGCCGATCTAGCGGTGCCCGAGCGCGAGGGCAAGGCGGAACGGTTGCGGATGCTGTCGAGCCAGGTCGAGCGCCTCGAGCGCGACATCGACGCCCTGAATGGCCATTTGGCCCCACTGACCTCCTTCGTGCTGCCCGGCGGCACGCCGGCCGCGGCCTATCTGCATCTGGCCCGCACGATTTGCCGCCGGGCGGAACGCATGATGGTGGAACTCGCGGCCAAACCCGATGAACCGGTCGGCGATGCCGCGATCCAGTATATGAACCGGCTGTCGGACTTCCTGTTCGTCGCCAGCCGTTCGGTGAACGACAATGGCGCTGGGGACGTGCTTTGGGTGCCCGGACAGAACCGCTGAAGCGCCGCCGCTGGGGGCGATTTTTGGCCTTCGCGCGTTGACCGGGGTTGGCCGGACCTTTAGGTTCCGCGCCAAGCTGATCAATATCCAAAAAATGCAAGCGAAAGAGGATCGATGAAGGTTCTGGTGCCGGTAAAGCGGGTGGTCGACTACAACGTCAAGGTCCGGGTCAAAAGCGACGGATCGGGCGTGGAACTGTCAAACGTCAAGATGTCGATGAATCCGTTCGATGAAATCGCCGTCGAGGAGGCCCTGCGGCTGAAGGAAGCCGGCAAGGCGACCGAGGTGGTGGTGGTTTCGATCGGCCCGGCGCAGGCCGCTGAAACCATCCGGACCGGCCTCGCGATGGGCGCCGACCGCGGTATCCTGGTCAAGGCCGAGGGCAATGTCGAACCGCTGGCGGTGGCGAAGATTCTCAAGGCGATCGCCGACGAAGAGAAGCCCGGCCTGATCATTCTCGGCAAGCAGGCGATCGACGACGATTCGAACCAGACCGGCCAGATGCTGGCGGCGCTGCTCGGATGGTCGCAGGCGACATTTGCCTCCAAACTCGAAGTCGATGGAACCGATTTCAAGGTGACGCGCGAAGTCGACGGCGGCCTGCAGACCGTGAAACTCAAGGGCCCGGCGATCGTAACTACCGATCTGCGGCTCAATGAGCCGCGCTACGCGAGCCTGCCGAACATCATGAAGGCGAAAAAGAAGCCGATCGCCGACAAGAGCGCGGCCGACTACAGCGTCGACCTCACCGCTCATCTGGAGATCCTCAAGACATCCGAGCCGCCGGGCCGCAAGGGAGGCGTCAAGGTCAAGGACGTCGCCGAGTTGGTGTCGAAACTCAAGAATGAAGCCGGGGTTCTCTAGATGACCACGCTGTTGATTGCCGAACACGAACACGCAAACCTGAAGGATTCCACCAACAAGGCCCTGACGGCGGCGACCCAGCTCGGCGCCGAGGTCCACGTGCTGGTCGCCGGCGGCGGCGAAGGCACCAAGGCGGCGGCCGAGGCGGCGTCCAAGCTGGCCGGCGTCACCAAGGTGCTGGTGGCCGAAGGCGACGCCTATGCCCACGATCTCGCCGAGCCGCTGGCTGCCCTGATCGTGGCGCTGGCGCCTTCCTACGACGCCTTCGTTGCGCCTGCGACCTCGCGCTTCAAGAACGTGATGCCGCGCGTCGCGGCGCTGCTCGACGTCATGCAGGTGTCGGAAATCATCAAGGTGGTTTCGCCCGACACCTTCGAGCGTCCGATCTATGCCGGCAACGCGATCCAGACGGTGAAATCGAAGGACGCCAAGAAGGTCATCACGGTGCGTACCTCTACCTTCGCGGCGGCGGCGACCGGCGGCAGTGCGTCGATAGAGAATGCTGCCTCGGCGGCCGATCCCGGCCTCTCCAGCTTCGTCGGCGAGGAGGTTGCGAAGAGCGACCGTCCCGAACTGACATCCGCAAAAATCATCGTATCCGGCGGCCGCGCCATGCAGAGCCGCGAGAACTTCGCCAAATATATCGAGCCGCTCGCCGACAAGCTCGGCGCCGGCGTCGGTGCGTCGCGCGCCGCGGTCGATGCCGGCTATGCGCCGAACGACTGGCAGGTCGGTCAGACCGGCAAGGTGGTGGCGCCGGAGCTATATATCGCGATCGGGATTTCCGGCGCGATCCAGCATCTCGCCGGCATGAAGGATTCCAAGGTGATCGTCGCGATCAACAAGGACGAGGACGCGCCGATATTCCAGGTCGCTGATTATGGTCTGGTCGCGGATCTGTATCAGGCGGTTCCGGAGCTGACCGAGGAACTCGGCAAGCTCGGCAAGTAACGACACAGGCGGCCGGATGAAGCGGGCTCCGGCCGGTGTTTATGCAACGAGGATGGGCAGGCGCGCGAAGCGCGCCTCGCCCCGGTGAGATGGCAATATGGCAGCTATGATCAAGAAGGTCGGCGTAATCGGCTCGGGCCAGATGGGCAACGGGATCGCGCATGTGGCGGCGCTGGCCGGACTCGACGTGGTGCTCAACGACGTGTCCGCCGACCGCCTGAAGTCGGCAATGGCGACCATCAACGGCAACCTGTCGCGGCAGGTCGCCAAGAAGATTATCACCGAGGATGCGCGCAAGAAGGCGCTGGACCGGATCGTCTCCACCGAGACGATGGATGGGCTCGCCGACTGCGATCTTGTGATCGAGAGCGCGGTGGAGAAGGAAGAGGTCAAGCGCAAGATTTTTCACGATCTGTGCGCGGTGCTGAAGCCGGAAGCCATCGTCGCCTCCAACACTTCCTCGATCTCGATCACGCGGCTGGCCGCTTCCACCGACCGGCCCGAGCGCTTCATCGGCATTCACTTCATGAATCCGGTGCCGCTGATGGAGCTGGTCGAACTGATCCGCGGCATCGCCACCGACGACGCGACCTTCGAGGCGGCCAAGGAATTCGTGACCAAACTCGGCAAGCACGTCGCGGTGTCCGAGGATTTTCCGGCGTTCATCGTCAACCGCATCCTGCTGCCGATGATCAACGAGGCGATCTATACGCTGTATGAGGGCGTCGGCAACGTCGAGGCGATCGACGCCGCGATGAAACTCGGCGCGCACCACCCGATGGGGCCGCTCGAACTCGCCGATTTCATTGGGCTCGACACCTGTCTGTCGATCATGCAGGTGCTGCATGAGGGACTGGCGGACTCCAAGTACCGGCCGTGCCCGCTCCTGGTAAAATACGTCGAGGCCGGCTGGCTCGGCCGCAAGACCCAGCGCGGCTTCTACGACTACCGTGGCGACAAGCCGGTCCCGACGCGCTGACGTATTCGGCGCCATGAGGCGCGTAGGGTGGGCTGCGCGGAGCGAGCCCACCATCCCGATGAGCATCCTGGATGTTGGCGGGTGGGCAAGGCGCGGAACGCGGCTTTGCCCACCCTCCGTGGCCCCTGATCTCCAGCATTCGTTAACCCTTGCCGGGTAGCGTGGCTCGCGACGGAGGGGTGGCGCGATGGATATGATGAGCATGGTTACGGGTATGCTTGCCGCTCAGGCGGGCAACGTGCAGAGCCAGGTCGCCGCCACCATCATGAAATCGAATGCCGCTGCCGAGAAATCCACGGTCCTGACGCTGCTCGGCGCTGCCCAGCAAAACATGGCGTCGCTGGCCAATGTCGGCGCCGGCGTCGGCGGCAACCTCAACATCACGGCCTAAAGGCCAGCGGCCACCGGGTTCATCGCCGCCGTGATCAGTTTGACGGCGTCGTCGCTATCCCAATCCGCGGGGCCGGCGATGGTGGCAATCTCGCAACCCTGGCCGTCGATCAGCACCGACGTGGGCATCCCCAGCGCCCGTCCCACAGCCTTAAGATCCTGGAAAACCTTGGCTTTTTCGTCGCTGAAATAGCCAAGCCGGGTCAGTTGGGCTTCTTTCAGGAAGTTCTTCGGTTTTTGGGGGTCGCGGGTGTCGATGTTGATGGCGACCACCTCGAAATTGGGGCCCCCCAGCCGGGTTTGAAGGCCCTCCAGCGCGGGCATCTCCTTGCGGCAGGGCACGCACCAGGTGGCCCACAGGTTCACCAGCACCGTGCGTCCGCGCCAGTCGGAGAGCTTTTTGGGCTTGCCGTCGGCGTCCTCGAAGGCGAGGTCCGGCAGCCGCAACGGCGACGTCGCCATGCTCAGCGCCGCCACCTCGCCATGCGCCAGCGGCGCGATCTTGTGGGCCAGCTCGACCGCCCCGCGGCAGGCGGCATCGCCGGTTGCGTTGCGCTTCAAGCCGCCGATCCCGTATACCCCGGCGAATCCGATCAACGCCCCGATCACGACCGCCCCGATCGCGATGGGAATCCGGCGCGTGACGGCGGGGCGGGGCGGGGGCAGTTCGGGCATATCGTTTGTCATCCTGTATCAGATACGGCTATGCAGGGCCTGTGCAACGGCCGGTTCTACGTTCGGCGCGACGATCAATGGCGGATCATGAGTAACGGATCATGAGCAACAAGATGTGGGGCGGCCGGTTCACGGAGCGCCCCGATGCGATCATGGA
>NZ_JADGRI010000325.1 GCF_017881085.1 Bradyrhizobium sp.
CTCGCAACCGTAGGCATTGGATATGCGGCCGAATGATATCCTCGGCCCCATTCTTCGAGCCGCCGCTTCAGGTAGAAATAGGACAATCCTCCGAGACGCGGGATCTCTCGCACGCCCTGGCCACCCGGACCATGACAAGCAAGACAGGAGACAATGTTGGCCTCCGGAATTCCTTGATCGTAAATCGTTTGCCCCTTGTCTACGAGCGCCCGACGGCCATCATGGGCGGCTTTCGGCGGCAACGATGCAAAATAATCGGCCAGATCCCGGACCGCGTCGCTACGAAGATTCGCCACCGCTCCCCACATGTATTGTTTCGAAAACGGATTGTCGCGGATATGCGCGGCATAGCCGCGAAGCTGTGCCTCGATATACATGGACCGCTGTCCGGCCAGTCGCGGCGCGGCCGCATAGCCCTGCGCCCCAGTTCCGTGGCACCAGGTGCAATTGCGAATGCTGGCCGCCTTCGAGCCTCCCGCCCATGAGGAAACGAGGATGGCCAGGATCGTTAGTTTCAGCCCGATGCGCTTCATGATCTGAGCTTCCGCACTTTCTGCATTCCTCGAAACCGGCGACCGGTCAAATGGTGAAAACTACCTGAGATTACTGACATAGGCAGCGACGGCTGAGATCTGGGATTTGGTCAAGTTGTGCGAGGTCGGGCCCATGACGGCCGATGAATCCGGCATTGAGGTGTTCTGACCGCGCTCCGAGGTCCAGTTCACCAACTTGCTGTAGAAGTAGTCAGGAAGCTGGCCGGCCAAGCGCGGAATCTGGTCCTGACCGTGGGCGTCCGTACCATGGCATGCGGAGCATGCGGGGACATTGGATTCGGGGACTCCCTCTTCGTAAATGCGTTTTCCCGTGGTCACGTCTCCCCTCGGTCCGCCGCCCAGCGGGGGTGGATTGAGACCCTTGAAATGATGAGCCAACGCCGACAGCATCGACGGCGACAGAGCATGCGCCACATTGGCCATGATCAGGTTTTTTCGCCTGTGCTCGATGAAGGCCCGCAACTGATTTTCGATGTACTGGGGCTGCTGTCCCGCGAGCCGGGGCATGGGAAAGTAGCCATGATAACCCTGCCCCGACAGACCGTGGCAGGTCTTGCAATATTGCACCTTGGCCTGGAGCTCATCAGCTTGACCTGTCGATGGCGATACAGCGGCGAATGCCGCCGCAATAATCGCCATTTTCAAATGCGCCTTCCAGCCAGTTTGCTTAAAACCGAGAATCTTCATTATCTCGCTTTCGCCGTTACGCTGGAGACTCATGATCCTGCCGAAAACTTCGCGCCCGGATTGCTGCGCGCCAATTGGACTCTCTCGCCGACCCTACGGCCCAACACGAAAATTCAACCCCAGCTTGACCATCTGCGCGCTCTGCCTGTAGGTCACGATCGACGCGAACCCGTTGGTCGGGTCGGACATCAGCACATTCGAGTGGCCGAAGTCGTAGTAGTCATATTCGAGTCTTGCCGACCAATCGTCCGTGAAGGCCCATTCGACGCCAGCGCCCGCAGTCCATCCGGTGCGCATGCCCAGTCCCTCGGCGTCGAACGGGGTGCCCTGGAACACGCCGGTCACGCTGTACTTGTCGTTGGTCCAGGCAATGCCGCCCTTGCCGTAGAATAGCCAGTGGTCCATCGCATAGCCGAGCCGCGCGGTGACGGTTGGGATGAAATCGGTTCTTACCCTGACCAACTCGGTGTCTCCGGGGGCCACCAAGGGCTGAAACGGCACCCGCGTGCTCCCATCCAACGATCCGGCGGAGACCGCGCCCTCGACGCCGACCACCCAGCTGGGGGCAAACTGATAGTCGCATCCGATCTGGCCGCCATAGATCGCGCCACTCGAGTTGAGACTGGCGGTGGTCGTTCCGACGGTGCTGCCCGGAAATCCAAATACGTTGTTGTCCTGCACCAGCAGCACCGGATCGGTCGCATCCTTGGACTGCCAGGCGCCGCCGACGTGGGCGCCGAGATAGCAACCGGTCCAGGTGAAGCGTGCCGCGAATGGCGCCGGCGCCTTGATAGGCAAATCAGCCGCGACTGCCGATTCCGTGACCGCCAATGCAAGCGCCGCAGCACCCAGGAAAAGCAGCTTATTCATAACAAAGTCTCCGTTGTGTTTGCCAATACCGCCGCCTACATCGCAAACCATGCGTGGAGGAAGAGGGTGTTATTGTCGTGGGCGCCGATCGTGGTGCCGTTGAACTTGTTGTAGTAGGTGTATTGCAGACCAAGACGGGCATTGAACCACGGCCAGCCCGGCGCCTTGCTGGCCGAGAACGGAATGTAGGCAATCTCGCCGGTCCAGCCGTTGCTGTTCGGCGTCAGGGCGTTGCCGCTGAGGTCTACCCCGTACAGCCCGGCGTCGGCGGTGCCGGAGACGTCGAAATACTGGCCGGTGAACACCACCCGGTTGTCGGCGCCATAGGCGAACGAGGCCTGCAGGCGCAGACTGTTGAGCGTGTTGGTCGGATTGGCGGAAGGCGTAGTGGAAAAGCTGTTGAAGCTGGCATCGAGCCGCTGAAACTCGTGAATATAGCTGGCGCGCAGAGTCAGCCAGTAGTTGCTACCCTGGTATTGATATTGGGTGTCAAAGCCGATGTCGGTGTATTTGTCGGTTTGCGAAAACGTTCCGATCGGTCCGAAGCCGCTGGTGTCAAGCCAGGGATTAACGTTGAAGATCATCCCGTAGGTGCCGACCATCAACGAATGGCTGCCCCAATGCGGTTCGAAGGCGGCGCGCCAATAGGGCGCCACGCCGCTGAACAGGCCGGGCGCACCGAACGGATCGGTGCCCAGCGTGTTCTGTGCGTTGAACCCGAGCGTCTTGTAGCCGGTCACTTCGAGATAGAGCAGATCGTTGATGTAGGCGTAGGCACCGACACCGCCGACATGGGCGGCAAAAGCGCCCTCCAGCATGGTCCCGGCGCTGGGTCCGGTGGACCCAAGGTTCGATTGAGCATAGGGGAAGGCCCAAGCCGGCGTGGTATTCCACAAGTCCTGAACGGTCGGATTGTTGTTGGCGGTGATGCCGTAGATCACGTCAAGCGGCCCGACATGGGCGGTGCTGGCAAAGCGGACGTCGGTGTTGTCCCAGGTCCATGTGTGCGCGAATGGATAGTTGCCGAATCCGCCGGCCCCTGGAGCGGCGTAGGTGATCTGGGCGAAGGCGCCGATATGATCTGTTATCGCGCCACCCCAGAAGCCGCTGAACGGAGACAGCACGGTATTGTCGTTCGGCTTGTAAGGATCGCTCGGCTGCGGTAGATCCGCTTGGGTGTGGGTGTAACCGACGATGGCCATCATTGAGACCGGCGGCACCCAGCCTTTTTCTCCGGGACTGGCGCTGGGACTGCTGTTGCTCTCGCCCGTTCCGCCGATGCTCCGCGCATAGCTGCTCAGTTCCGCATTGGCGTCACGGGCAATTCTGCTGTCGGAAAACAGCGTGGTGCGGTACTGACCGCCACCTGTTGTATAGCCGAGCAGCTTGAACCTTCGGCCATAGGGGGTAAGGGCGGGGTAATCGGTGTGGCAGGTCCCGCAGGGCTGCCCGGTCTGGCGCGCGAAGCTCGGCAGCGCTTGCGCCGGCGGCGCAAAGCCGATTGTCAGGAATCCAGCGAGAACGACAGCCGCCGCAAGAGCGGCAATCGAGCCGCTCACAAAGGGTTTAGAAAACCAAGAGGTATAACCCCGCATCATGCGCAATCCAAATTGTTAGTGACGCTCCGCCCGGACTTACAGACCCGCCAATAGCTGCTTCCGGCGTGAATCGTTTCATGAGGTGGACGATAGTCTAGGAACCGAGAGCGCGGCTAAGCCAAATACCAACAGCGCATCCGATTTTAGGATTAGGAGACATTTGGGCAACAATAGTTGCAATTCGATCTCAACAAGCACGTTATCAACCCCGATCCGCCTCGTTGCAGCGGCAATGATCTCGATCAATCGATCCCGAAAAATTGAGCTGGATTAAATCGTCCGGGCAGGCGTAACGTGCCGCAATATCAAAGGGTGGGCTTATGAGCGTTCAATCAATTTTGCTGACAGCAGCCTTCGCGATCGCATTCTCCACAGCGGCCCAGGCGGAAAACAAAGATAGCGCGAGCGTCTCGCAAAAAGAGCTCAAGGCCAAGACCGACTATTGCAAAACCTGCCATGGGGTGTCGGGGCAGGGGTTTCGTGGCGCCTTTCCGATGCCGCGACTGGCAGGACAGCAACCCGAATACCTGAAGAATCAATTGTCGGCATTCATCGAACGCAGGCGAACGAACCCCGTGATGTTCAACGTCGCGCATGTTCTGAGCCCACCGATGCTGACGGCGTTGACCACATATTTTAGGGATCTCGATCCCAAACCGTTGGGTGGGGCTCCAAGGGAGCTCGTCGCCGCGGGAAAGAAAATCTACGAAGAAGGCGTTCCAAAAGCGGAGGTTCCTCCATGCGCTTCCTGTCACGGGCCCGACGCCAAAGGTGCGGACGCATTTCCCCGTCTGGCGGGTCAGCTTCATGACTACATCTTCAGGAAACTGACGAACTGGGACAAAGAGCGGGGTCAGGATAAGGCCAACCCGGACAACTCGGCGATCATGGGGCCGATCGCGCATAACCTGACCGAAGCACAGATCAAGGCGGTTGCGGCGTATCTCAGTTATCTGGATTGACCTTCGGCGCTCGACGCCGTGGGATCCGAGGTGCCGAGATTCCCGGCACAAAGATGATCTACGCCGACGTGCCGTCAGCCTTTCCCGCTCGTTAGGCTTACGAGGTCGACCTGCTGCGGCAACGGGTGAACGCGCTCACCAGCAGACATTGAAACTCACAGGGAGGAACGCGATGACTATCTTCATGGTCTTCGTGTGCTTTACATCTGGCGAGGGACAAACGGCACAGTGCCACCCGGCTTACCCCAAACAGTATGCCAGCGCAGACGAGTGCGAAGCTTTTTCGCAGAATGACCCCTACCTGAAAAACTACTTGAATGGCGTCCGGAACGGACAGTATCAAAAGGGCATTTCGGTCGAGGTCCATTGCATGAAGAAAACTGCACTCGCATCGGAGCCAGCACGGTAGCGGGCCAGAACCAATTATTTTCTGATGTGGCAGGTCGTTTCAGGGCAATCGTGGTATCGGGAAGCTCATGATTTGTCCGGATGGTTCTACCAGCGCGCGGTAGCCTTTCCGTACGTGTACAGTGCGATAAGCCCGACGGTCACGGAGGTCGAGAAGATCAGGATCACGCGATCCCAGTCAAGCCGCGTTCTCTCGGTCCTGCCGAGAGAAAGCATCGCGAAGAGAGCCTTGAACGCGAACCTTCGCATCGGGATTTCCTGAATCCGTGATTCAAGAAAATTATCCCGGTCGCCGCGAGGGGACTTGAGGCACATCAATCAGCCTTCGGGCCGATGTCGCCTGGGTCTGGAAGGCGGAGGCGCAGTCGCCCGGCTTTCAGCCTTCGCCCAGCAGCTCGTTGATGCGGCGCTGCAGCTGCCGCTTCTTCTTCTCGCTCTTGCGCAGCCGCTCCTCGAGATCGGAGACCGGCAGTTCGTAGGGGCGATCCGAGCTGAAGGCGATGCCGACGAAACTGTCGCGCCACCAGACGACCCTGGCGAGGAACGAACGGCCCTTGCGCGCGATCGTCAGCGACATCTTCTCTTTCGGCAGCTTGACGATGTTGCTGAATTCGAGATGAGCGCCTGTTTCCGAGATATTGCGGACCACGCACTCACTGGAGCCACCGTGGTCGTCGATCTCGGCGACGCCGCCATAAATAACCTTGTCGCGCGCGCTTTGGCGTCGGTCCAGCATTGTATTCCTCCCCGGCAAAGAGGGGGGACCATACCCGGCTTCG
>NZ_JADGRI010000326.1 GCF_017881085.1 Bradyrhizobium sp.
TGCTGGAATTGCTGGGCGGCCGCGGCAACGTGCTGGCGGGCGCGGTCGGCTATTCGCAGATTTTCTTTGGCGGCGCGGTGTTGCCCTGGCTGATGAATTCGATGGCGGGAGTCCTGCGCGGCACCGGCAACATGAAGCTGCCGTCGCTGATGATCCTCTGTTCCGCGGTCTGTCAGATCATTCTCGGCGGCACGCTCGGCCTCGGCCTCGGCCCGATTCCGCAATTCGGCATGCGCGGCGTCGCGTCGGGATCGCTGATTGCCTACGCGACCAGCATATCCGTGATGGGCTGGTACCTGTTTTCCGGGCGCGGTCGCGTCGTTCCCAGGGTCAGGGGGCTTCGCATTCAATGGGCGATGTTTGTCGACATCCTGAAGGTCGGCGCGGTGGCCTGTCTTTCGCCGCTGCAGTCGGTGCTTACCATCAGCATCTTCACCCATTTGCTGGCGCGGTTCGGGACCGAAATTCTCGCTGGCTACGGCATCGGCGCCCGGCTCGAATTCATGTTGACCTCGATCGCGTTCGCGGTCGGGATCGCGTCGGTGCCGATGATCGGGATGGCGATCGGCGCCGATCGCATTGCGCGCGCGCGACGGATCGCATGGACCGCGGGCGGCGTCGGTTTCGTGTCGGTGGGCGCCGTCGCCACCGTGATCGCGATTTTCCCCGATCTCTGGGTCGAGATATTCACCCGCGACGCCGGCGTGCGCGCGGCAAGCCGGCAATATCTGGCGACGGCGGCGCCGATGTACGCCTTCATCGGCCTGTCGATCTCGATGTATTTCTCCTCGCAAGGAGCGGCGAAGGTGTTCGGACCGGTGCTGGCGCAAACCGCGCGGCTGGTATTCATCGCTGTCGGCGGCTGGTGGCTGTCGATGCACGATGCGACGGCGGCGAATTTCTTCGCGCTGGCCGCGGCGTCCATGGTGCTGCTCGGCCTGCTGTCGGCCGCGAGCGTCGTCCTGACCCGATGGGGACCGAAGCATGGTGCTGTTCGGCAAGTCCGTCCGGCACTGTCCGCGATGGTCGACTAGGCGGCGGCGCGCCCCAGCGCCTTTTGCACGGCCAGCGCACCCAAATCCATCTGGCTGCCGATATAGGGCGCCATGGCGTTCGGAAGCACGTCGACGATCCAGATCAGCCGGCTCTGCGTCGCGCCCTCGGCCAGCACCTGGACCGAGGCGCTATAGTGGCTCACCCGCTCGTTGCTGATCGCATAGACCAGCCGCCGCCGCGCCTCGTCGCAATCGACCAGGAGCTCGCGCGCGACGTTGCCGTTGGCGAAGGTGACGATGCGCGCGTCGCCGTCGAGCCGAGCGTCGATCACGAAGCCCGGCGCCAGCCTGATATGCACCGCGCCGAAATCGCGCACCGCGTCCCAGACCGCGTCGGCGGGAGCGTCGATCGGGATGTCCTTGTGGATGGAAGCCATGGGAGTGCCTTTGCGGAAATGAGCCATCACAACGAGCTTGAGCCGTCATTGCGAGCGAAGCGAAGCAATCCATAGGCAGGTGAGCGCGAACTGGATTGCTTCGTCGCGGCGCTCCTCGCAATGACGTGGTTGGAGCTGGCGCTCTGTACCTACGTGCAAACCGCCTCGACATTGTTGCCGTCGGGATCGATCAGGAAGGCGGCATAGTAAGTCGGGCTGTAATCGGCGCGCGGGCCGGCGCCGCCGTTGTCGCGGCCGCCGGCCTTGACGCCTTCGGCGTGGAATTTCATGATCGCGTCATGATCTTTCGCGCGGAAGGCGATGTGGGCGCCGGCAACGGCCGGTCCCTTGTTTAGATACAGCCACAGCGCCGGCTCGCCTTTGGGCCCAAAGCCCGCGCCGTCCTTGTCTTTCGAGCACAGGATATAGCCGAGCGGCGCCAATGCCGCCGCATAGAAGCGCACGCTGGCGTCGAGATTGCCGACTTTCAGTCCGATGTGGTCGTACATGGCGGTCTCCGGTTCAAGGCGCGTTGGGGTCGCGCGGTTCGGAGACGACCCTAGTCAGTGCAGGGCGAGGCGTTCTTGGAAAATCTTGCGCTGCCCGCGCGAGGCCTCGCGGAATTTTCGTGGGCTGACGCCGGCGGCGCGGTGGAATGTGCGCACGAAGTTGGAGAGATCGCCGAAGCCGACGTCGTAGGCGACATCGGTAACGGGCCTTTGGTCGTCGGCCAAAAGGCGCGCCGCATGCCGCAGCCGCGAGCGCACCAGATATTGGTGCGGGGTGACGCCGAGCACGCCCGAGAACAGCCGCAGGAAATGGAACGGACTGATATCCGCCTGCGCAGCGGCGGCATCGAGATCGATCTGCTGGTGCGAATGCGCATCGATCCACAGCGCGGTTTCCACCGCGCGGCGGCGATCCCGGGTTTTCGCCGGCGCGGGTGCGTTGCGCCGTCCGGAAACCACTTCGACAAAGCGATGGGCAAACACCTGCCCGATCTCGTCGAGGCCGATATCGCTGCGGCCATCGGCTGAGGCCTGCGCCAGCTCGCCGAGCACCATCAGTTCCGGCAGCGGCGGCGCGGCGCCGACCCGCCAGGCCTCGTCGCGGCCGCCGATCGCGTCCACCAGTTCCGGCGTGAGGAAGAACGACAGGCACTCGTCGCCACTGACATGATCGTGGGTGCAGATGAATTCGTCGCCGGGAAAGCCGACCAGGATCGATCCCGCCACCAGCTCGAAGAAGCGGCCACGGCAGCGGCAGCCGAACGAGCCCTTGCGCACATAGGAGATCGAGTGGCTGGCATAGCGCTCGACAAACGGCGTCTCGCCCAGCGCCGCCGTGCAGCGGAAGTCGGACACCGAAATGGATCTGCGCTGCAGCAGGGTGGTTCGCTTCATGCCCCGAATTTAGCCCTGCGGGCGGGGCGGGGCAACGGGCAGCAGCACGTCGAACAGGGTCTTGCTGGTGGTCGTGCCGCGCGCGCCCTCGATCGACAGCAGCCGGCGCTTCGAAATCACCCCGCCGTACGGGGAAATCCTGTCGGCATAGCCGCCGGCTTCCAGCACGCGGTGGCAGGGCACGATGATCACAAAGGGGTTACGCGCCAGCGCCTGCGCGACCGAATGCACCGCGCCGGAAAGCCTGAGCTTCGCGGCGATCTCGCCATAGGTGATGGTTTCGCCGCGCGGAATGCGGCGGGTGAACGCGTACACCCTCGCATGGAAGGCGGGGATGCCGTCGAGGTCGAGCGCGACATCGGCGAGGTCGCTGGGCTCGCCGCGCAGCAGCGCCGTGATGGCCTCGATCGCGATCTCGACATCCGGCGGCGGACGCTGCTCGCGGGCGTCGGGATAGAGCCGGAACAGCCGCTTGCGGGTTTCGATCTCGCGGGCCTCGGGCAGCTGCACGCCGACGACGCCGGCATGGCTCCAGGCGATGCCGCACCGGCCGATGGCCGTGTCGAAAATGCTGTAACCCCGCGCCGCCACGCTACTACCCCCCGGCGGGCACCATAGCACCGTCACGAAACGGCGCATCTGGAAAATTCAAGTCAGGTTAAAGTCGAGGCGAGAGGACGAAAGTCCGGCGCCAAGGTGCTTGGCGGAATGCGCGGTCTCGGCTAATCAAAGGGGGCTCGCGGGCGTAGTTCAATGGCAGAACGGCAGCTTCCCAATCTAATGAGCCGAATTTTTACCACGTTGCGAGATATGCCCGAAACCATTGACTAAAGCCCATGTTTCGCAGGCTTCTAGTGTTATCTGTGATGCCTCGGCGGCTGAAAATCCCAGCATCCGAACTAGTCAAATGGCATCATAGTGACATCACGATGGCACAACGAAATGACCCGGTGATCGACGAGATTTTCCGCGAGGTTGATCTCGATAGTAAGGCGCGGATAGCGCGTCACGCTGCCGAAGAACATACGCCGCAGGGCATCTCCAGAAAGGCCGCCGAGGGCGAGCGATCTAGGCTCGCTAGGACAACGCACAACGGCAAAGCTCCGGTTCATTCTGATCCGAACGCGAAACGCAAACCGCGTTTGCTCGGCGAAGATAGCATCGAAGCGTTGCGCGAGTTCGCCGACGATGAGCCCCGCCTCGGTGGCTACTTTCCCGACAGCAAGGTCTTCGGTCTTTCCATCTTCCTCGGTGCCAAGTCTACCGTCTGGCGCTTCCGTCAACAGGGCCGGAACAAAGGCAAACGGTCGTCTGTATTCAAGACGCTCGGCAACTGGCCTGCGATGACCACTGATGAGGCGCGCAAGGAAGCCCTGATATATTCGGGCGCGGTCGCCGCTGGCACCGCAGCCCCCGGCAAGCGCCAAGCAATGCCGTTCCGCGCGGCTTTTGAAAGCTACCTCGCCCATCTCAAGGCGCAAGCCGAAGCCAAAGGCAAGCCGCCGCGATGGTGGGCCAATGCGAGCAAGCTTTCCGAGGCGCACATCATGCCGCAATGGGACGGCTGGACGCTCGCCGAGATGTCGCAAAATCCGCGAGCGGTGAAGACGTGGCATGCGAAGCTCTCGAAAACCGTCCCGACAACGGCAGACCACTGCGCCCGGCTGATTAGAGCTTGCTACCGCGAAGAGGCGCGGCTTGATCGCACGCTCAACCCGGCGGCCTCGCCGACCTCCGGCATACGTCTTGGAAAGATCAAGGTCTCGAAAGCCGTGCTCGACTTCCCCGACTTCTCGGCATGGCGCAAGGCATGGGACAAGATCGAAAACCCGGTTCATAAGGGCTATCATCTCGCCGCGCTGCTGACCGGCTGTCGGCCGACCGAGCTGGCCATGATCCGCGAGAGCGATATCGATCTCGACGCGCGGCGCATGATCATTCGAAACGCGAAAGCCGGAAATGACATCTCGCTGCCAATCACGGGCGAGATTGCTTTCGCGCTGGCGATGGCCATCAACGCGCCTCCGCAAACCATCACAATGAAGGGCCTTCGCGGAATGAAGTCCGGCGAGGTCCGCGTGATCGAACGAAAGAAACTGCATCACGAGATCGCGACTCCCGATCTTGTCTTTCCGGGCGTTCGTCAAGCTGGCCATCGCTCGGGCCTTCCGGTCTCGGGCAACGCGCTCCGGCATACGTTCCGCAGCATCGCGGTCTCGCTGGAGATTTCGGAGATGCTGATTTCGTTCCTCATGGGGCACAGTCTGCAAGGCGTCTCCGCGAGGTACACAAACGAGTTGATGATCGCGAACTCGCAAGCTCTTCGAGAGGCGCAAGAGAAGATCAGTCGCCGGATTTTCGAATTGCTCGGGCTCACGCTCGGCGGCCATCACGATGCGCCGCTCGTGCCGGACACGCCGACCCGGGTCGAAGCGAGCCGGAAAAAGCGCAAAGCCGCCGCTCCGGCCCGCATCGCTTGAGACGGGGCACGGGAGGGCGCTGGAGCACGCCAAGACGCTTGCCGGAGACGACGGCTAGGCCGGAGGACGCGTCGGCGCATGCCAAGAAGAGGGCATGAAAAAGCCGCCGCCGGGTTGACCTTCTCCACGGTGAAATCAAGCGTCTTGGGTCGCGACCGAAACAACCTTCGACCTGCTCTATCTTGGTTGGATTGATGGCCTTAATTCGTCTAGGCTCCCCCGTGAGCTAAATCAAAACACCCTTCGAGAGATCAGCTAAGGATGTAGAAGATCGGAGAAGAGTGCCATGGCAACCGATGGAAGCACTGGCGTCATTCGCAGGCGCAGCTCAGGGAACCTGACTCGCTGGCGAGCATGGATTGGTCGAGAAGGACCTTTCCCGCGGTGAGGCGCATAACTATTCGATGGAAGTTAGATCTAATCCTTTTGAATCCGCCAAATCACACTTCTTCGATACCAGCAGCTGGGGTGAATTTTGCGACGTCACTCTAACCTTGAAGCAAGCCTGGCAGCCCGACC
>NZ_JADGRI010000085.1 GCF_017881085.1 Bradyrhizobium sp.
TCCCGTCGCCTTGCAGATTCCGGTGTTCTTCTCGCTCTACAAGGTGCTGTTCGTCACCATCGAAATGCGGCACGCGCCGTTCTTCGGCTGGATCAAGGACCTGTCGGCGCCGGACCCGACCAATCTGTTCAACCTGTTCGGCCTGCTTCATGTCGATCCGACCCAGCTGCCGCTGTTCGGACACTACCTCGCGCTCGGCGTCTGGCCGATCATCATGGGCATCACGATGTGGTTCCAGATGAAGCTCAATCCGACGCCGCCGGATCCGACCCAGCAGATGATCTTCACCTGGATGCCGCTGATCTTCACCTTCATGCTGGCGGGCTTCCCGGCGGGCCTGGTGATCTACTGGGCCTGGAACAACACGCTGTCGGTGCTGCAGCAGAGCTTCATCATGCGCCGCAACGGCGTGAAGGTTGAGCTGTTGGACAACCTCAAGGCGACGTTCGGGTCCAAGAAGGCCGAATCGAAGACGTGACGGTGCCCTCATCCTGAGGAGCCGCGCTCATGCGCGGCGTCTCGCAGGATGGGCGCCTTGATCCTATTTGGGCCTCATGGTTCGAGACGGCGCGAAGTAGCGTCTCCTCACCATGAGGGACCGCAACCGGAAACCTTCGCATGACCGCCGAACCCGATGCGAAGCTGATCGAACAGGGCCGAAAGCTGTTCGCGGGCGACTGGCAGTTCTTCTGGGCCTCGCCTTCGATCGAGACGCTGCCGCCGATGGCGGGCGTCGAGGTCGCCTTCGCCGGTCGCTCCAATGTCGGCAAATCCAGCCTGATCAATGCGCTGACGGGGCGCAACGCGCTGGCGCGGACCTCGCATACGCCCGGCCGCACCCAGGAACTGATCTTCTTCGAGGGCCCCGACAATGCCGGCTTCCGGCTCGTCGACATGCCTGGCTACGGCTACGCCTCCGCGCCGAAGGCAAAAGTCGCGTCATGGACCGCGCTGATCCACAAATTCCTGCAGGGCCGCAGCAACCTCGCGCGGGTCTACGTGCTGATCGATGCCCGGCACGGCCTGAAGGAGGTCGACCTCGACGTGCTGAACACGCTCGACAAATCGGCTGTCAGTTATCAGGTCGTGCTGACCAAGGCCGATCAGGTGAAGGCGGGCGAACTGGAACAGCGCCTCGCCGACCTCCGGGAGGCGCTGGCAAAGCATCCCGCGGCCTTCCCGGAAGTGCTGGTGACGTCGTCGCGCACCGGAGCCGGGATGCCGGAACTGCGCGCCGCGATGGTGCGCCTGCTCGGGGAGCGCCGTTGATGGCCGCCTCGCGCGTTGACCGCATCCTGATCGGCCTGGCCGGCATCATGGGCGCCGATGGCGTCATCCTGGCGGCGGCTTCCGCGCACCAGGCGGATGCTTCGCGGCTCGCGGCGGCATCATCGATGCTGCTGTTTCACGCCTGCGCGGTGCTCGGAACCGTGGCGCTGCTGGAGCGCGGCGTCATCCATGCCCGGATCGGGACCATGGCCGCGTGGGGTTTCGTCATTGCGGACGCGCTGTTCGCGACCGACCTCAGCTTGCGGCAATATGCCGGCCACAGCCTGTTCCCTTTTGCCGCGCCGACCGGCGGCACGCTTCTGATTCTGAGCTGGCTTGCGCTCGCGGTGGCGGCGGCGTGGCCGCGGCAGGGGTAAGGCTGCACTTTCTTCCTTCTCCCCTTGTGGGAGAGGCAAAGCACCACTTTGCGCCGTGCCCGGCAATCGGATAGAAACCGCCCGACCCGCTGACCACGAGACCCCCTTCATGACCGACGTGTCGAATATCAGTCCGCTCGATCAGGCCCGCATCCTGTCCGAAGCGCTGCCGCACATGCAGCAGTATGACGAGGAAACCATCGTCATCAAATATGGCGGCCATGCCATGGGCGCCGAGGAAACCGCCAAGGCGTTCGCGCGCGACATCGTTCTATTGGAACAGACCGCCATCAACCCGGTGGTGGTGCATGGCGGCGGACCGCAGATCGCGACCATGCTGAAGCGGCTCGGCATCCAGTCGGAATTCGCCGCCGGCCTGCGCATCACCGACGCGGCGACCATCGAGATCGTCGAAATGGTGCTGGCGGGTTCGATCAACAAGCAGCTGGTCGGCTACATCAACGAGGCCGGCGGCAAGGCGGTCGGCCTGTGCGGCAAGGACGGCAACATGGTGACGGCGACGAAGGCGACGCGCACCATGGTCGATCCGGATTCGCACATCGAAAAGGTGGTCGATCTCGGCTTCGTCGGCGAGCCCGAAAAGGTCGATCTCACGCTGCTGAACCAGCTGATCGGCTATGAGCTGATCCCGGTGCTGGCGCCGCTTGCGACATCGAAGACGGGACAGACTTTCAATGTCAACGCCGACACCTTCGCCGGCGCCGTCGCCGGCGCGCTCAAGGCCAAACGGCTGTTGCTGTTGACCGACGTTCCCGGCGTGCTCGACAAGTCGAAGAAGCTGATTCCGGAACTGTCGGTGAAGGACGCGCGCAAGCTGATCGCCGACGGCACCATTTCCGGCGGCATGATCCCCAAGGTCGAGACCTGCATCTACGCGCTCGAGCAGGGCGTGCAGGGCGTGGTCATCATCGACGGCAAGATGCAGCACGCGGTGCTGCTCGAATTGTTCACCAACCAGGGCACGGGCACGCTGATACACAAGTGACGATTGCAGCCACCAACCGCTTCCCAGTTGTCATGGCCGGGCATAGTGGTCTGCGTGGCGCAGACTACGTACACTTATCTGCGCTCCCGGCCATCCACGACTTGCCGGCGGGTTGGAAGAAAGACGTGGGTGCCCGGGTCAAGCCCGGGCATGACGACCTGAGAGTAATGCGATTTCTTTCGTACACCCTAAGAGCTATCTTCCTCGCGTTGCCCGCGGCGATCGTCTGCTTTCTCGCTTCGGCCGAACCCGCCTATGCGGATTTGAAGCTCTGCAACCGCATGAGCTACGTCGTCGAGGTCGCGATCGGCATCGACGAGAAATCCGCCACCGCGACCCGCGGATGGTTCCGGATCGATCCGGCCGCCTGCCGCGTCGTGCTGCAGGGCACGCTGACCGCCGACCGGATCCTCCTGAACGCGCGCGCGCTCGGCCTCTACGGCTCCTCGCCGATCCCGCAGAATGGCGGCGACACGCTGTGTATCGCGCCAGGCGATTTCGTCATTGCCGCGGCGCGCCAGTGCCGCGTCGGGCAGACGCCGGCGCCGTTTACCCAGATCACCCCGACGCAGGCCGACGACGGCAATCTGGTGGCCTATCTCGCCGAAGACAGCGAATATGACGACGAGCAGGCGAGGCTCGCCGGCATTCAGCGGCTGCTCGTAATCGCGGGCTATGATGCCGCGCCGATCGACGGCGTCGACGGCCCGAAGACGCAGGCAGCCCTGGCGGCGTTCCTGAAAAGCCGCGGCATGCCGGCCGATATCGCGCAGGCACCGAATTTCTTCACCATGATGATCGCCGCGGTGCAGGCGCCGTCCTCCACCGGGCTGACCTGGTGCAACGACACCTCCCACAAGGTCATGGCCGCGGTCGCCACCGACGACGGCAAGACGGTGACCAGCCGCGGCTGGTACCGGATCGATCCCGGCAAATGCCTGCATCCCGACGTCACCGGACAACCCCGGCAGATCTACAGTTTCGCCGAAGCCGTCGATGCCGACAACCGCACCCTCAAGATCAGGGACAAGCCGCTGAACTGGGGCGGCGCCAAAGAGCTTTGCACCCGCGAGAGCAAGTTCGAGATCAACGAACAGGGCGACTGCGGCAGCCGCGGCCTCGCGGTGACCGGATTTGCGCCTGTCGACATGTCGAGCGGCGGCAAGACGCTGCGCTTTGCGATGCCGTGATGAAATCCGATCGCGCATTCAGTCATATCGATACCTGGGTGTTCGACCTCGACAACACCCTGTATCCCCATCACGTCAATCTGTGGCAGCAGGTCGACGCCCGGATCGGCGAATTCGTAAGTGCCTGGCTCAAGGTCTCCGCGGCGGAAGCACGCCGGATCCAGAAGGATTACTACCTTCGCTACGGCACCACCATGCGCGGCATGATGACCGAACATAGCGTGCATGCCGACGACTACCTTGCTTATGTGCACCGGATCGACCACTCGCCGCTGCAACCGAACCCCGCGATGGGCGCGGCGATCGCAAAGCTTCCCGGGCGCAAGCTGATCCTGACCAACGGCTCGACCGACCATGCCGACAAGGTGCTGGAACGTCTCGGCATCGGGGAGCATTTCGAGGCGGTGTTCGACATCATTGCGGCCGAGCTGGAACCGAAGCCGGCGCCGCAGACCTATCGGAAATTCCTCGGGGATCACGAGGTGAATCCGAAGACGTCGGCGATGTTCGAGGACCTCGCACGCAACCTCGTGGTGCCGCACCAGCTCGGCATGACCACGGTGCTGGTGGTGCCCGACGGGTCCAAGGAAGTCGTGCGCGAAGACTGGGAGCTGGAAGGCCGGGATGCCGCCCATGTCGATCATGTCACCGACGATCTGACCGGTTTCTTGCAAGGGCTGGGCGGGCGACCAGGTTAAGTCCCGGCGACCAATTCAGTCGTCATGCCCGGACTTGATCCGGGCATCCATCAATCTTCGAAAGAGTCTTGCAAGGCAGATGGATTGCCGGGTCAAGCCCGGCAATGACGACTTGGGGGAGCGCGGGGACGACGACGGAGTGAGCCTTGACTCTCCCTGCCCAAATTCCGACAAAAGCCCTCCCAAATCGCTGCCGTCTATCCCGCTCTTCCCAAGGAAATCCCGATGTCCCTGCCCGCCCTCGAATCCACCATCAACGCCGCCTTCGATGCCCGCGACGGCATCTCGACCGCGACCAAGGGTGAAGTCCGCGACGCCGTCGATTCAGCACTCGAACTGCTCGACAAGGGCGAGGCGCGCGTCGCCGAGCGCGAGGCCAGCGGCAAGTGGAAGGTCAATCAGTGGCTGAAGAAGGCGGTGCTGCTGTCGTTTAGGCTCAACGACATGAGCGCGATTGCCGGCGGCCCGGGCAAGGCGGCGTGGTGGGACAAGGTGCCGTCGAAATTCGAGGGCTGGGGCGAAAACCGGTTTCGCGACGCCGGCTTTCGCGCGGTGCCCGGCGCGATCGTCCGCCGCTCGGCCTACATCGCCAAGAACGTCGTGCTGATGCCGTCCTTCGTCAATCTCGGCGCCTATGTCGACGAGAGCACCATGATCGACACCTGGTCGACGGTCGGCTCCTGCGCCCAGATCGGCAAGCGCGTGCACATTTCCGGCGGCGTGGGCATCGGCGGCGTGCTGGAGCCGCTGCAGGCCGAGCCCGTGATCGTCGAGGACGATTGCTTCATCGGCGCGCGCTCGGAAGTCGCCGAGGGCGTGATCGTGCGCAAGGGCGCGGTGCTGGCGATGGGCGTCTTTCTGGGGGCCTCCACCAAGATCGTCGACCGTGACACCGGCGAAACCTTTATCGGCGAGGTGCCGGAATACGCCGTGGTCGTGCCCGGCATGCTGCCGGCCCGGCCACTCAAGAACGGCCAGCCCGGGCCTTCCACCGCCTGCGCGGTGATCGTCAAGCGTGTCGATGAGCGCACCCGGGCCAAGACCAGTATCAACGAGCTGCTGCGGGACTAGATCGAAGTCGAACTGTTCTGCCCGAGAGGGATGAGCGGGCCTAACCGGTTCGGCCCGACCCTCCGACGCCGGTAGCGCAGGCAGAAACGCGGCCGCGCCGGGACCAGCAGAGCGAACTGGAATTTGTTCCGCACAGTGCTGGCCCATCGCCGGGAGCTCATGTTAAGCGAGGGCATGACTGACGCCCTCGCCATTGCCCGCGACCTCCTCCGCTGCCCCTCGGTAACCCCGGCCGACGCCGGTGCGCTCGGCGTGCTCGAAAATGTCCTGAAAGCCGCGGGTTTCGAGGTACACCGCGTCACCTTCGGCGAACCCGGCACCGCCGATATCGACAACCTCTATGCCCGCCTTGGCTCTCACGCGCCGCACATCACCTTTGCCGGACATACCGACGTGGTGCCACCCGGCGACGAGAGCGCCTGGAGCCACGGCGCGTTCTCGGGCGAGGTCAAGGACGGCTTTCTCTACGGCCGCGGCGCCGTGGACATGAAGGGCGGCATCGCTTGCAGCGTCGCGGCGGTGCTGGATTATCTCGCCGCCCATGGCGGCAAGCCAAAGGGCTCGATCTCTTTCCTGATCACAGGCGACGAGGAGGACCTCTCCGTCAACGGAACGATAAAACTGTTGCAATGGGTGGCGGCGCGCGGCGAGAAGTTCGACCATTGCGTGCTCGGCGAGCCCTCCAATGTCGAGGAGCTCGGTGACTGCATCAAGATCGGCCGCCGCGGCTCCCTGCACGGCATGCTTTACGTCGACGGCATCCAGGGCCACGTCGCCTATCCGCATCGCGCCGCCAACCCGGTGCCGGACATTTCACGGTTGATCGTGGCGCTCAGCGACGAGCCGCTCGATCACGGCAGCGCGCAATTCCAGGCCTCGAACCTCGAATTCACCTCCGTCGATGTCGGCAACAAGGCCGGCAACGTGATCCCCGGCCAGGCGCGCGCGAAATTCAACATCCGCTTCAACGATCTCCACACCCAGGAGACGCTGCGCGCTTTGGTCGAAGAACGGCTGGCGAAGGCCGCGGGCAACCGCATCCGCGCCCGCATCGTCTGGGAGCCGTCCAATTCCAACGTGTTCGTGACCAAGCCCGGTCCCTTCACCGACCTCGCGGTGTCGGCGATCGAGGAAGTCACCGGCCGCAAGCCGGAATTGAGCACCAGCGGCGGCACCTCGGATGCGCGCTTCATCGCAAGCTATTGCCCGGTGATCGAGTTCGGCCTGGTCGGCCAGACCATGCACCAGATCGACGAGCGCACGCCGGTCGCGGATCTGGAGAAGCTGACGAAGATCTATCGGGGTATTCTCGATCGGTATTTTGGGTGAGTGGACCAGATCATCATTCCGGGACACGCGTCTTCGCGTCGACCCGGAATGACGGCTTGGTATCGCGCTCAATAATCCACCCGCACCAGATAGAGTCCCTCGGGCGGGGCGACCGGGCCGCAGGCGGCGCGGTCTTTCGCGGCCAGCGCCGCGGCGAGATCGTCGGGGCTCCAGCGGCCGTCGCCGACCCACATGAGCGAACCCACCATCGAGCGCACCTGGCTGTGCAGGAACGAGCGCGCCGAGGTCACGATCTGGATCGCATCGCCGTCTCTCACCACGTCGAGCTGATCCAGGGTTCGCTCCGGCGATTTCGCCTGGCATTCGGTATCGCGAAACGTCGTAAAATCGTGCTTGCCGACCAGTCTTCGCGCGGCTTCGTGCATCGCATCGCTATCGAGCCGCCGCGGCAGGCGCCAGGCGCGGCCGATGTCGAGTGCGAGATTGGCGCGGCGATTGGAGATTCGATAGAGATAATGCCGCTTCTTCGCGGAGAACCGCGCCTCGAAATCATCCGGCACGATATCCGCACTGAGCACGCCGATCGGGTGCGGGCGCAGATGCGCGTTCAGTCCGTCACGGAATCGTCCCGGCACGAAATGTCTTGTTATGTCGCAATGCGCCACCTGCGCCAGTGCATGCACGCCGGCATCGGTGCGGCCGGCGCCGTGGACGCGGACCTGTTCGCCGCAGATCGCCCTGACCGCGTCCTCCAGCGCGCCCTGCACCGACGGGCCGTTGTCCTGGATCTGCCAGCCGCAGAACGGCGCGCCGTCATATTCGATGGTGAGTCTGTAGCGGGGCATCAGGATACCCGGAGCAGCGGCTTGAACGGGGTGCCGCGCAAAAATTCCTCCACCTTCATCGGCGCCTTGCCGGCGCGCTGCAGCTCGAGGATGCGGATGGCGCCTTCGCCGCAGGCGATGGTGAGGTGATCGTCGAGCACGTCGCCGGCTGCGCCGCCGCCGTCAGCCAGCGCGCAGCGGAGGATCTTGACCCGCATTGGCTGGCCTTCGATCGGCATCTCGCACCATGCGCCGGGAAACGGCGATAGCCCATGAATATGGCGCAGCACTTCTCGCGCGGGCCTGCTCCAGTCGATCCGCGCCTCGGCCTTGTCGATCTTGGCGGCGTAGGTGACGCCCTGCTCGCTTTGTTTGGTGAGTTGCAGCATTCCACGTTCCAGCGCGCCGATCGCACGCACCATCAGGTCGCCGCCGAGCCGCGCCAGCGCGTCGTGCAGATCGGCCGCTGTCATGGCATCCGTGATCGCGATGCGTTCGGCCATCGCCACGTCACCGGTATCGAGGCCGGCGTCCATCTTCATCACCATCACGCCGCTCTCGGCATCGCCTGCCATGATGGCGCGGTTGATCGGCGCCGCCCCGCGCCAGCGCGGCAACAGCGACGCATGCAGGTTGAAGCAGCCGAGCGGCGGGGTATCGAGGATGGCCTGCGGCAGGATCATGCCATAGGCGACGACCACCGCGGCATCGGCCTGATGAGCGCGAAATTCCTCCAGCGCTTCCGGCGTCTTCAGCGTCTTCGGCGTCATCACGGCAATGCCAAGCCGCCGCGCCTCCTGCTCGACCGGACTCAGTTGCAGCTTCATGCCGCGCCCGGCGGGCTTTGCGACGCGGGTATAGACCGCCGCGATCTCATGGCCATGGGCCACGAGTTCCAGCAGCGTCGGCACCGCGAAATCAGGCGTGCCCATGAAGATCAACCGGAGCGGCATGGCCGTAGTGGCTTCCTTTTTGAACCAAACTTCAAGATAATGGGCGTCATCCTGAGGTGCGAGCTCTTGCGAGCCTCGAAGGATGGCACAGAAAAGATTATCGACCTTGTCCGCCGTCGCCCTTCGAGGCTCGGCGCCTTGAGGCGCCTTCGCACCTCAAGGTGACGGCTTCGATTCGCGGCCGAACCCTACTCCGCCGCCCGCTTCGCGGCCTTGGCGAATTTCTTCAGCACGCGGTCGCGCTTCAGCTTCGACAGGTAATCCACGAACAGCACGCCGTTGAGATGATCGATCTCGTGCTGGATGCAGGTGGCGAACAGGCCCTCGGCGTCTTCCTCGTGCACCTTGCCGCCGAGATCGGTGAAGCGCACCCGCACCTTCGCCGGGCGCTCCACTTCCTCGTAATATTCGGGGATCGACAGGCAGCCTTCCTCGTAGACCGACATCTCCTCCGACGACGACAGTATCTCCGGATTGATGAAGACCCGCGGCTGCGGCGTGGTCTCGCCCTCCTCGCTCTTCTTGGCGAGGTCCATCGTGATCAGCCGCAACGGCTGGGCGACCTGGATCGCGGCGAGCCCGATCCCGGGCGCGTCATACATGGTCTCGAACATGTCGTCGGCGAGCTTGCGGATCTCCGACGTGACCTTTTCGATCGGCTTGGAGACGAGCCGCAACTGCTTGTCGGGCAGGATGATGATTTCTCTGAGTGCCATGATTTCTCTGGATGCCTTGGCGGGCGATTTAAGCTGCTGATTTGCCGGGGTCAATCCGATGGGCGGAGCTGTTTACCTTCGCTTAACCACGAATTTTAGCGAATGGTTAACCATAAAAATTTACCCGCTATTTACCATAAATGTTCCCTCTTCGTTCGCGTTCAAGGCCGAATCGGTTACAAGGGCTTGCATGAACGAGATTCTTTTCATGATCGGCGAGCTGCCGGTCCGGACCGGCGCCGCGCTGATCGGTTTTGGGGCGCTGGCGCTGCTGCTGCTGCTGGTCATCGCCGTCGTCATCGCCCGCTCCGGCCGGCGCGGCGCGGAAATGGCTATGGCGCAGGCGATCCGCGCCGACGAACTCGAAGAACGCCTCTCCGAAATGATGCGCGCGCAGAGCGAGGCCACCGGCCGCGTCGATGCGATGGGACAGGCGCTGGCCGGCCGTCAGGCCGAGATGGCGCGCACCGTCAGCGAGCGGCTGGATTCGGTGACCCATCGGGTCGGCCAATCGATGGAGCAGACCACCCGCAACACCATGGACAGTTTGCGCGTGCTGCACGAGCGGCTCGGCATCATCGACAGTGCGCACAAGAACCTCACCGACCTGACCTCGCAGGTGACGACGCTGCGCGACGTACTCGCCAACAAGCAGTCGCGCGGCGCGTTCGGCCAGGCGCGGATGGAGGCGATCGTCCAGGACGGCATGCCGAAGGGTTCCTACGAATTCCAGTTCACGCTCTCGACCGGCAAGCGGCCGGATTGCGTGGTGTTCCTGCCCGACCAGCGACCGCTCTGCATCGACGCGAAATTCCCGCTGGAGGCGATGACCGCGCTGCACGACGCCCGCACCGACGAGGAAAAGAAAATCGCCACGCAGCGGCTGCGCAATGACGTGATGAAGCATGTCAGCGATATCGCGGAAAAATATTTGATCGCCGGCGAGACCCAGGATACCGCGCTGATGTTCGTGCCGTCGGAATCGGTCTATGCCGAGATCCACGACGGTTTCGACGACGTGATCCAGAAGGCCTACCGCGCCCGCGTGGTGCTGGTGTCGCCGTCGCTTCTGATGCTGGCGATCCAGGTGATGCAGCAGATCCTGAAAGACGCGCGGATGCGGGATGCCGCCGACCAGATCCGCACCGAAGTGCTCAATCTCGGCGACGATCTCGGACGCCTGCGGGATCGGGTGCTGAAACTGCAGAAGCATTTCGGCGACGTCAACGAGGACGTCCGCCAGATCCTGATTTCCGCCGACAAGATCGAAAAGCGCGCGGGCCGGATCGAGGAACTGGATTTCAGCAAGACCGAGGCGCCCGCCGAGATCCCGCGGATCGTCAAGCCGGACGCGCCGGAGCTGTTCCCGCTGCCGCGCAAGCTGCAGGCGGGGGAGTAGCGCCGGAGAGGAGCGAGACACCAGCTGTCATCGCACCTGAAGCGCGTCCACATCCTCCGTCATCCGACGCCGCGACTAGTCCAGCCCCGCACGGCGAAAACCCTCCAGATAGTGCTCCCGATCGGCCTCATGCATGATGGGCATCTGGTTTGCGATCCAGGCGAGCGAAATATTGGGTTGTACGCGGCGAAGCTCCTGCAAGGCGACCGCGGCGACATCGTCCTTTCCAGCCATGCCGGCGGCCGCCGTGAGCACCCGATGGGCGCCGACGAAATCACCGCGTTGCCGGATGCCTTCGCGCGCCAGTCGAATGGCCTCGTCGTAATTGCGCCCGACGAACTCCGCGTAGCCGGCGATCCCGCAAAAGACCGCCGAAAACGGATCGCGCGGGCTCAACCGCAGCGCCCGCCGCGCGGCAACGCTGGCTTCCTCCCACCGCCCGCCATAGGACAGCACCAGACCGTAATAGCCTTGCGCCAGCGAGAAGTTCGGATTGAGCCGAAGCGCGACCTCGAATTCCGCCAGCGAATCCTCGAAACGCCGCGTGAATAAATAAGCGCAACCCAGTGCGTGATGCGCCCAGGGGTCTTCGCTGTCGGCCAGGATCGCGGCCAGCGCCGCACGCTCGGCCAGCGGCACCACCGCCGCCATATCCGCCCAGCCCATGTGGGCGCTGAACGTCAGGCTGGTGGCAAGCACGCCGAGCGCCTGGCCGTAATTCGGATCGATGGCGGTCGCCTTCTCGAGAAGGGCCTGCGCCACCAGACCGTCTTGACGCGTCACGCGCCAGTAATGCGAGAGTCCGCGCATGACCAGGTCCCATGCGTCCATGCTGTTCGGCGGTTTGCGCCGCGAACGAAACGTTTCCGCGGCATAGAGCTGCGGCTCGATCGCGGCGACGATGGCCTCGGTGATCTCGTCCTGCACCGCGAATACGTCGGCAAGGGCGCGATCGTAGCGTTCCGCCCAGATATTGCTGCCGCTGGCGGCATCACTGAGCTGAACGGTGATGCGCACGCGGTCACCGCCCTTGCGCACGCTGCCTTCGACGACATAGCCGACGCCGAGTTCCTCGGCGACCCGCTTCATGTGGACCGGCTTGCCCTTGTAGATGAATGACGAGTTGCGCGCGATCACGAAGAACCAGCGCAGCTTCGAAAGCGCGGTTATGATGTCCTCGCTGATGCCGTCGGAAAAATACTCCTGCTCCGGATCGCCGCTCAGGTTGGCGAAGGGCAGCACCGCGATGGCCGGCCGGTCGGGCAAGGGCAGCGGCGGCTCAACAGCCTGTTCGGCGCCCTGAGAGTGCGTTCGCACCGCGCCGACAAAGCGAAGGCCCTTGCGCGGGATGGTGCGGATCAGTTTCTGGCTTTCGCCGCTGTCGCCCACCGCCTTGCGCGCGGCGTTGATGCGGCTGGTCAGCGTTGATTCCGACACGATCCGGCCGTCCCAGACCGCGTCGATGAGGTCGTCCTTGCTGACGACACGATCGCGATTGCGCACCAGAAAAACCAGGAGATCGAAGACCTGGGGCTCGACGGCTATCGTCTCGGGACCGCGGTGGAGTTCGCGGCGGTCGGTATCGAGCGTATGATCGTCAAAGAAAAATTGCACGGCACCCTCAAATCCGGACTACGCCGCCGCTCCCAAGGAATAATCAAGGTCATCTCAAGGACAATTCAAGCGCCAAGCAAAGTCTTTCGGTCACGCTTCCCACATCCTCTAGCCTCAAGGACGGTCGTCAGGGTCGTCCGATCGGAGGATATTATGACCCAATCCCAAACATTCAGCCCGGACTCCCGGAGCAATCCAATAGCCAGAATTGTCGCGTTTCTATACGGAATCATCGCCTATTTTGTGTTCTTCGTTACCTTCCTCTACGCCATCGGCTTCGTATCCGGCATGGTGGTCCCGAAGACCATCGACAGTGGCGCGGTCGGGCCCGTGATGCAATCGGCCGTCGTCGACCTCATTCTGATGTCAATATTTGCCGTGCAACACAGCGTCATGGCGCGCCGGCAGTTCAAGGAATGGTGGACCCGATACGTACCGAAATCGGTAGAGCGAAGCACCTACGTGCTGTTCGCGAGCCTCGCGCTCGTTCTGCTGCTCTGGCAATGGCGGCCGATCCCGACCGTGGTGTGGCGAACCGACGATCCGCAAATCGCCATGGCGGTCACCGGCATTTCGCTGCTGGGCTGGCTGATCGTGCTCACCAGCACCTTCGTGATCAACCATTTCGAGCTGTTCGGACTGCACCAGGTCGCCAGCAATCTCGCGGGTCGCTCGATGCCCGAGCCTCGCTTTCGCACGCCGCTCTATTACAAATTCGTGCGACACCCGATTTACCTTGGCTTCATCATCGCGTTCTGGGCGGCGCCGACGATGACAATCGGGCACCTGCTGTTCGCCGCGGTCACGACGGCTTACATCTTCGTCGGCATCCTGCTTGAAGAGCGCGATCTGATCGCTCTCTTCGGCGACGACTATCGACGCTACAGGGAGCGCGTATCGATGCTGGTGCCCTGGCGCAAGTCCAACTGATCGATCCGGTCGATTCCAATTTCACAGCGGCGCCGGATTTGGCCGGCGCCGCACCCCGCCGGCTGCCGCCGCGGCAAAAGGAACCATGCCATGATCGAAGAAGCACGCGGCAATATCGACTACGAGGAATCGGGCGCCGGACCGACGATGGTGCTTGTGCCGGGATCATGCAGCACCGGCGCGGCATGGCGACCGGTTATCGCTGCCTTGGGTAACCGGTTTCGCTGCGTCACCACCAGTCTGCTCGGCTATGGCGGAACCGCGGAGCGCCGAACGCCGCGCGGTGCATCGCTATCGCATGAAGCCGAGGCGCTCGAGTCGGTTATTCGAAAAGCGGGTGGCCACGTCCATCTGGTCGGCCACTCCTTCGGCGGCCTGGTGGCGCTTGCCGTGGCCCTCCGCGACCGGGTCAAGCTCGCAAGCCTTGCCGTCGTCGAGGCGCCGGCTGTGATGATGCTGGAGGGAAGCGGCGAAATTCAACACATCCGCGCATTCGGCGAGATGACGGGCGCCTATTTCGCCGCTTTCAAGGATGGCAACGTCGACGCGATCGAAACGTTGATCGACTTTTTTGGCGGCGCCGGCACCTTCGCCTCGTGGCCGCCGCGGGTTCGCACCTATGCCGTGGCGACGACGCCGGTGAACATTCTCGATTGGGAAAGTGCGTTTGGTTATCCGCTGCCGGCGGAAACACTTGCTCAAGTCCGGATCCCGACGCTTGTCATCCGGGGCGGAGAAAGTCACTCCGCGATGCAACGCGTCAACGAGCTTCTCAGCGAGCGCATGATCCGGGCGACGCTCGCAACGATTGAAGGCGCGTCTCATTTCATGATCGCAACCCACGCGGACGAGGTGGCCCGATTGGTCGCCCAGCACGCCAACCATGCCGACGCGATGCCGGCTGCCGATATCGGGGGCGGATACAGTCGGCAGGCAGCCGGGGTCATGCGCGGGTAAGAGGTCTTATCGCGGCTGGCGCGGCCGGGAGGAGAGGCACCGCCGCCCGAATCCTGCTAGCACTGCGGCATGACCAGTGCCCCTGACAGCCTGCCCAAGCCACCGATTGCGGCGACCGCCGAGACCCGCCCCCGCGCCTCCTGGCGCGACAGTCTCGCGGTGTATCTGCAGCGGCGGGTGCTGATCGTGCTGCTGCTCGGCTTTTCCTCCGGATTGCCGCTGGCGCTGTCGGGATCGACGCTCTTGGTGTGGATGCGCGAATCCGGCGTCGATCTCGGCACCATCGGCCTGTTCGCGCTGGTCGGCACCCCCTACACGCTGAAATTCCTGTGGGCGCCGTTCACCGATGCGCTGCATGTGCCGTTCTTCACCCGCGCCTTCGGCCGCCGGCGGGGCTGGCTGGTGTGCTCGCAACTGTTCCTGATCGTGTCGATCCTGCTGCTGGCGCTCACCGACCCGGCGCGCTCGCCGCTGTTCGTGGCGCTCGGCGCCTTGCTGGTCGCAGCGATGTCGTCGACCCAGGACATCGTGGTGGACGCGTTCCGCGTCGAAAGCCTGCCCGAAAGCGAGCAGGCCGCCGGGATGGCATCCTATGTCGCGGCCTACCGCATCGGCATGCTGGTCTCGACCGCCGGCGCGCTGTTTGTGGTCAGCGCGTACGAGAACACCGGCCTTCCTCGCACGTCCGCTTGGATGTGGGGCTATGTGACGATGGCGGCGTTGGTGCTGATCGGCACCGTCACGGCGCTGGCCGCCACCGAGCCCGAACAATCGGCGCGCGCGGAAGCTGCGACCAGCACCGAGACCGCGTTCGTGCGCGTGCTCAACGCCGCGGTCGGCGCGTTCTCCGAGTTTCTGGTGCGAAAGGATGCGCTTGCCGCGCTCGCCTTCGTGGTGCTGTTCAAATTCACCGACGCATTCTCCGGCACCATGACCGCGCCGTTCGTGATCGACCTCGGCTTTTCCCGCAACGACTACGCCGCCATCGTCAAGGGCGTGGGGCTGGCCGCCACCCTGATCGGCGGTTTCGCCGGCGGTTTTGTCGCGCGGCGCTATTCGCTTGGCGCGAGCCTGTGGATCGGCGGCGTGCTGCAGGCCGTGGCAAACCTGTCGTTCTCGTGGCTCGCGATCGTCGGCGTCAATCAATGGGCGCTGGCGTTTGCGATCACCGCGGAAAACTTCACCAGCGCGATCGGCACCGTGATCTTCGTCGCCTACCTGTCGGCGCTGTGCCAGAACCCGCTGCACACCGCGACCCAATATGCGCTGCTTACCGCGCTTGCGGCGGTTGGGCGCACCTATCTGTCGTCAGGCGCGGGCTTCGTGGCGAAAGCGACCGGATGGCCGCTGTTCTTTGCGATCTGCGTCGTGGTCGCGGTGCCGAGCCTGATCCTGCTGGCGTGGCTGCAGCGGCGCGGACATTTTGCGGCGCTCGAGGCGGCGAAGGTGTAGCGGCGGCCGGCGCGAACGCAGCGAGCCTAAGTCGCCAGCTTCTCGATGGCCGCGTTGTCCAGGCCTACCTTGGCACCGGCCGCGACGATCTCCTGCCACGTGGTGGGGTCGACCGGGATGCCCTCGGCCAGCCGCTTCCTTTTCCATTCGCGCTCCGGCTCGCCGGCGATCTTCACATGGTCCACGCCCTCGGCCGGCGGCGAGGCGATGTGCCAGGCGACGAAGCTTTCCATCTCGCGCGCCAGATTCTCGCCGGTGCCCATTTTGGCGGGATCGATGAGAATGGAAAACATACTGTTGATCACCTTGCGGGTGCCGTCCAGTTTGCCGCTCAGGGTCTTGCCGCCCGAGAGCGCGCCGCCCAAGAGTTCGCAGATCAGGGCGAGGCCCGAGCCCTTGTGCTCGCCGAAGGGCAGGATGGCGCCCGAAGGCTCGATGACGGTAAAGCGCGGGTCGGTCGAGGGGTTGCCGTGGTTGTCGATGATGGTGTTGGGGGCGAGTTGTTCACCCTTGTTGTACGCCACGCGGGTCTTGCCCTGGGCGATCTTGCTGGTGGCGAAATCCAGCACGATGGGGTCTTTTCCCGGACGCGGGATGCCGACGCAAAACGGGTTGGTGCCGTGGCGCGCGTCGCGGCCGCCGAAGGGGGCGACGATCGGCCGTGCCAGTACGTTGACGAAGTGGATCGACACCAGGCCGTGGGCGATGCACTGCTCGGCCCAGTGGCCGATGCGGCCGATGTGATGCGAGTTGGACAGACCCACCACGCAGACGCCGTGGCGCTTGGCGCGCTCGGCGCCCAGTTCCATCGCCTCATGGCCCATCACCTGGCCGTAGCCGACGTTGCCGTCGAGGGTGAGCATCGCGCCGCCGTCCATCACGACGCTGACATGCTGGTTGATCTTGAGTCCGCCTTCCTTCATCGCGTCGATGTATCGCGGCACCATGCCCACGCCATGCGAGTCGTGGCCCTTCAGGTTGGCTTCGACCAGGTTGGTGGCTACCAGATCGGCTTCGCGGTCGGACGAGCCCCCCGCCTTGACGATGCTGCGGACCACGCCGGTTAAGGAATCGGCTTTGACGGTGCGATAGTCGGCCATGGTGTCTTGTCTCGTGATGTTGTGGAACGTGTGGTCAGCGACAGCGGTCACTCAGTGCTTCGTCACCACACTCCATTTGGTGACGACGGCCTCGCTCATCTGCCCGGCGTCCTGGGCGCAGGCGATCTCGTCAACCTTGAGCGAGACC
>NZ_JADGRI010000086.1 GCF_017881085.1 Bradyrhizobium sp.
CACCCCGGCCGGCCAGAAGGCGTTCGACGAAGTCGCCCGCAAATACCGCGCCGACCGCAACTTCAAGCAGACGGTCGACCGCTACATCGCCGAGTTCGAGCGGCTGCTCGACGAGGTCGCCCGCGACGAGCGCGGCCCCGCCGTGCTGCGCAGCCATCTCACCTCGGAGACGGGGCTGGTCTATACCCTGCTCGCGCATGCGGCGGGACGGCTGGGATAAAGGTTTTGAGCTGATCGCGGAACAAAGAAAGGAGGCAGCGATGCCTCCGTTTTTGTTTCGGTAAATATGGACAGATATTCCACCCGCTTCGCGGGATCAGGACTACCATGGGCACGACAACAGCGAAGAGCAAATGGATTTCTTCGAATCCGAAGTGCGAAGGGTTCAGAATCTATTCGAGGAAGCCGATCGGATGAACGGCCGGCTTCGTCTGTAGCGAACTCGCCCGCCCTACGGCCGCTTCTTGTCGTTCGCATTCGCTGCCGCGGGAGTCGGGCCCGGCCTGCTGGGCGGCGGCTCGGCCGCCGGCGCGCTAGCGTTGCCCGCGCCGAACAGAACCCGGGTCGGGTTGCGGTCGAAATTGTTCACCGCGCGGCTGATGTCGCCCAGCGTGCGGCGGCCGTCGGCCATCAGGGCGCCCGAGCGCTTGTCGAAATCATCCGCCAGTTCGCGGATCGATTTCACGGTCAGGAGCAATTCGCCGCCTTCCTTGCCGCCGGCCAGCGTGTTGAGGCCGAGCATCAGATTGTCGGCCTTGACCATCACGCCGTCGACTTTCGCCATGACGTCGTCGATCTTCTCGGAATTGCGCGCCAGCGAGCTGGTGAAGGTTTCGAGGTTCTTGAGCGAGTTCTTCACCGCCTGCTGGTTGTCGGCGACCACCCGATTGATGTTCTGCAAGGTGCCGCGGATCGCCTCGGTGACGTCCTGCAGCGCGTTGGGATCGGCCGTCAGCGTCGGCACGCCGTCCTCGTCCAGCGGCACCGGGGGCGCTGCCTCCTCGCCGCCCTTCAGCGAGATCGCGGCGACGCCGGTCAGCCCCTGGAATTCGAGCCCGACCAGGGTGTCCTTGCGGATCGGGGCGTTGTTCTCGACCATGGCGAGTGCGACGACACGACGCGGGTTGTCCAGCTTCACGGACATCACCTCGCCTACCCGGATACCGTTGAAATTGACGCTGCCGCCGTTGCGCAGGCCCGCGGCCGGGCCTTCGAACACGATGCGCAGCGGGCTGCGCGCCTTGGTGGTGTGGAGTGACTGGAACCACAGCACGAAGCCGAACGCCGCGGCAATCACTGCCAGCGTGAACGATCCGATCAGGACGAAGTTCGCCCGCGTTTCCATCTCTACCAACTCCGATTACTAACCCATGACCGCGCGGGCGCGCTTGCCGTGGAAATAGGCCCTCAACCAGGGATGCTGCGAGGCCTGCATGTCGGCCATCGACCCTGCGGCAATGATCTTACCGTTCCCTAAAACGGCAATACGGTCACACGCGGTGTAAAGGCTGTCGAGATCGTGGGTTACCATGAAAACGGTCAGACCCAAAGTACGCTGCAGGGTCCGCACCAGTTCGTCGAAGTCGCCGGCGCCGATCGGATCGAGCCCCGAAGTCGGCTCATCGAGGAACACCAGTTCGGGATCGAGCGCCAGTGCGCGCGCCAGCGCCACGCGCTTGATCATGCCGCCGGAGAGTTCCGAGGGAAAACGATCGGCCACTTCGGGCCGCAATCCCACCATTCCGAGCTTGGCCTCCGTAATCTCATCGAGCAGCCGCTGCGACACGTTGAGATATTCGCGCACCGGGAACTGGATGTTCTGCCGCACCGTCAGCGAGGAAAACAGCGCGCCCTGCTGGAACAGGATGCCCCAGCGCCGCTCCACCCCGCGCCGCTCCGCGGTGCTGGCGGCATCGAGATCGATCCCGAATACCTCGATACGACCCGATATTTTAGGGACGAGGCCGATGATGGTGCGCGTCAGCACCGACTTGCCGGCGCCGGAGGGGCCGACAAAGCCCAGGATCTCGCCGCGCTTCACGTCGAGATCGAGCCCGTCCAGAACCTTGGTCGAGCCGAACTGCACCGAGATGTCACGGACCCGGATGATGGCGTCTTGCATTTGGGGCGTCATCGTCACATTCCGATCGAGGCGAAAAAGATCGCGAATACGCCGTCCATCACGATGACGAAGAAAATCCCCTTCACGACCGAGGAGGTGGTGTGCTGGCCGAGCGACTCGGCGCTACCCTCGACCGCCAGCCCCTCGACGCAGGCCACGATGCCGATCACCGCCGCCATCACCGGGGCCTTGATGATGCCGACCGTGAAGTGGTCGATCGAGATGGCGTCGCGCAGCCGAAGCAGGAACGCTTCGGGATCGACACCGCCATAGAGCCAGGCCACCAGGCCGCCGCCATAGAGTGCTGCGATGGCGCCGAGAAAGGCCAGGATCGGCAGCGCGATGATCAGGGCCAGCATCCGCGGCAGGATCAGCACCTCGATCGGATCGAATCCCATGGTGCGCAGCGCGTCGATCTCCTCGCGCATCTTCATGGAGCCGAGTTCGGCGGTGTAGGCGCTGCCCGAGCGGCCCGCCACCATGATCGCCACCAGCAGCACGCCGATTTCGCGCAGCACCAGCACGCCCAGCATGTCGACCACGAAAATGTCCGCGCCGAATTTGCGGAAATGGAAAATGCCCTGCTGGGAGATGATGCAGCCGATCAGGAAGGTGATCAGCACCACGATCGGCACCGCGCGCCAGCACACCTGCTCCAGATGGTGCACGGTCGAGGTCAGGCGGAAGGCCCTCGGGTGAATCAGGACCCGGCCGGTCGCGGCCAGCACCGCGCCGAGCATGTCGATCAGGCCGATGATGGTGCCGCCGATGCCGGCCATGGCGCGGCCGATCTGGTCCAGCATCCCCGTGATCGTCACCGAAGTGGCGTCGATCGCAGGCGTCGCCTTCACTCGGCGCACCTCGTCGACCAGGCTCGAATAGTTGGCCGAGAGGCCTGCGATCTTCGCCTCGACGCCGCCATGGGTCAGGCTGCGGCGCAGCCGCTCGATCAGCCAGGCGCCGAAGGTGTCGAGTTTTGAGACCTGCGACACGTCGATGAAGATATCGGGTCGGGTTCCCGCCAGCTTTTCGGCGTCGGCAACGATCTGCTCCAGATCTGGCGCGAAACGGGCGGTCCAGGAACCTGCGGCGCACAGCGCAAGGCCGTTGCCCTGTGCAATCCGCTCCAATGTCGGGTCGCCGTTCACGCGGCAGCCTCCTGCGCCGATTCTCGGCTATTCATCAAAAGGGAAATATCCAGCACCCGCTACCGCCTTGTAGAGCACGCCCCTAACCAGCCATACTTGGTTGCGCCGGGCAAGCATGCGGTTCAGAAATTGTCAGATTTTAAAATGACTTCCAGCCAATCCCCAATGCTGTCGGCGAGAATCGAACGCTGGCCGATCGCGGGCTCCTTCACTATCAGCCGCGGCGCCAAGACCGAAGCCGTGACGGTGGTCGCACAAGTCAGCCGCGGCGGCCACAGCGGGCGCGGCGAGTGCGTGCCCTATCCGCGCTATGGCGAGACGGTGGAAGCGACGCTGGCCGCCCTCGAGGCGATGCAGGAACCGCTCTCACGCGGGCTCACCCGGCAGGACCTGCAGGCGGCGATGCCTCCCGGCGCGGCCCGCAACGCGCTGGATTGCGCGCTGGTGGACCTCGAGGCCAAGACCAGCGGCCAACGCGCCTGGGACCTGCTGGGACGCCCCGCGCCCAAGCCCTGCATCACCGCCTACACCATTTCGCTGGGAACCGCCGAGGTCATGGCGGCCGCAACCGCCAAGGCCGCGCACCGGCCGTTGCTCAAGATCAAGCTCGGCGGCGACGGCGATGGCGCGCGTATCGCCGCGGTGCGCAAGGCCGCCCCTGACTCGGAACTCATCGTGGACGCCAACGAGGCCTGGACGCCGGACAATCTCGAGCGAAACTTGCGGGATTGCGCGCAGGCCGGCGTCAACCTGGTCGAACAGCCGCTGCCGGCCGGCCAGGACGAGGCGCTGGCACGCATCCACCGGCCGGTTGCCGTCTGCGCCGATGAAAGCGTGCATGACCGCGCCTCCCTGGGCGGGCTGCGCGCGCGCTACGATGCCGTCAACATCAAGCTCGACAAGACCGGCGGGCTGACGGAGGCCGTGGCCATGGCGGACGCCGCGCAGGCGCTGGGATTTGAGATCATGATCGGCTGCATGGTCGCAACCTCGCTGGCGATGGCCCCGGCGATGCTGCTCGCGCCCCTGGCCCGGTTCGTCGATCTCGATGGTCCGCTGTTGCTGTCGCGCGACCGCGACGGCGGCTTGCGCTACGACGGCAGCCTGGTCTATCCGCCAGAGGCCGCACTTTGGGGATGATCCGCGAGCCGACTTCGCGCCAGCCACATCACCAGTGCGCCTGACAGCGCCATCGCGGCCATGACGTAGTAGACGCCCTGCCCGTGCCGGGCATAGACCGCGCCGGACAGGATCGACGCGCTCGAGGTGACGATGCCGCTGCAGGCCGCGTAATAGCCCTGCCCCCGGGCCATTAGCTGGACCGGCACATGGCGCACCAAAAGTCCCATGGTGCCGACCTGGGTAATGCCATACGTCAGCCCATGCGCCAGTTGGACCACGGCCAGCACCGCGACCGAGGGTTCCTGCGCCGTGATCAGCCAGCGCGCCACACCGGCGAGCCCGCCGATCACCACCAGCACGGCCGGGGAGAACGTGAAACGCGGCGACAGCGCGAACACCACGATCTCGGCGAGCACCCCCAGCACCCACAGCCCTGCAACGGTCAATCCGCCGAGGCCGGCGCCCTGCCAGGTGATGGAGGCAAAGGTGTAGTAGGCGGCGTGGCTGCCCTGAATCAGCGCCGCCGCGACAATGATGGCGAGAAAACCGGGATCGCGCAGCAGCGCGCCGGCGCGATGCGGCGTCGCCGGCGCTGGCTTGGGATGGTCCAGCCGCTGCAGTCCGAGGCTGACCAGCGCGCCGAGCCCGGCCATGGCCGCGATCACCCAGATCAAATGCCGCGCCGCGATCACGTCGACCAACAGCCCGCAGACCAGCGCGCCGACCACGAAGGCGGCCGAGCCCCACAGCCGCAGCGGCCCGTAATTGAGACCGTAGCGCGCCACGCCGCGCAGCGCATAGGCGTCGGTCAGCGGCACCATCGGCGTCCACATGCAGGCGGTGACGGCGTAGACCAGAAATACCAGCAGCGGCTGCTGCTGGGTGCCGACCGCCGAAAGCCCGAGCGCGGTCGCAAACGCCGTGACCATCAGGGCGCCGCGCAGCGAATAGCGGCTTTCGGCAAGCCCGGTGACGAACGGCAGCGTCGTAAACCGTGTCACCGACGGGATGGCCGTAATGATACCGATCCACGAGGCGTCGATCCCGACCGCCTTCAGCCACACCGGGAAGAACGGCAGGTGGGTTCCCCCCAATCCAAACAGCGTGCCGTAGAACAACGCGAGCCTCAGCGCGAATCGCTTTGAAGTACCGTGAGATACGATGGGGATTTGTGATTCGAGTGGCATCAAACCAATTGCGATTCGGTCGATATCATGATGATCGTTAGCCTAACGCGCGTTGATTTGCGCGATGAGTCTCACATGGCCGACGAAGCATTCGCCCTATCGCCGATCTCCGCCCGCGCAAGCCTGCCGGGCGAGGAAGACTATGAGGCGATCAGCCACGCGTTCATGGAGACGTCGCGCGGCCGCTGGTTTCTCGGCGAATATGCCAAGCGTAACCGCAACGCCGACACCCGCATGGTGCTCGACGCGGTGGCCCGGATCGAGCAAACCGTCGCCGCGCAGAAGCAGGCGGCCTCCGAAAGCCGGCTGACGGAGGCGCTGGCCGCCGTCCGCCGCGCGGTCTATGAGGCCCAGGGCGCGGCCGCGGCAGCCGTCCAGAACCTCGGGCTCGAGGAAAATCTAGCGCCGGTCCGCAAGGGCTCCCGGATCATCAAGGAGATCAGCTGGCGCTGGCGAGAAATCGGCGCCGACGGCCGGATCTGCGACCTCCTGGATTCCCAGGTCACCGCCATCGACGATGCCTGCGGGCAAATCACGTCCGCCAGCCTGCAGGCCGCCTTGATCGCAGCGTTCGATCTGATCAAGACGCGGATCGCGGCGCTGGACGACAGGGATGCGGCTGCCCCGCCCCCGCCGGCCGCTCAGGAAGCGGCTCCGCCTCCCTTCTCTTCCGCCGCATCGGATGCGATGCCGAACTCGTTTGTCGAGGCGGTAGAGGAGATGCCAGCGGCAAAGGTCTCCGACGCCGCGACGAGCATGCCGGCGGAAGCCGTTGAGGACACGCCTGAAACCCTGGATCTGGCGCCCGAGGCCATCGAGACCCCAGAAGAAGGCGCTGATGCGACTGTAGAGGCCGCTGATATGGCGGCTGAGATTCTTGATCCGGCGCCTGAAGCCGCCGACGAAAATCCAGAAACCACAGAGGCTTACGACGAAGCCTTGCTGGACATGGTCGCGCTCGAAATGGGCGCGCCGGACCCGGACGAGTTCGACGATGCCCCGGTTGCTGCCGCCGATGAAATCGACGCGATGGAGTTGCCGGAGCCAATGCCGGCCGAGCCGGTCACGTTTGCACGTGAAACCGTGCCGTGGGCCGCGCCGCAGCCGGCTCAAGCTTCACTTCAACCTTCGCTTGAACCCTCCCCTAAACCTGATGTCGAACCTTCGCTCGGCTCGACGTTCCTTGCCGGCGGCTTCCTGCAAAAGCCCAAGCCATCGGCGTCAGATCCGCTGGCGCCGATCCGGCGCATGAGCCAGGCCGAGAAGATCGCGTTCTTCTCCTGATCCTGATTCTGAAGATCAGTTGATCAGCCGCGCGTAGAGGTCCGCATCGACATTGCCGCCGGACAGCACGATGACGACTGTCTTTCCAGCCGCCTCGATATGACCGGCCAGGAGCGCGGCAAGGCCGACCGCCCCGCCCGGCTCGACCACGAGCTTCAGCTCCCGGAACGCAAACCCGACCGCGATGCCGACTTCCGCGTCCGAAGCCGTGATGCCCTGCGAAAGCAGCCGGCTGTTGATCGCAAAGGTGAGCTCGCCGGGGATCGAGGCCATCAGCGCGTCGCAGATGGTGCGGCCCTTGGAGGCGTGCGGTTCGCGTTTCCCGGCGCGCAGGGAACGGGCATGGTCGTCGAAGGCCTCCGGCTCGGCCGACATCAGCACGGCCTGCGGATAGCGCGCCTTGACCGCGGTCGCGACCCCCGCCACCAGGCCGCCGCCGGAGGCCGGCGCCACCACGATATCGGGAGCGACACCGAGGGCTGCCATATCCTCGCAGATCTCCCGACCCACCGTGCCCTGGCCGGCAATTACGAGGGGGTCGTCATAGGGCCGCACCAAAGTGGCGCCGCGTTTGTCGGCGATGTCGCGGGCGATGGCTTCGCGGTCCTCGCGGTCGCGGTCGTACAGCACCACCTCGGCGCCATAGGCCTTGGTCCGCTCGCGCTTGGACAGCGGCGCATCGGCCGGCATCACGATGGTCGCCGGCATGTTCAGGATCCGCGCCGCCGCCGCCACGCCCTGGGCGTGGTTGCCGGAGGAGAACGCGACCACCCCGCCGCCGCGCGCGCTTTCCGGGATCGACGACATCCTGTTGAAGGCGCCGCGGAACTTGAACGATCCGGTCCGCTGCAGCATTTCAGGCTTCAGGAACACCCTGGTTCCAACGCGCTCGTCCAGCGCGGGCGAGGACAATAGCGGCGTCCGCACCGCGAACGCCGCGAGCACGCGCGCGGCGGCATCGATATCGGCGGAATTGACGGGCAAGGCTTGTGATTGTTGGGCCTGGGATTGTTGGGTCATCCGGGCCTTGTATCGCGGACCGCAACAGGCGGGCAAGCCGCCTGGGCTTCACGCTCAGGCGACCAGGCTCGGATGTTCCGCCGCGAACGGCACCGCATCGCTTTTCGCATCGGCCGGGCGGATGTCGGTCATGTTATCGATGAAGGCGCGGGCCGAGGCCTCCCAGGTATGCCCGGCTGCAAATTCGAGGCACGCCTGCGGCGGGATCTGCAGCGCGGCCAGGCACGCCATGCGCAGATCGTCGTTCAACGCGCCGACCGGGGCGGTGCCGATCACGTCGCGCGGCCCGGTCACGGGAAAGGCGGCCACCGGCACGCCGCTGGCCAAGGCCTCCAGCAGCACGAGACCAAAGGTGTCGGTCTTGCTCGGAAACACGAAGGCGTCGGCCCCCGCATAGGCTTCAGCCAGGGCCTCGCCCTGCCGGGACCCGAGAAACACGGCTTGCGGATATTTCCGCGCCAGAGCGGCGCGTGCCGGCCCGTCGCCGACGATCACCTTGCTGCCGGGCAGATTGAGGTCGAGAAACGCCTCGAGATTCTTTTCGACCGCGACGCGGCCGACGCAGAGGAACACCGGGCGCGGCAGCCCAAGGTCGACGCTTCGCGGATGGAACAGGCGCGCGTCAACGCCGCGCGGCCATAACACCACGTTGCGAAAGCCGCGGACGCGCAATTCGGCGGCCAGCGCCGGCGTCGCCGCCATCACCGCCTCGCTGGGGGCGTGGAACCAGCGCAGCGCCGCCCAGATCCAGGATTCGGGGATCGGCAGCCGCGCCGAGATATATTCGGGAAATCGGGTGTGAAAGCTCGTGGTGAACGGTAATCCGTGCTTGCGACAATAGCGCCGCACCAGCAATCCGATCGGCCCTTCGGTCGCGATATGAATGCTGTCCGGCCTCGCTTCGGTGATCAGGCGCGAGATCTTCGCTTGATAGGGCAGCGCCACGCGCAGATCGCGGTAGCTCGGCAGCGCGAAGGTGCGGAACGACTCCGGGGTGAGGAAGCTGACCTCGGTGCCCAGCCCTCTTGCCGCTTCCGCCATCATGGCCAGCGTACGGACCACCCCGTTGACCTGGGGATGCCACGCATCGGTCGCGACCATGATCCGCATCAGGCGGCACGCGCCGCGACGGAAGCAACGGGAACCGCCTTCCGCAGCGGATCGGTCCAGGTGATGATCTCGAACCGGCCGTCTTCGTGCTCGACCAATGCGGTGCAGCTCTCCACCCAGTCGCCGCAGTTCATGTAGCGAACGCCGTGCTCGTCGCGGATGGTGGCGTAATGGATATGGCCGCAGATCACGCCGTCGGCGCCGTGACGCCGCGCCTCGGCGGCGAGCGTCTGCTCGAAGGCGCCGATATAATTCACGGCGTTCTTGACCTTCAGCTTGGCCCACTGCGACAGCGACCAGTAGGGCACACCGAACATGCGTCGGAAGAAGTTGACGAGTCGGTTCATCTGGATCGCGAAGTCGTAAGCCTTGTCGCCGAGATGGGCGAGCCAGCGCGCATTCTGCACGACGAGATCGAAGATATCGCCGTGGATCACCAGATAGCGCCGCCCGTCGACGCCGGTATGGATGGTGTTCTCGACGACGTCGATGCCGCCGAAATGCGTGCCGTAATAGTTCCTCAGGAATTCGTCGTGATTGCCGGGGACGTAGATGACCTTGGCGCCCTTGCGCGCCTTGCGCAGCATCTTCTGCACAAAGTCGTTGTGCGATTGCGGCCAGTACCAGTTGGATCGCAGCGCCCAGCCGTCGACGATATCTCCCACCAGATAGATGGTATCGGCATCATGGGTGCGGAGAAAATCCAGCAACCGGTCGGCTTGCGAGCCGCGGGCTCCGAGATGGACGTCCGAGATAAACAAAGTGCGAAAGCGCCGTTCCGGCAACTCGTCACTCATAGCGTCATTCCCATGCGCGAGCAGCTAACCGATTCCCGTGACAGCCCGATGACGAGGCTGCCTGTTTTGAGCATGATCTGTTCGGAAAACCGGTCCCCATTTTTCCGGATCATGATCGTACGCCACCGATGGAACCGCCCGCTCGAAACAGACCAGCGTATAGATCCCGAACGGCGCCACCTTGCGCCGTGCCACCAGGTTGGCGTCCTTGTTGGCTTGAGCCCAGGCCTGCAGCCGCGCGAACGGAAATTCCGGCCGCAGGCCGAGCGCACGGATGCGCCTGGCGGCCCAGCGCTCGACCGCCACGGCGACGCCTTTTTCTGAATAGAGATGGTTAACGAGGATGATCCGCCCGCCCGGCTTCACTACGCGGTGGCATTCGGACAGCACCTGCTCGGGATTGGCCACCAGCGTGATGACGAACTGCGCCACCACGCAGTCGAACGTGGCGTCGGCAAAACTCATCCGATGCGCGTCCATCAGTTGCACATCCCTGACGTAGGGATAGCGGCCGCTCGCCATCTTCTCGCGCGCCTTCGCAAGCATCGGCGCGGAAAGATCGATGCCGGTGATTTCGGTAGTGAAATCGTAATCGTCGAACGAAAGACCGGTGCCGACGCCGACCTCGAGAATTCTGCCGCCGATCTCGCGCGCGGCCCTGGCCGCCGCGCGGCGGCCGTTTACCATCACCGGTCCGCACACGGCGTCATAGATCGGCGCCCACCGCGCATAGGCGGTTTCAACGATGCTGCGGTCGAGATCGGAACTTCTCATGTGCCATCCAGCAAGCGTTCAAGACGAATCAACGGTCTTCCTGCTGAATGGCGAATAACAGCGCCGTACGACAACTGAGCGACAGCCTCTCGACATTTCGTCGCGGCGAACGCCGGTGGATAGTGCGTAGCGACCGCATTTTTCAAACAACGTCGTTCAAACATAGTTTCGCGATCTCGCGGCTGGATATGCCCGAGGTTTGCTTGAAAATTCCTTACCCTCCGATCAGAGGGCGCAGGGAATGCCGGGCGCCCGATGCGCCCGATAGCCGCGTGTGCAATGATAGTGGTAGAACGCACACGCGTTAGTCAGGTCACACCGGAATCACCCGGCATTCCCCGCGCAATGGTTTTAACGGCTTCCTTCGTGCTCTCCTCGGCGATCGGGCTTTTTTGTCACCGCCGCCCGCGGAGCTTGCTCCGCGAACTTGACGCCAGCGTCGAGGCGTCAGGACCACACGACTTCTCCGTCCGCTTCAGCGCTGTTCGTCGAGAGCGCATCAGCGTCCATCGCATCCACCCCGCGTCCGTGACGATCGCGATACGCCCCTCGAGTGGGGTGAGACGGCTGAAGTTATGAAAGTGATTTGCGAAAAAGTGGAAGGAGAAATTTTCTTCAAGCGGGACTGGACGGATAGAAACGGCTTGATCCAGCTCGACAAATTCGATTTTGCCCGCAAGTCGCGCCAACCGCGGGCAACCCGAAGTTTTGACTTTATGTCGGCTACGTACATGGCATGATCATGCCATCACCGGTCCGACCTCGGTATCCATCGGTGACAGAGAGTGTTGTGCTGTCGCCTGATCCAAAAGGGGGCATTCATGCCTCAAAGCCAGGTTTCCCGGCTCCGGCCGGTTGATGAGTGGGCTTGCCCGAAGTGCCTCTCAGGCACCATGGAACAGGCACGCCTCGGGGCGGGGTCCGCCGCGCTCAGTCCCAACATTTTCCAGTGCAGCAACTGCGATCACGTCGAGGTCGTGTCGAAGGCCGAGGAAAAGCATCATGGAGAAATACATTCACCGGGAGAACCTGGCCCTGCTGAGGAAGCGCCTCGCGGAAGCGCAGGACGACACCACCCGCAAGGTGATCATGAAGTTGCTCGCGGAGGAGGAGGCCAAGGATTCCGCGCCTCGGACGGCGCGAAAATGACCCGCAGGGGCATTGAGTTCACGCTCATGCAGCTCCAACCCGGGTTATGGCAATGGCAGTTCCGGATCGGCCAGGCCGTCACGACCGGGGAGACCAGAACAAAACTCAAGGGTATGGCCGCTCGCAGGGCTCAACAGCGAATTGACCGTGAGCTGAAAAAGCCGTGCGACCTCAGTCACAAACAGATCGACAACGCCGGCGTGCCGGATGCTTCCTAGGCCGCGCCGACCACGCGAAAAACGCAGCGTCCGCTTGATCCGCGCATACGCGATTGCAGATTTTGCCAACAGACCGGTCTCGGCAGCGCCATTCTCACACGCCAGATAGACGACGGCATCCTGCGCACCGTCAAGCCCGGCTTTCGCCGATTGATCCTTGCAAACACGCCGTTGGGGCAATCGAAGCGAACATCGCGTGGCGCGCGAGAGGCGGCGGCAACGCTTTAAAGATCGAGGCCGGCACGGCCTCCGCATCTCTGGGGATGGAGATCAAGGGGCCGCGCCGGGCCTCGCAACGCAGACAACGGGGCGGCCCGTTCATGCGCCGGCAAACACGTGACTGCCATTTGTTGCCCTCGCATTATTGCCGCAGCCGCACACCGGCCCTGTCCAATATTGCTCAATCCCACAAGATTTTTTGACCCGCCACGCGAGACCGATGAACGATCCCGGCAAGCGGACGGCTTCGCATTTGAGATCATCATGGAGACTCATGGGTGAAACTGCCGAGCCTCACCCGTCGAACAGTCGCGCAGCCGATCCAATTTTTGCGCGGCGGTTATCCGTGATGTCCAATACAGCGCCAAACACGCCTGCGATCGCGGATGCCCTCTGTCAGGCAGCGGACCGACGAGACGAGCGCAGACGGTGTAGATTTTCTGGAGTAACCGGGGGAGGCCGCCATGAGTCGGTTCTACTTCCATATTCGCCTGGGCGACCAGATCATCGTTGATCAAGAAGGATCGGACCTGGCGGATCCCGCCGCGGCTCACGAGGAAGCACTGGCCGCGGCCCGCCAGATTTTGGCAGACGCCATACGGTCCGGCAGCGAAGATTCCCCCGAAGCATTCGTCATCGCCGACGGCGAAGGCCGTGAGCTGGAAACCGTGCTGTTCGCAGCGGTTCTGCCCAAACGGTTGCAGTATCAGCCCCAGCCGGCGGCATCCGGTTGACGTCGTGATTTCACTCGTCAGCGAAACCGGCACGGTAACTGATCGGGACCGCGCCCGCGCCCTGAACCAGAATACGGATGTTGGCGATGGCAATACTGGCCTCGTCAATGAAGACCAGGTTCGTCGCGCCGGGATTCAGCGGCTCGAGAACGACCGAACGATCGCTGCGCGTCCTGACATTCACGACATTGGGATCGCCAACCAGGACGGTCTTGAAAGGCCGCTCAAGCGCGAGCGCCGACCCGGCACCGAGTCTCAGGGTGATGGTCCGATCCTCCGCCCAGGTCGCGGAACTTGCGGCCGCGAGAACGGCCAACGCCAGCAAGAAGGCCAGTGCGAAGACGCGTGCGCCAGGTTTTGCGGTCATCGTCATTTCCTTCGCGCTCGGGATCTGGTTCGCAGCGGACAATACCGCCACGCGCCTCGCGCCGGCGTGAACTGGTTCACAATGAGCGGAGCAATGATCGTCAGCGCTTTGTCTCTTGGGTCGACGAAGCGATGGGCCGCTACCGGATCAGAACGGGCCGCCGTCTGAGAATCAGTGCCGCCCGTGATAGATGATTTCATTGGAGCCGCCGGTGTTGTCGACGTCGACGACATCGACCTTTTTCCCCTTCCTGAGGAAGACGCAGCCCTTCGGGCGCCGGCTTGAGCGTGAAGGCGTGGTTCTCGGCATTGCCGGGGCTCAGATACAGAAAGGGGCCGCCGTCATAGGGCTCGGGAACCGGTTCCGCCGCGGCGATATCTGGCGCTGAAGCCGCAAATGACCGCGGCCAGCACGGTGGGACGAATTTTCTTCAGCAGCAAATGGGGTGCTTTCTCATTTCCGGCGATGACAGGATGCCGTCCGGCTTGGTCGCCGTTTGAGCGGTCAGGGTTCAAGGCCGCCCGACCGCCGCTCGCCGTCCGACCTCCGGTTTAATACGGGGCCGAATATTCATCGGCTGGCATGATATTCGCTTCATCATGCTCGCCGGGCATTCCCTTTTTTGGAGATAAAATGGGAGACATCGTAAAATTTCCGAAGCCTGATCCAGACCGCGAGATTGCTCGTCTTATTCAACAGGCCCGCGCGCTATACGAGAGCGTGTTTCCGACTGAAAAATGCCCCGCTGGCGTACAGCAGGACACCCCCGCACGGACCTAGAGCTTCGGCTCTCGTGAGATCAGAATCGAAGCTCTGGATCCTTTGTTTGCCGCGTTTTCTCCCTGCAAACCGTTATCACCCCGGATCAAGCCCTGGGCAGGCTTTCGCTCGAAAACGCCATGGAAGCGACCGGCACGGTTCCTCGACAGTAGATCAGCATGGTTGAGCCGCAGGCTCGCGCCTCCGTCGGGGGCGATCGCCACCGCGCCGGCGTCAGCATACCCGCCGCTGCGGGGAAGCGGAGATAGCCGGTCCCGCGCGACCTGCTCGCCGGTGACGAGCGACTTGACCGGGTAATCTTATTTCGGCCCGGAGTCGTAGACCTTGATCATTGAGCGGACATCAGCGCGGGCAAGCTCAAGTTTGGAAACAACCGATGGCCACAGCATCCCGCGCTGTTTTTTGGCGCGCTTGATAAGCTTACGCAGCTTTTCCTCGAATTTGTCTGCTGCCGTTTCCGTGTTGCTCTTCAATCCTCCCATTTGGGCCGATCCTCCTCCCGGACAAGGGGCGCGATATCACACCCCCGGCAGATCATTGTACCCGCCAGGCAGGATCCAATAAAGCTTGGTGGATCTGGCTGAAAGCAACGGCCAAGCTTTGGAACCAAGCGGGAAATTGCTAACGCCGGAGACGAATTCCTGAATGCTGAACGGCCGAAAAGCCGGGCCCGGACACCCCGCCCGCGAGCAATGAGCCCAGCTTTTCACGGCGTTCGGCAGTCTTCTCCTCCAGCATCGTGATTTTCCTGTACCAGGTATTTCCCGTCACTTCGCTGCCGACCCAATCTGGCAGATCCAATCCGCGATCGGCTTGATCCAGTTCCACCTCGGCGATCGCAACCCCCTCCAGCAGGCCTTCATAGACGTCGATTTCCCAGGTCAGTCCGCCATGTAAGACGTAATGTCGCGTCTTTTCGAGAACACGATCGTCACACATGGTCCGCAACATTTCTTCTGCGTCTGAAACAGGGATCGGATATTCGAACTCGGAACGAGCGAAACCCGTGTACTCGCCCTTGACGGTGATGGTGGCGCGGCCGCCTGCAATTCGCCCCCGCGTCTTCCGGCCATTGGACATCGAAATAAGACCATCCCTTATCCTCGCACTGCGCGTGACAGATGCCTTCCATCCGTCGTGAGCAACAAGAAACTTGCGTTCAATTTCCAGCGACATAAGACCAAGCCAAAAGCCACATCCCGATCATATCCGGATATCAACCTGCCGCGGGGAACGGGAAAAATGCTTGATCCCCGTCAACCGCTCAATGCATTCAGCCAAATCTGCCGGTGATGAACCGCTGCGCACGCGGGTCGCCCGGCGCCACGAATATCTGGCGCACCGTGCCAAATTCGCACATCTCGCCCAGATACATAAAGCCCGCGTAATCCGAAACCCGCGCTGCTTGCTGAAGGTTGTGAGTTACGACGATGACCGTGTGGTCGCGCTTGAGTTCATCGATTGTATGCTCGATTTTTGCCGAAGATATCGGATCAATCGATGCGCACGGCTCGTCGAGAAGAAGAACCTCTGGCCGAATTGCGATGGTGCGGGCAATGCTGAGGCGTTGCTGCTGGCCGCCTGACAGCTCCAATCCGCTCTTCAAGAGCTGATCCTTCACTTCGTCCCAAAGCGCCACACGCCGCAATGCGCTTTCGACCTCTGCATCCGTTTGGGCCTTGGTGAGACTTCGATTGAGGCCGATACCAAAGGCGATGTTATCGTAGATCGACATCGGAAATGGCGTCGGCTTCTGGAAGACCATCCCCATTCGCGTTCTCAGAACGGTCACGTCCTGGTTCTTGGAAAGAATATCCTCGCCATCCAGCAAGACCTGGCCGTCGACGTGCTGGCCGGGATATAGGCTGTAGATACGATTGAAGACGCGCAGCAGGGTCGACTTGCCGCAACCGGATGGCCCGATGAATGCGGTTACCTGGTTGGCATAGATCGGCACTGAGACGTCCTTGAGTGCGTGATTGCTATCCTGATAGTAAAAGTCGAGATGCCGAACGCTTATCTTCTCTTCGAGTGGTTCGTGGTCCGGTCTTGACCGGATAACTCCGGCCAATTGATTGAATTTTCCGTCAGACTTGCCCGCGACTTCGGCGCTACGGATTTCCCGGATTGCGGGAGTCTCGGTCACGGCCATTGGCATGATCAACTCGGTCCAGTTGATGAACTTTCATCGAAGATAGGACCGATGGTGCATTGGCGCTTTGATCAAGCTCAATAGTCCGATGGTCAGTGAAACACCGCCCGTACCGACGTCAGGTCAACAGCTGTAATGAGATCGTCATTGCACTGTCATCTTGAAGCGTCGACGTTGACGGAGCCTGCCTGTCCTTGGTCACCTGCCGCCGTCACCGCTACGTCAGCAACGCTGCCTTGCGTCGTGTCAGAAATCCAGCGCGCGGAATGCTCAAGCCCGCCGCTGCGCGCGCAGCCACACAGCGAACGCGATCGCCACCGCGCCGGCCAGAGCGAACCAGGTGATGGCGTATTGCATGTGGTCGTCCTTCAGGTGGACGTCGAGCGGTCCCGGCTTCGGGATGCCGTTCGCCGGCAAAGGCTGCTCCAGATCGATATAGAACGGCGCGACCTCGCCCCAGCCGAGCGCACGTGCCATGGTGAGATGATCGCGCGTGAACCACAGCCGTTTTGTCAGGTTTTCCGCCGGCGTGAGGACGCCCGCGGCTTCCGGAAAGCGGAGATAGCCGGTCAGCGCGACCGGCCCGCCGGCAACGAGCGGCTTGACCGCGCGATCTTCCTGGTCGCGATCCTGCATCGTGTTCTGCACAAAGCCGGCATTGATCACGACGCTCTGGCCCGTCGAAAGCCGCGCCGGCAGGAACGCCCAGGTGCCGGGTCCCGAAATATCGTCGCGCACGGCGGAGCCCGAACTGTACACCATGGCGTC
>NZ_JADGRI010000327.1 GCF_017881085.1 Bradyrhizobium sp.
GGCCGAACAGGAGAAGCCCGTGGCTGAGAGTCATGGCGACGCCAAGGGCGCGACAGCCCACACCGAGGCAGAGGGCGGCCACAAGGCCCCCTTCCCGCCTTTTCAGAAGGACACCTTTGCTTCGCAACTGGTGTCGCTGGTTATCGCGTTTGTCGCGCTTTATCTGATCGTCTCGAAAATTGCGCTGCCGCGCGTCGGCGGTCTCCTCGACGCGCGTCAGAAAGCGCTTGAGGGCGATCTTTCCGAGGCGCAGAAACTGAAGGATGCCTCCGGCGATGCGCTGAAGGCCTATGAAAGCGAACTTGCCGCCGCCCGCTCCCGCGCGCAGGCGATCAGCGCCGAGACCCGTGAAAAGCTGAACGCGGCGTCCGAGGCCGAGCGCAAGACTCTGGAAGAGCGGCTTTCGGTAAAGCTCGCCGAAGCCGAAATAACCATTGCGTCGACGCGCGAAGCCGCGATGAGCAACGTCCGCGGCATTGCCGCGGAGGCGGCCGCCGCGATCGTGCAGCGGCTTACCGGCCTCGTGCCCGACGGCAAGTCGGTCGACAGCGCCGTCGACGCGTCGTTGAAGGGATAACGTCCATGCCCGAGATGTTCGCGGAACCGGAATTCTGGGTCGCCGTCGCCTTCGTCATCCTGATGGGCGTATTCGCCTATCTCGGCGTCCACCGCACGGTACTGAAGGCGCTCGATCATCGCAGCGAACGCATCAAGTCCGAGCTCGACGACGCCCGCCGGCTCAAGGAAGAGGCCGCCAAACTGCTGGCGGAATACAAGGCCCGTCACGCCAGCGCGGAACGCGAGGCGCAGGACATCATTGCGTCGGCGAAAGCCGAGGCCGAGCGCATCGCGGCCGAAGCCAAGACCAAGATGGAAGATTTTGTCGTCCGGCGCACCAAGACCGCCGAAAGCAAGATCGCGCTGGCCGAAGCCCAGGCGCTGGCCGACGTCCGCGCGGCTGCGGCCAACGCCGCCGTCACGGCGGCTTCCACCATCATGTCGCAATCGGTCAAGGGCGGGCTCGCCGATGATCTTCTGGCCAAGGGTATTGCGGAAGTCCGCGCCAAGCTGAACTGACGAATTATCATTGGTGTAACGACAACCGGCCGGCGCGAGATGATCGCGCCGGTTTTTTGCGGGCTTACTTCTTCTTCTTCGCCGCTCTCGCCGGCCGCTCCGGCGTCAGCGCCTGCGGATCGAAACCGATATAGAAGATGTAGGAATCGCCGGTCGCTGCGGGCGGCACCGGATAGACCATATCTTCCGCCACCAGGCTGAACGGCACGCTGCCTTGGTCGTTCATCGTCACCGTCGTCTTGAAAACCTTGGTGGTGATGGTCTTTTCCTGCACGCCGCCCTGCACCACGGCGACGCGAAGCGGAATCTCGACCGTCGTCGGATTTCCGGCCGGACCGGCGATGACGCGCCCGAGAATACCAATCCGGGCGGTGATCTGGTCGCCGTTCCTGGTGCAATCGCGCGCGGTGCGGGTGATCGACGCCTGATAGCGCAGATCGTTGCCGACCGCTTCCTTGCCGGGCACCCCCACCGCAAAGGTCGATGCCCCGGCGCGAATCGTGACGGGCGGACAGCTCAGTTCGTTGTCCACCGGCGACGGCGCGCTCTCCCCGACGGCTTGCGACTTCGAGCCGAACAGCTGGCTGAACCGGCTGCCGATCGAAGGGCTTGAACTGGTATCAGACGAGCTGCCGAGCATACTGCCGCCGCCGCAGCCCGAAAGAACCGCGCCCGCCACCGCCAGCGCCAGCGCCGTGCGCGGACGGCCCGCTTGGCCCATCGTCCGCATCGTCAGCCCGTTACGCATCATTCAGATGTCCCCAAAGACGTCCCGCGATAAGGCGCTTCCCTGAAGGGGAGCGCGCGGCTGGCGGGTTATACCAGCGCAATGGCGGCGAACCCAAGGCGGGTGCCATCATCTCGAAATCGACAGTTAACCGCGAAAATCCTCATGCAGGAGGCCGAACAGCAAATGGTCCTGCCAGACGCCGTTGATGCAGAGATAGCGCCGCGCCCGCCCCTCCCGGGTAAAGCCGCATTTCTCCAGCACCCGGATCGACGGCGCATTGGAAGGAATGCAGGCGGCCTCGATGCGATGCAAATTCAGTTCGCCGAACAGCGACGGCAGCAGCACGCGCAGCGCCGCCGTCATGTAGCCGCGATGCGCATGGGGCTGCCCGACCCAGTATCCGATAGTGCCGGCCTGCACGATGCCGCGGCGGACGTTGGCGAGCGTAATGCCGCCGATCATCGCACCGTCCGATTCCCGGAAAATGATGAAGGGATAAGAGCGGTCGGCGGCGATGTCCTCGGCATAACGGCGCAGCCGCCGCCGGAAGCCGGAGCGGGTCAGATCGTCGGAGGGCCAGATCGGCTCCCAAGGAGTCAGATATTCCCGGCTGTATTCGCGCAAATGCGCCCATTGCAGGAAATCCGACATTTGCGGCGCACGCAGCAACAGCCCCTGCCCGCGCGGGGCGAGCGCCGCCGGTCCGCTGGATGGAAGCCGAAACAGGGCCATGTCTGCTACTCCCCGCTAACCGAACCTGATCGCCGCGCCGGCCGCCGTCAATGCAGCAGCGACTTCGCCTTCGACCGGGTCAATCCTTCCGCAAAAGACACCGCCGTGTCCAGACCTCTTCCGCTGCCGAGCGCCACGACCGCCGGGCGGCTGCGCGACAACAGCCCCCGCGCGGCGTTCCGCGTCGACTCTACGCTGACGGCGTCGATCCGGGCCACCAGTTCTTCCACCGTCAGCGGCCGCCCATAGGCAAGGATATGGCGCGCCAGCTGCTCGGCGCGCGACGAGCAGCTCTCCAGCGCCATCAGCAGCCCCGCCTTCATCTGCGCCTTGGCGCGGGCGATCTCGGCCTCGGTCAGGGTTTCCACGGCGTCGTTGATGACGTCGACGATCACTTCCATCATCTCGGACGCGTCGCCAGGGTCGGTGCCGGTATAAAGCCCGAAAAAACCGGTGTCGCTGTAGGGCGCGTGGAAGGTATAGATCGAGTAGCACAGCCCGCGCTTCTCGCGCACTTCCTGGAACAGCCGCGACGACATCCCGCCGCCGAGCGTGTTGGTGAAGACCTGCAGCGAGAACAGCGACAGATCAGTCTGCGGCACGCCTTCCAGCGCCAGCGTCAGATGGGCCTGTTCGAGGTCGCGATGCACCACGCGGGAGCCGCCGGCGCCGAACATCGCCGCCTGCGGCTTCGGCGCCGGCGTGCCGTCGAAGCTCTTGAACCTTTCGGCGACCTCCTCGACCACCCGCTTGTGGTCGACCGCGCCGGCCGCGGCCACCACCATGTCGGGCCCGCGATAATGCGTCGAGAGATAGCCGCGCAGCGTGTCGCGATCGAACTCCTTCAGGGTCTTTGCGGTCCCGAGCAGCGAGCGCCCCATCGGCTGCTCCGGATAACAGAGCTCGTTGAGATGTTCGAACACCACGTCGTCGGGGGTGTCCTGCGCCGCACCGATCTCCTGCACGATGACGTTTTTTTCGCGCTCGAGTTCGTCCGGCACGAAGGAGGGATTGGCGAGAATGTCGGAGAGCACATCCAGCGCCAGCGGCACGTCGGCCTTCATCACCCTGGCATAATAGGCGGTGCTCTCGGTCGAGGTGCCGGCGTTGAGATCGCCGCCGACCGCCTCGATTTCCTCGACGATTTCGCGCGACGAGCGCCGCGTCGTGCCCTTGAACGCCATGTGTTCCAAAAGATGCGAGATGCCGTGTTCGTTCGGCTTTTCGTCGCGGCCGCCGACGCCGGTCCAGACGCCGAGCGCCGCGGTTTCCAGATGCGGCATGGTGTCGGTGATCACCGTGAGGCCCGAGGGAAGCTTGGTGACATCGACGCTCATCCGGTAACTCCTTGTTTCGCGGCGCGGCTGACCAAGCGAACGAACCGCTCCACTTCGACCTGATCGTTGGCCATGACCTTGATGTGCTCGGGCCTCGTCATCAAACCCTCGAGCCAGGGCGGCAGTTCCGGACGAACGCCGCAGGCGGCTTCCACCGCGTCGGGGAACTTCGCGGCATGCGCAGTCGACAGCACGATGTTGGGTATTTTCGAATCCGCCGTGTCGCGATCGGCCACCGCCAGCGCCACCGCGGTATGGGGATCGACGAGATCACCGGCCTCGCGCCAGGCGGCGCGGATCGCCGCACTGGTTTCGGTCTCGTCGGCCCGTCCGGCGTCGAATTCGGCGCGGATCGCGGCCAAGGTCGCGTCGGGAAGGACAAAACGCCCCGACTGTTTCAATGACGCCATCAGCCCGCGGACTTCCGCCGCATCACGGCCGCTGGCCTCGAACAGCAGCCGCTCGAAATTCGAGGACACCTGAATATCCATCGAGGGCGAGGCCGATGCGTGGACCTCGCGCACTTCATAGATGCCGGTCTTCAGCGTGCGCGGCAGGATGTCGTTGATGTTGGCGGCGATGCGCAACCAGCGGATCGGCAAGCCCATGCGCTTGGCGACGTAGCCTGCGAAGATGTCGCCGAAATTCCCGGTCGGCACCGTGAAATCCACCGTGCGCGACGGCGCGCCGAGCGCGACCGCCGAGGTGAAATAATACACCACCTGCGCCACGATCCGCGCCCAGTTGATGGAATTGACGCCCGACAGCGCGACCGCATCGCGAAACTGATGATGATTGAACAGTCCCTTCACGATCGCCTGGCAATCGTCGAAATGACCTTCGATCGCCAGCGCGTGCACGTTGGCGGCGCCTGACGTCGTCATCATCCGCCGCTGCACGTCTGAGATGCGGCCGTTCGGGAACAGCACGATCAGATCGACATTGCCAAGTCCCGCGAACGCATCGACCGCGGCGCCGCCGGTATCGCCCGAGGTGGCGACCACGATGGTGGTGCGCTGGGCGCGCTTGGCCAGCACGTGATCCATCAGCCGCGAGATCAGCTGCATCGCCACGTCCTTGAACGCGAGCGTCGGGCCGTGAAACAGCTCCAGCACGAATTGATTCGGGCTGATCTGGTCGAGCGGAACCACGGCGGGATGACGGAAGGTGGCATAGGCCTCGTTCGCCATGCGGCCGAGATCGGCATCGGAGATCTCGCCCCCGACGAACGGACGGATCACATCGACCGCGACTTCCCAATAGGGCCGGCCGAAGAATCCCGCGATGGTCCCGGGCGACAGCTGCGGCCAGGTTTCGGGCACGTAGAGGCCGCCGTCGCGGGCGAGCCCGGCCAGCATCACATCGCAGAAACCCAGCGCCGGGGCCTCCCCCCTTGTGGAAATATACCGCGTCAAGCCGCCCTCCAAAGGCTGCGGGTCACCGCCAAGCCTTTGATATTTATCGATAATCGAGTTCACGCCATGTGAGATCGCCGAGCACCATAAAGCGTTTTGCGGACAATGGGAAATGCCGCAATGGCGAGGGTCCCGCTCGCGCCGACCCGATGACGACCGGGCTGAACACGCAACCTCAGCGTCATTGCGAGCCAACGGGTCGGTAGGCAGTGACGATCTCCAGACATGCGTTTAACTCTCGCGGCGCGATGCGCCCGAGGCTTTGATGCATTTCTCGCCCCAGGAGGGCGCAGGGAATGCCGGGCGCCCGATGCGCCCGATAGCCGCGTGTGCAGAGGTAGTGGTAGAGAGCACACGCGTTAGTCAGGTCACACCGGAATCACCCGGCATTCCCCGCGCAATGGTTTTAACGGCTTCCTTCGTGCTCTTGTGTCTGCAAAATCTGGCAGAATGTGCGAACGGGCGGCTCTGACCAGCCGCCCGTCGCTGGATCTGAGCCCGTTCGTGCTCAAAGGCCGCAAG
>NZ_JADGRI010000087.1 GCF_017881085.1 Bradyrhizobium sp.
AAGGTCTGGCCGATCATCAAGGAGTTGGAACCCGCGAGCAGATCGGGGATCACGAACTCGCCGACGATCGGGATGAAGCACAACAGCACGCCCGCGGCGACGCCCGGCAATGACAGCGGAAAAGTCACCAGCCAGAACGCCTGCCGGGGCGACGAGCCGAGATCGGCTGCCGCCTCCAGCAGCGCCGGCTCCAACTTGGCCAGCGTCGCATACAGCGGCAGGATCATGAACGGCAGATAGGAGTAGACGATGCCGAGATACATCGCGCTGTCGGTGGAGAGCCACACCACGGGTGCTGCAACCAGATGCAGCGCCAGCAGGATCTTGTTGAGCAGGCCGTCGTGCTGCAGGATGTTGATCCAGGCATAGATGCGGATCAGGAACGAGGTCCAGAAGGGAACGATGACGAGCATCATCGCGACCGGCTGCCCGCGTTGCGGCAGCCGCGCCATCCCATAGGCGATGGGATAGCCGATCACCAGGAGTATCGACGTCGAGACCGCTGCGACGACGAGGCTGCGCAAATAAGACAGCACGTAGAGGTCATCAGACACCAGCAGCCTGAAATTATCCAGCGACAGCGCCGCCAGCGCGGCCTTGAGCGCGCCAACACCCTGGCTGAAATCGAACACCGGTGTATACGGCGGCTGCGCGATCGCAGTCTGCGACAGGCTGATCTTGAGCACGAAACCGAACGGCACCAGGAAGAACAGCACCATCCACAGCAAAGGCGCGATCGCGGCCAGCCGCGCCGGGCGCGTGAAAATGCGCCGCCCGCTCATCGCTCCAGCACCACGCAATCGTCGGGCGTGAACCACGCCACCACGCGCTGGCACGCATGATAGGCGTCGATATCGATCCGCGCCGTATTGGCCATCGACGAGCGTACGACCGCGCCGGAATCGAGCTTCACCTTGTAGCTGGTGACGCCGCCGAGATAGCTGACGTCTGTCACGACGCCTTCGAGCCGGTTGATCGCTTGCGCGCTGGCCGCGTCGCCAGACGCCGGGCCGCGGCGCGACAGTTTTATCTTCTCGGGGCGGATCGCGACGCAAACGCCGGATTTGGTGACCGGCCGGCGCGGCTCGGCCGCCGCGATGGTTCCGGCGTCTTTGGTCGCAATCATCAGCCGGCCGGCGTCCTGCGACAAGAGTTGTCCCTCGAAGATGTTGACGTCGCCGACGAACTCCGCGACCCAGCGCGAGGCCGGCTCCTCATAAAGCTGCCGCGGCGTCGCCGCCTGTTCGAGGCGTCCGGCGTCCATCACGCCGATCCGGTCTGCCACGGCCATCGCCTCTTCCTGATCGTGGGTGACGATGACGAAGGTCATGCCGAGCCGGCGCTGCAACTCGACCAGTTCGAGCTGGGTGCTCTCGCGCAGCTTCTTGTCGAGCGCGGCGAGCGGTTCGTCGAGCAGCAACAGCCGCGGCCGGCGCGCCAGCGAGCGGGCCAGCGCCACGCGCTGTTTTTGCCCGCCGGAGAGCTGGTCGGGCTTGCGTTTCTCCAGCCCCTCGAGCCTGACCAGAGCCACCATCTCGGCGACGCGGCCATCGATCTCCGCGCGCGCCATGCCGGCGCGCTTCAGGCCGAAGGCGATGTTGTCGCGCACCGAAAGATGCGGAAACAGCGCGTAATTCTGGAACATCATGTTGATGGGACGCTGGTGCGGCAGTACCTGCGCGATGTCCTTGCCGTCGAGCAGGATGCGGCCTTCGTCCGGCGTCTCGAATCCGGCGAGCATCCGCAGCAGCGTGGTCTTGCCGCAGCCGCTCGGACCAAGGAGCGCAAAGAACTCACCGGCGCAGATGTCGAGCGACAGCCGATCCACCGCCGTGAACACTCCGAATTTCTTCACCACCGCGTCGATGCGCAGCAGCGGCCTGTCGGCCGCCGCTTCTTGCTGCGGTTCCGGTTGCAGTGATTCCTCGGCCATCTTCCTCGCCAGCCCACTCGGGCCAGCACGCTAGCGGCGGATCGGCTCCGGCTCAACCGTGCCACCGCGGGTAGCCCCAGGATTGTCTGCGCCGCCTGGTGTCGCCTTCGCCATATATGCCGCCAACGCGTCGTGCTCTGCCGACGTCATAGTGAGACCGAGTTTTGAGCGGCGCCAGAGAATGTCATCCGGAAACCGTGCCCATTCTTTCGTCATGAGATAGCGGACCTCCGCACCGGTCAGTGCCGGCCCGAAGGCCGGACCGAGATCCGCGCGGTCCCTGGCGTCGCCGAGCATGGCGGCAAGACGGGAACCATAGGCTCCGACCAGGCGCTGCGCCTCGGCCTCGCCGAGGAACCGCCAGCGTTCGCGCGCGCGATCGACCTCGGCGTCGAAGCGGGCCCATGCGAAATCGCCGCCGGGCAGCGGCGCCTGCGCGGTCCAGCGCGGCGACATCGGATAGAACGGCGTCAGTTTCGAGACCGCCCGCTCCGCGCGCAGGCGCGAGGTCGTGACATCGCCGCCGAAGATCGTCAGCAGCGGCGCCTTGCGCCGCCGCGCGTCGAACGTCATGGCGCCGTCCCGCGCGGCGCGCCGGCTGGCGGGGTCCAGGGAAAGGTTGGCGCCGGAAATCGTCCTGATCACGTCGGACGGTTCGACCCGTTCGCGAAAATAGCGGTTGGCGGCGTCGCAGAGATAGGCGACGTCGGCGGCCGCCATCGACACCGCGGCGGGATTGCCCTTGAACGCATGCCCGACGGTGCCGATCAGCGTGAAATCGCGCTCATAAGGGCTGGCGAAAATCAGCCGGCGGTCGCTGTTCTGGAAAACATAGACATTGTCGGTCTCGAACAGCCGCCGGACCACGATCTGGCTGATCTGCATGACGCCGGCGCGCAGCGGCGGCAGCCGCAAGATGGTTTCCGCGACCGACGCGGTCCAGGCGCCCGATGCGTTGACCAGCGCCCGGGCGGTGATTACCTGACGCCGGCCGCGATCGATCGCCGCCAGCCGCCAGATCTCGGACCGGTCGGCGCGAACGCAGCGCGCGCCGGTGCGAATGTCGGCGCCGCGCTCGGCGGCGTCGACGGCGTTGGCGATCACCAGCCGCGAATCGTCCGCCACGCAGTCGGAATATTCGAACGCGGTGCCGAACGGGCGCTTCAGCGCATTGCCGAGCGGATGATGCGTGACGTCGACGGTCGCAGCACCCGGCAGGCCGCTTCGCGAGGCGAGCCGGTCGTAGAGCCATAACCCCGTGCGCAGCAGCCAGGGCGGACGCTCGTCGGAATGGGCGGGGATCGCGAACCGCATCGGCCGCACCAGATGCGGCGCGATCCGCAGCCAGATGTCGCGTTCGGCAAGCGCGGTGCGCACGCGGCCAAATCCCCTGCGCTCCAGCACCGCGAGATCGCCATGAACAAGCCGCGGCGAGGCCGCGGATGCGGCAGAACCGAGGTCGCCTTGCTCCAGCAGGATCACCCGCAGGCCGCGCCCGGCGGCGTCGCGTGCAATGCTGACGCCGTTCAGGCCGCCGCCGATGATCGCAAGATCGTAGTCCGCCATGCGCGACGTCTAGAGCATGATCCGCAAAAGTGGAAACCGCTTTTCCTCGGGACAAGGCAAGGCAATTACAGGCAGATCATGCTCGAGCAAGAATAAGGTGGGAGAATGATTCAGCTGGGTCGAACCATGCGCTAGCCGGTCTTGCGCGCGGCCTCGATGGTGTTGCCGCCGTTGCGGCCTACCAGCGCCGTGTACTGGCCGATCGGCAGCGGTTTGCCGATGAAATAGCCCTGCACCGCGTCACAGCCTTCATCGGCGAGGAAGCTGAGCTGCTCCTGGGTTTCGACGCCCTCGGCGACGATCGACATCTCGAGGCCGTGGCCGAGGCCGATTACGGCCCGGATAATCGCGGCCGATTGCGGATTGCGGCCGAGATTGTTGACGAAATCGCGGTCGATCTTGATCTTGTCGAACGGAAATGCCTGCAGATAGGAGAGCGACGAATAGCCGCTGCCGAAATCGTCCATGGAAATGCGCACGCCGAGCGCCTTCAGCCGGCGCAGCAGCGCCAGGCCGCGGTCGAAATCCTCGATCAGTACGCCCTCGGTGATTTCCAACTCGAGCCGGCCCGGCGAAAGACCGGTTTCGAGCAGGATCGAATGCACGAGACTGACGACGTCGCCGTGCATGAACTGCGCCGGCGACAGGTTGACCGCGATCTGCAGCGGCAACGGCCAGGAAGCGGCCTCGCGGCAGGCTTCGCGCAGGATCCATTCACCCATTTCGACGATCAGGCCGCTCTCTTCCGCGAGCGGGATGAAGTCGCTCGGCGGCACGAAACCGCGCACCGGGTGCAGCCAGCGCGCCAGGGCCTCGAAGCCGATGATCTCGCTTGCCGCGACGGTATGGCGCGACATCGCTTGCGGCTGGTAATACAGCGACAGCTCGCCGTTCTTGATCGCGAGCGAGAGATCCTGGTGCAGCACGCGGCGATCGCGGATCTGCTGGTCCATCTCGGGCTCGTAGATGCTGATCGAGCCGCGCGATTTGGCCTTGGCGCGGAACAGGGCCGCGCCTGCGTTGGCGAGCAGCGAGGCGGCGTCGGCGCCGTTATGCGGGAATACCGAAATGCCCGTCGTGACGCCGGTGCGGACCGATTTGCCGTCGATCTGGAACTCGTTGGTCAGCACTTCGGCGAGCTGCTCGGCCAGCAGCATGCCGGCGACGGGCTGCTTGCCGTCGATGATCAATCCGAACTCGTCGCCCGAGAGCCGGGCCACGACACCGCCGCGCGCCGAGGCCTGGAGACGGCGCGCCACTTCGATTAAGAGCTTGTCGCCGGTGGCATGGCCGAACACGTCATTGACTTCCTTCAGCCCGTCGAGGTCGAGCGAGAGCACCGCGAATTCCTCGCCGGTGCCTTCGCAGGCTTCGATCATCTGCGCCAGGGCCTGCAGGAACGCCGCGCGGTTCGGCAGATCGGTCAGGCCGTCATGATACGCCATATGCGCCATGCGCGATTCGGTCTGGCGGCGGTCGGTGACGTCCTCGTGGGTCTTGATCAGATATTGCGGCGCCCCGGCCTCATCCAGCACCGTCATGCGCCGGGTCAGGAACAGCCTCAACCCGTCCTTTGTGCTGATCGGATGTTCTTCGACCAGCAGGCCGCGCTTCTTGATCGCCGCCTCGTCGCGGGCGATGATCAGCTTGGCTTCCCGGGGATTGAAGATATCGGCGGCGGTGAGGCCGGTTGCGTCCTCGCGGCGCCGGTTGAGAATGATCTCGGCGCTGCGATTGGCGAGCAGATAGCGGCCGTCGCTGACGCGCTCCACGATCAGCGAGACCGGAATGTTGTCGACCACGAGTTCCAGGAATTTCTTGGTGTTCTCAAGCTCCTGGGAAAGTGACCGGCGCTCGGTGACGTCATCGAACAGCGCGATCAGAAACTCCGGCTGGTTCTTGTCGTTGCGCGCGATGACGCGGATGCTGGAGAGAACGCGTTTCTCCGATCCGCGCTCGACCTCGAATTCGTTGCGGAACTGGCCCTCGGGCGAGTTGACTGCTGCCCGGTCAGCCGCGTCGATGCTGGCTGTGGTCTCGGGGCGAAAAATTTCGTCGGCGCGCTTGCCGATGATGGTGTCGCGGGAGAGGCGCGAGAAGCGTTCGAACGCGCGGTTGGCAAAAATATAGCGGCCGTCCTCGATGCTCTTGGCGGCCACGCAGACCGGCACGTTGTCGAGCACCGATTCCAGGAATTGCTTGGTCGACGCCAGCTGCCGTGAAAGCTTGCGCTGCTCGGTGCAATCCTCGTGGGACGCCACCGAACCGCCGTTCGGCAGCGCGAAATATTTGACCAGAACCGACCGCCCGCTGGGCAGTTCGGTAATCAGTCCGTCCGGGGTGCCCGCCTGCCTGTAGAACTCCTCACTGCTGACGTCGAGCACGCCGCGTTTGCGGCGCAACTCCAACAGTTCCGGGCCGGTCATGTGGCGCCGGATATCCGAACGAGCCAGGCCGTAGATTTCGAGATAGCGATTGTTGCAGTACACGATCCGCTGCTGCGCATCCGTCATGACAACGCCGTGGCTGAGATTGTTCAGCGCGGAACTGACGAACGCGTTTCTGCGCAACTGCGAACGACTCACCTTGCGCAAGGCGGAGTGGATCCACAGCGCGACCGCCGCGAGGAACGAGCAGACGACGATGCCGCCGATCAGGACTTCCCAGAGCATGCTGGGATCGGCGAAGCCTAGATAGTTCTGGGACGCAAAATGATCGGACAAACCCCAGGCGGCGTGCACCGGCGCGGCAGTGACCACCAGGCATACGAGAGCCTGCGCAGGAATCGAGTTCTTGCCGCCTGCCTGCCCGTTCTCGCCAGCCATCAGTCACCCGCGCATTTCAGGGCGGAGTGTCTGACTTGACGGGTTTGGATCAGGTAAACGCCTACCCTTACAACCCAGAAATGTGACTCAAATTACGGCAATTGCCCTGACATGATTAATGTATCCCTAACTCCATCCGGGTCCGGAAAGCCTCCCGAAACGAACCCGGCAGGTTCTCCAAGAAGCTCATCGCGAACTGGGCGATAATGTGGGGGCGCGATTGACCCGGGACGAACAGCCACTTAACGAGGCGCACGTTGATTTCCCGTGATCCGTGAACCTGAAGGCGCGTATGGACAAGGTTGAGTGCGTCGTTATCGGTGCAGGCGTAATCGGTCTCGCGGTGGCGCGGCGGCTGGCGCAGGCGGGACGCGAGGTGATCCTGCTGGAGGCGACCGAGGCAATCGGCACGGTGACGTCGTCCCGCAACAGCGAGGTGATCCACGCCGGCATCTACTACAAGGCGGGCAGCCTGATGGCGCGGATGTGCGTCGGCGGCAAGCGGGCACTCTATCAATATTGCAGGGATCACGGCATCCCGCATCGCAATTGCGGCAAGCTGATCGTCGCGACCAGCCCGAAGGAAACCGAAAAGCTGCAATCGATCCGGGCGCATGCCGAGGCCAATGGCGTCGACGATCTGCAGACCCTTTCCGGCGCCGACGCCCGCGCATTGGAGCCGGCGCTGAACTGCGACGCTGCGCTATTGTCGCCTTCCACGGGCATCATCGACAGTCATGCCTATATGCTGGCGCTGCGCGGCGATGCCGAAGAGGCCGGCGCAGCCTGTGCTTTTCATACGCCCCTGCTGCACGCCAGGGCGGTGGGCGGCCGCATCGAGCTCGACGCCGGCGGCGACGCGCCGATGTCGCTTGAATGCCGGCTGCTCGTCAACGCCGCAGGGCTGAGCGCGCCGGCGGTGGCGCGCAGCATCGACGGCATGCCGATCGAGCAGATACCGCCGGCCTATCTCGCCAAGGGAAACTATTTCAGCTGCAGCGCGCGAGCGCCGTTCTCGCGTCTGATCTATCCGGTGCCCGAACCCGGCGGGCTCGGCGTGCACCTCACCCTGGACATGGCGGGACAGGCCCGGTTCGGGCCCGACGTGGAGTGGATCGAGAAGGTGGATTACACCGTCGACCCGGCCCGGGCGGAGCGGTTCTATCCGGCGATCCGGCGCTACTGGCCGACGCTGCCGGACGGCGCGCTGATGCCGAGCTATTCGGGCATTCGGCCGAAGATCGTGCCACCGGCGGTAGCCACGCAGGACTTCCTCATCCAGGGGCCGCGGGAGCACGGCGTGGAGGGGCTGATCAATCTGTTCGGGATCGAGTCGCCGGGACTGACATCGTCGCTGGCGATCGCGGACTATGTCGGCGAATTGGCCGGTGTGTGAGCGTCACGCAGGCTGCGTGCCAAGGGACGCGATCCGCCTCGGTGAGCCTCGAAGCGCGACCGGCGGTACGGTCTGCCTTCGGGGCGCAGTCGAAGCGTGCACGTGCGGGTGAACGCGATTGCGTTCGGCCCGGGGATGATTGAGGCGTTTGCGGGAGCTTTAAGGAGTGGCGACGCTAGTGCAGCGTTTCGCCTGCGGTATGTCTCAACCGTTCAATCTCGTCCTTAACCATCAATTTCCGGCGCTTTAGTTCAAGAATTTGCAGGTCGTCCGTTGAGAGGTGCACGAGAGCTTCATGCAATTCGTTTTCAAGAACTTTGTGTTTCCGTTCCAGTTCAACGAGATGCGCCTGAATTGCCATACGAAACCTCCTCTGTTGATAAGACCTCAGATTCGATCCGGACGCGGAAGTGTACACGAGTAAGGGAATCTGTCGATGGGTATCGAAAATGGCGGGCTCATTTTTCCGCAGACATCTGTAACGAATCGTGAGTACGGAACCCGCGCCAGCTTGCGTGCCGACCCGGCAAGGACGATATTCCCCGAAGCCGTTTCCGCAACCATTCGCAATCTCATCCCGTTTTTCAGCTAACGTACATCATGACCGACGAAGATGAGCGCGAACTCGCCAGCGAGCTCGCACGGCTGCAGCAGGAGCACCGCGATCTCGACGCGGCGATCGATGCCTTGCATCAATCTCCCGCGCCCGACCTGTTGCGACTGCAGCGGTTGAAAAAACGCAAGCTGCAATTGCGCGACCGTATCGCCTTCATTGAGGACCAGATTACGCCGGATATCATCGCCTAGCGCCTGACCGGCTCTGATTGCATCGGAACCGAGGCTCTGCTCTTTGGTTTGATGCGTTTTCTTCACGCGAACTTCGCACGAAAACGCTGTAGCGTTCGGTCACGCGCCGGCGATCAGTTCACGCAGCACGCCCGTTACCTGGATCGGACTGTAGGGTTTGGGCAGGAAGCGCCCGCCCTCGGGCAGATCCGCTTCCCGCACGCCGATATGGCCGGAGGTCGCGACGATCTTGATCGGCGGCCAGCGGCCACGCACCGCGCGGGCGAGTCTTAAGCCATCCATCGAGCCCGGCATCTGAATATCGGTGAAAACAACCGTGATGTCCCGGCGAGCTTCCAGAATTTCGATGGCCTGATCGGCATTCGCGGCTTCGATAACATCGAACCCGGCATCCCTGATCATGTCGACCGCGTCCATCCGGAGCAGAAACTCGTCTTCCACAACCAACACCACGGGTCTCTTGGACTCAACAAGACCCATGCATCCCACTCCCTGCGAATAGCCGTTAAGCGCCAGATATATTTTTCGTTCCCCGCCTTAGACTTTCGGACCGTCCTTGTTGGTCCATCGTGCGGGTCGGCCCCGCCGCTCTGAGCTGTGCAGACCCTCGACCGGGCTTGTGCGGAGGCACTTGACTCCATCAGAACAAAATAGGAACGTTGCGATCAGCCCAATCAGCCGTCCCCGGGAGTACCGCCATGCCCGAAGCCGCTTCCCCATCCGACGTCAGCCGTTACGAGCAGGCCTGCGACCAGGCGATCGCAATGTGCGACGGCAACCTGCGCAGCACGATCAAGGCGCTCATCATGGCGAACGAATATCTGGAGAGCGAACTAGCGGACTTGCAGGCGGCAATATCCTGTGGTTGCGCACCTGAGGGATTGTCGAACAGCGACGCCGCCTGATCGATCGAACCGGAGCCAAGGAGCAAAGACCATGGCCGATGTCACCTATTACGTCGCAATGCCGTTCCTGCAGGACGAGGCTGGCTCGCCGGTCGCGGGTGCGGCGGAGGAATGCCAGAGTTCGTCGGCGGCGCTGCGACGCGCGGAAGTGTTGTCGCGGACCGCCGGCAGCATCGGCGCCGTCGCCTTCAGACGCAGCGGCGATCCCATGATCGGCGAATTCGGCGACGCCGAGTTGCTCCGGAAATTCGGCAGCGTGCCTGACGATCTGAGCGGCTTGTAAGCATCACGTCTCGTGCCGGCGTTGCGCCTTGCGCACATACATCGCGCTGTCGGCTTCCTCCAATGCGCGGCCGGCTTCAGCATGCGGGCCGAGAACGGCCACGCCGGCCGATGCGCCCGCGGTCACGGGACGGCCGCGAAACGTGAAGGTGAGCCGGTCCATGGCCTCTTCCAGCGAGGCCGCTTTCGCCCTGGCATCGGCCTCGGTCAGATTCCACAACAGGACCGCGAACTCGTCGCCGCCGAGCCGCCCGACCAGGTCGGAGGAACGCACCTGGCCCACCAGCGTGGCCGCGATGGCCTTCAAGACCTGATCGCCGGCGGCGTGCCCGAAGGCGTCGTTGATCGGCTTCAGGCCATCGACGTCGAGCACGATCAGCGCGCCGCTCGCATGATAGCGCTTGATGTAGGAGATCGCGCGATGGAACTCGCGCTCGAAGCCGCGCCGGTTCGGAATATCCAGCAGGAAGTCGGTGTCCGCCGACGCCTCCAGTTCCTCGATCCGCTTGCGCGCGCGCGCCAGTTGGGTCCGCAGCCTGCGAATCGTCGGCCTGCCGTCGCCGGGATCGACCGGCAACCGGGACGCCGGCTTTGGCGCTTTCGCCGGCCGGACCCGGCGCGACGCAGCCTTGCGCCTGCCGCCCCCGCTCATGCGGGGTTTCGCCGCCCTGGATTTCGAAGTCCTGGATTTCGCAGATTTGGGGGCGGCCGCCCCTGTTTTCTTCTTCATGGCCATCTCAAACTGGCGTCCGATTCGCGCTAACGGAGCCCTTCGGGCCGGAATCATGCGCTAAGAAGGCTTGCCGGAATTCACCAAGACAGGATAGTCCATTCCGGACCCCTTGCCACGCCTTGCCGAGCCCTGTGCCGATCCTATAATCCGGCCTATGTTTCTGGATTCCTGAAAGAATTAACCGCATGCCCGTCCCCGTCGCCATCATCATGGGAAGCCAGTCGGACTGGGACACCATGCGCCATGCCGCCGAAACCCTTGGAGTGCTCGGGGTTGCCTGCGAGAAACACATCGTCTCGGCGCACCGCACCCCGGACCGGATGTTCGCCTTTGCCAGGGGGGCCAAGGCGGCCGGCTTCAAGATCATCATCGCCGGCGCGGGAGGCGCGGCGCATCTGCCGGGTATGACGGCGTCGCTGACGGAACTGCCGGTATTCGGCGTTCCCATCGAATCCAAGGCGCTGTCCGGCGTCGATTCGCTCTATTCCATCGTCCAGATGCCGGCCGGCGTCCCGGTCGGAACGCTGGCGATCGGCAAGGCCGGCGCTATCAACGCCGCACTGATGGCGGCCAGCGTGCTTGCGCTGAACGATCCCAAGCTGTCGGGCCGCCTTGTCGCCTGGCGCAAGGCGCAGACCGATGCGGTTGGCGAGCGTCCGGAGGATCCGGCGTGACTTCTCCACAGCAGGTGAAGCTCAAGCCCGGCGACACCATCGGAATTCTCGGCGGCGGACAATTGGGCCGGATGCTGGCCATGGCGGCGGCACGGCTCGGCCTTCGCTGCCAGGTGTTTTCGCCCGACCCGGATTCGCCGGCGTTCGACGTCGTGCTGAACGCCACCTGCGCGGAATATGCCGACGTCGAGGCGCTGGAGTTATTCGCCAACGACGTCGACGTCATTACCTATGAATTCGAGAACGTGCCGGCTGCCGCCGCCATGATCCTCGGCGCGCGCCGTCCGGTGCTCCCCGAGCGCAAAATCCTGGAAACCACGCAGGACCGCCTTGCCGAAAAAGATTTCGTCAAGCGGCTGGGCATCGGCACCGCCGATTACGCCGATGTGTCGTCGGCCGCGAGCCTGCGCGCTGCGATCGCGCGCATCGGGCTGCCGGCCGTGCTCAAGACCCGCCGCTTCGGCTATGACGGCAAGGGCCAGGCGATCATCCGCGCGGGCGACGATCCGGACGTGATCTGGGACGATCTTGGCACCCGATCCGCCATCCTCGAGGCCTTCGTTCCCTTCCAGTGCGAGATCTCCGTGATCGCCGCGCGCTCGGCCGACGGTCATGTCGAATGCTTCGACGTCACCGAAAACGAGCACCGCGACCACATCCTGAAAATATCGCGGGCGCCGGCCAATATTTCGGACGCGCTGGCGGACGAGGCGCGCGCCATCGTGGAGAAGATCGCGCACGCCCTAAATTACGTCGGCGTGCTCGCGGTCGAGATGTTCGTGGTGCCGGCCGAGGGCGGGCCGAAGCTCCTGGTCAACGAGATCGCCCCGCGGGTGCACAATTCCGGACACTGGACGCTCGACGGCGCGTCGATCTCGCAGTTCGAGCAGCACATCCGCGCCATTGCCGGCTGGCCGCTGGGCAAGCCCGTCCGCCACGGCCCGGTCACCATGACCAACCTGATCGGGGACGATATCAACGACTACGAGCGATGGCTGACCGTCCCCGGGGCCACCGTCCACCTCTACGGCAAGGGCGCGCCCCGGCCCGGCCGCAAGATGGGGCATGTGACGCAGGTCGGAACACCGCAAAAAACCGCGTGATCGGGTCCAAAAGAAGTGGTTTTGGCCCAGCAAAGCGGCGCAATTGCTTCTCCGACGGTGGACATTGGCGGTTTTGTCTGATACATCCGCGCGCTCAAGGTTAAGGGCCTGGCCTTTTGCCGGCCCTTTGCTTTACCAGAATTCCAATCCGACCCATTGAAAGAGGATGCCGCGTGCAGGTTCTCGTTCGCGATAACAATGTCGATCAAGCCCTCAAGGCGCTGAAGAAGAAGATGCAGCGCGAGGGTATTTTCCGCGAGATGAAGCTTCGCGGTCATTACGAAAAGCCCTCCGAGAAGAAGGCCCGCGAAAAGGCCGAAGCCGTGCGCCGCGCGCGCAAGCTCGCCCGCAAGAAGCTGCAGCGCGAAGGCCTGCTGCCGATGAAGCCGAAGCCGGTGTTTGGCGCCGGTCCCGGCGCTGAGCGCGGTGGCGCCGGCGGTCGTGGAGGTCCCGGCGCGGGTCCGCGCGGCCCACGCTGATCGAAGGCTTTCTTAGATTTGAGTTGACGACGCGGGCCTTGAGGCCCGCGTCGTTTTTTTGACGATGCATTTTGGGACGCGGCAGGCTAACAATTCGACGTAAGCCGCGCGAGTTTTCCGCATATCATGGCCATTCCGGTCCGTCTTCTCTTCCAGGAGCTTTGTGCGCTGGCTGCCGCGCGTCCGTGCCGATCGCGTTGACCGCGATCGCACTCGGCGGCTGCTCCTTCGATCTGGGATCGCCTTCATCAGCGGCGAGCCTGCAAAGCCTGCTCCTGCGGGAGCCACGGTGGCCCAGGCGCAGGTCTAGGCCACGCACGCCCAGATGCTGGCCAAATCAGGAAAAGCCGAACAGGCGCCCGCGGAGTTCAATCACGCCATCGAGTTCGATCCGAACAACGCACAGGCCCTGTACGGCCGTGGGATGCTCTATGAAGGCGAAAAACAGCACGAGCAGCGATCCGCCGATTTCGCCGCGGCCGATGGCCTGAAGCCGCAACAGGCAAGGGGGCAGGCTTATGAACGCCTCGGCGACAAGAGCAAGACTGCCGAGTCATACGGCCGCGCCATCAAACTGCGACCCCGGGATGAAGCCGCGCGAAACGGCATGGCGCGCGTCAGAGGCAGGACTTGAGCTGCAAAGCTTGAACTATTTCGGCAATACCGCGTGAAACACCGATTTCGCCGCCAGCAGCATGTCTTCAGCGACATTGGTGTGTTCGCGCCGCTGCGGCTCAACAGCGTCGGCGCGCAGATCCAGAGGTCCCGGGGACGGGAGCGACAAGGACGGAGACGCCTCGGGAATGTCGGCCGGCGGGATCGGGCGGCGCGGGTCTTCGATGCCAGCGGGCCTGACCATTGTGGATCCCGTCGGCGCATTGAAGCTGTCGGGGGCCGGGGTGGAGACCATGATCGGGGGCGGCAGCAGCCGAATCGCCGGGGCCGACGCGACGGGCGCTGCCACCGGCGGCGCTGCTACGACGCGGGGCGCATCCGTGACGCGGGCGGCTTCCTGCGGGCGCGGCGAACCGTCACCGGCGCCGCGCAGCCGCTCGATGGCCGCACGCGCCAGTTCCGTTGCGTCGCGATGCTCTTCCGGCGCGGCAGCGGCCTCGGCAGCCGGGGCGGCAGCGGGCGCGGCGACGACAGGCGCTGCAGCCACAGCCGGCGTGGATGGCGCAACCGGCGCCGCGACGGACTTGGCAACCACCTTTTCACGTTCGCGCGGAGCCGGCGCGTGACGACGGGTGTCGGCCGGGACACTTGCGGTCTCAGCCGGCTTGTCGGCGGATTTTTCCACGGGCTTGTCGGCAGCCAAGGCCTTCTCGGCCACCGCCGGCCTTTCAGCGGCCGTCTGCTCGATCATGGCCTTTTCGGAGATGCCCTTGGCCGTGACCCCCGGCTGCGGAAGACTGCCGACGACGCTGGCTGACCGTTTCGCATCGGCCTTGGCGTCAGTCGTGCCGTCCGCCTTTTTCGGGTCGGCCGAGGAGACGGCGGCTGCGACCGGGGTGTCGGGCTTGGTGACGATGTAATGATTGACGATGTAGGCCCCGATAATGGTCGCAACCACCGAGGGCAAGATATCCATCGCAAATTTCGAAACGATCTTCAGCATGCCGGCCACTCCCGCAGCGTTTTGATGCGGAAACTTTGAGGCACATTCAGGGATCAACTGCGACGGATCGGTGGCAATCGGTTAAAACGCGTTAGTTATGGTTTCAATTCGACTTCCAGGAACACAATCTCGGCGGCGGTCTCGTTGAGCACGTCGTGTTCCACCCCGGCCTTGCGGAAGTAGGATTTGCCGACGGCAAGCTGCGCCTTGGAACGCTCCCCATTGGGCGCCACGATGGTCATTTCACCCGCGGTGACGGGAACAATGACGTAGTCCATCCCGTGAATGTGATGTCCGGTGGCGCCGCCTGGCGCCAGCCGCCACTCGGTGACGCGAACTTCCGGGGTGTCGACTTGAACGTCCGATTTGGCGCTGATCATTGTCATTCCTTCGTCATCTCTCTTCGGTCCTCTAGGGCACGAACGCCATGAATACGAATACGGCAAATACCACCACATGGACCAGCCCGAACAGGATGTTGGTGCGGCCGGTGCCGAAGGTCAGCATGCTCAGGACGAAGGTCAGGACCAGCAGTACCATGCTTTGCGCGTCGAGCCCGAGCACGAGCTGTTTGTCCAGCGCGTAGGCCACCACCGCAACCGCCGGGATCGTCAGCCCGATGGTCGCCAGCGACGAGCCGAGCGCGAGGTTGATGCTCTTCTGCAGGTCGTTCTTGCGGGCGGCGGCGATGGCGGCGACGCTCTCGGGCAAGAGGATCAGGAGCGCTACCAGGACGCCGGCAAAGGCAGGCGGCGCGCCGATCCTGGCGGTGGCGAAATCCACCACCAGCGAGAATTTCTTTGCCAGCAGCACGACTGCCAAAAGCGACACCAAAAGCAGCACGATGCTCACGCCGAGCATGCGGTTTGACAGCGGGACCCCGCCATCGCCGGGATCGTGCTCCTTGCCGATGAAATAGCCGCGGTGAAGGATGGTCTGGGTGTAGAGGAATACGCCATAGAGCAGCACGGTGACGACGCTGACGAAGCCGAGTTGGGCGGCGGAATAGACCGGCCCGGGCGCGGTCAGCGTGTAATTGGGCATGATCAGCGTGATCGTCGCGAGCACGAACAGGACGCTGAGATAGAGGTTCGATCCCGCGACCTGGACGTCCTGCTCCCGGTAGCGCAATCCTCCGGCCAGGATGCAGATTCCGACCAGGCCATTGCAGACGATCATCACCACCGCGAACACGGTGTCGCGCGCCAAGGTGGGCACCGGCTTTTCGCCCAGCATGATGGTCGCGATCAGCGCCACCTCGATCACGGTGACGGCCAGCGTCAGGAGCAGCGTGCCATAGGGCTCGCCGCTCCGCTCCGCGATCACCTCGGCATGATGGACCGCGGCGAACACTGTGCCGAACAGGATCACCAGCAGCACCGCGGCGAACACCGCTCCGGCGGCCGACGGCGTGAAGGTGACGCCGAGCGCGGTGGCGCCTGCGAAAAACAACACCGCCAGCGCCGGGAAAATCCACGCTGATCGCGGCATCGGGCCGTGCGCGTTCATGTTACCTCATCCTCGAAGCCGGGTATGAACTATGCGCCAAACCGCGGCAGCCGTCAGCCCTTTGCGGCATCGATGAAGCGGCGCGCCGTTTCGATCGCGCCAAAGTTACCAAGATCGTTGTGACCTGCTTCGGGAAACCGCACGAATTGTTTCGGCTCACGGGCGAGCGCGAACAATCGCTCGCCGAGGCCGATCGGGATGGTGGCATCGCGCGCGCCATGCATGATCAGCAGCGGAGCCGTGACGCGCGCGATGCGCTGGTCGGAGCGAAACGGATCCCGTATCACCCAGCGGACCGGCGCAACCCAGAACAGCGAACTGGCGACATCCGCCATCGACGTATAGGGAGCTTCCAATATGATCTTTCCGACCGGTCGATCGGCCGCCAGCGCCACCGCGACGCCACTACCCAGCGAAAACCCCCAGAGCACAATCCGCTCCGCGCTGTAGCGCGCCGCCGCAAAGGCATAGGCCGCCGCGGCATCGCTCAGCAACCCCTGCTCGCTGGGCCGCCCGCTCGAGCCGGCGTAGCCGCGGTAGGACAGCGCGACGAGCCCGGTACCGTCAGCGGTGACGCTGCGAAAATGGCTGACGAGCGCCGCCAGGAAATCACCATTGCCGGGAAAATAGATCACGACCGCATGGCCCGGTCTCGCCGGCACGTGCCAGACAATGACCTTCTCGCCATCCGCCGTCGTCAAAATATGTTCTTCCGCTTCCGGAAAGCCGGCGGCTCCGGGAGCGGTGCGTACGGTCGCCGGGATCGGAAACATCAGCGCCCGCTGCACGAAGAACAGGACCGCAAGACCGCCGAAATATCCGCCCGCTGCGAGAACGACGAGCCATTTCAGGAGGGCCATGATTTCCCGTGAGGGAGCTTACATCGCCTTCACGATGTTCTCGGTCATCTTCTTGGCGTCGCCGAGCAGCATCATGGTGTTGTCGCGATAGAACAGGGGATTGTCGATGCCGGCATAGCCGGAGGCGAGCGAGCGCTTGATGAACATCACGGTGCCGGCCTTCCAGACCTGCAGCACCGGCATGCCGTAGATCGGCGAGGTCTTGTCGTCCTCGGCCGCCGGGTTGGTGACG
>NZ_JADGRI010000328.1 GCF_017881085.1 Bradyrhizobium sp.
ATGGCATATCCGTATACTGGCGCGCGTAATCGTTGAAATATTTGGTCTGACGATCGACGTGGAATTCCTTCAGGATCACATGGCCCATCGCCATCGCCAAAGCGGCGTCGGTGCCCTGCTTCGGCGATACCCAGAGATCGGCGAATTTCGAGGCTTCCGAATAGTCCGGACAGATCACGACGCTCTTGGCGCCCTTGTAGCGAACCTCGGTATAGAAATGCGCATCGGGCGTTCGGGTCTGCGGGACGTTCGATCCCCACAGAATGAGAAAGCCGGAATTGTACCAGTCGGCGCTTTCCGGCACGTCGGTCTGCTCGCCCCAGGTCTGCGGCGAAGCCGGCGGCAGGTCGCAGTACCAGTCGTAGAACGACATGCAGACGCCGCCGAGCAGCGACAGATAGCGGGCGCCCGCAGCATAGCTCACCATCGACATCGCCGGAATCGGCGAGAAGCCGAACACGCGGTCGGGGCCGTAGGTCTTGGCGGTGTAGGCGTTTGCCGAGGCGACGATCTCGTTGACCTCGGCCCAGTCGGCGCGAACGAAACCGCCGAGGCCGCGCTTCTGCACGTAAGCCGCGCGCTTCTTGGGATCCTCGACGATCGACTTCCACGCCGCCACCGGCGTCATCAGCACCCTCGCCTCGCGCCACAACTTCAACAGCCGCGAGCGCACCAGCGGGTATTTCACCCGGTTGCCGGAATAGAGGTACCAGCTATAGCTGGCGCCGCGCGCGCAGCCGCGCGGTTCGTGATTGGGCAGGTCCGGCCGCGTGCGCGGATAGTCGGTCTGCTGGGTTTCCCAGGTGACGATGCCGCCCTTGACGTAGACCTTCCACGAGCAGGAGCCCGTACAGTTCACGCCATGCGTCGACCGCACGATCTTGTCGTGCTGCCAGCGCTTCCGGTAACCGTCCTCCCAGGAACGGTCCTCGGTCGTCATCACGCCGTGGCCGTCGGCGAACTCCGCCTTGGCGCGGGTGAAGAACGACAGCCTGTCCAGGAAATGGCTCATCCTTGGTCTCCTTATTCGGCGGGCTGCGCAGCGGGCGAAATCCGGCCACCGCGTTCGATGTCGTGAAGCAGGCCACCCTTGCGGGTGTAGACGGTCCAGGTGACCACGATGCAGATCACGTAGAAGATGAAGAATCCCCACAGCGCCGCCTGCACCCCGCCGGTGAGATCGATCGACGTTCCGTAGGATTTCGGAATGAAGAACGCGCCGAAGGCGGCGATCGCCGAGGTGAAGCCGGTGATCGCGGCCGATTCCTTTTCGGCCTGCCGCTGCCGGGTGACGGCATCGGCTGACGGCATCAGCCGGTCCATTTCCTTGCGCATGATATTGGGGATCATCTGGAAGGTGGAGGCGTTGCCGACACCGGTCGCGAAGAACAGCACCAGGAACATGGCGAAGAAGCCCCAGAACGCGCCCGGCTGGTCCTTGATGCCGAGGAAGTAGAGAATCCCGAGCACGCCGATCATCATCAGGCCGAACACCCACAACGTGACGCGCCCGCCGCCCCATCTGTCGGCGACCCAGCCGGTGGCCGAACGCGACAGCGCGCCGACCAGAGGTCCAATGAAGACGAATTGCAGCGCGTCCACGGTCGGAAACTGGGTCTTCGCCAGCAGCGGGAAGCCCGCGGAGTAGCCGATGAACGAGCCGAAGGTGCCGGTGTAGAGCCAGCACATGATCCAGTTGTGCTTGCGCTGGAAGATCACCGCCTGATCCGAGAACGATGCCTTTGCGGAAGCGATGTCGTTCATGCCGAACCATGCCGCGAAGGCGCTGGCCGCGATGAACGGCACCCAGATGAAGCCTGCGTTCTGCAGCCACAGCGGCGCAGCTTGGGTTCCGCTCGCAACCATCGCCGGATCGCCGCCGAACCAGCCGAATACCCCGGCCGTGATCACGATCGGGACGACGAACTGCACCACGCTGACCCCGAGATTGCCGAGGCCGGCGTTGAGCGCGAGCGCGTTGCCCTTCTCCGCGCGCGGGAAGAAGAAGGAGATGTTGGCCATCGAGGAGGCAAAGTTGCCGCCGCCGAACCCGCACAATAGCGCCAGCGCCAGGAACACCGGATACGGCGTCGATGGCGTCTGCACGGCATAACCGATGCCGATTGCCGGGATCATCAGCGACCAGGTCGCGAGCGTGGTCCACAGCCGTCCGCCGAAGATCGGCACCATGAAGGAATAGAAGATGCGCAACACCGCGCCGGAGATGCCGGGCAATGCCGCCAGCCAGAACAGCTCGGCCGTGGTAAATTTGAAGCCCACCGTCGGCAGTTTCGCCACCACGACCGACCAGACCTGCCAGATCGCGAACGACAGCAGCAGCGCCGGAATCGATATCCAGAGATTGCGCCGCGCGATGGCGCGCCCCGAGGTTTCCCAAAAGGTCTTGTCCTCGGGACGCCAGTCGGTCAGCACCGCACCGGACAGCGCGCCGACGTGCTCGGGCTTGTGAATCTCCTCCATTTCCGGGAGTTCAGGCAGTTTCTTCAGCGCTTCGCCGACGGCCCCGCGCTCCATCTGACGGATCGCAACGTGCATCCAGATCAGCGCGCCGGACACCAGCAGGAACAGCAGCATGAAGCAGCTGGTCCAAAGGCCGGTGAGATCGACCAGCCCACCGAACGCGATCGGCAGCACAAAGCCGCCGAGGCCGCCGATCATGCCGACCATCCCGCCAACGGCGCCGACATTGTTCGGGTAATACACCGGGATGTGCTTGAAGACCGCGGCCTTGCCCAGCGCCATGAAGAAGCCGAGCACGAACACCGTCACCGTGAACGGCACGAGGCCCATTTCCAGGTGGAAGCCGACGGTACCGCTGACCGTCTTCACCAGATAATCGGTGGGCGGATAAGCCAGCACGAAGGTGCAGACGACCGCGACCAGGAACGTCCAGTACAATACGCGACGGGCGCCATAGCGGTCCGAGAGATGGCCGCCATAGGCCCGGAACACGCTGGCGGGGAACGAGAACATTGCGGCGGTCATGCCGGCGGTCTCGATATCGACGCCGTAGACCTTGATGAGATATTGCGGCAGCCACAGCGCCAGTGCGACGAAGGCGCCGAACACGAAGAAGTAGTACAGCGCGAAGCGCCATACCTGGACGTTCTTCAGGGGCGCAAGCTCGAGCCAAGCGCTGCCCGGCTTCTGGTCTCGCTCGCGACGCGCGCGAACCACCGGATCTTCCTCGGAGAAAATCCAGAAGATTATTCCCATCAGGCCGATGACGAGTGCCCAGACCTGGGCGACCGTCTGCCAGCCATAGGCAACCAGCACGAACGGTGCGAGGAATTTGGTTACGGCAGCGCCGACGTTACCGGCGCCGAAAATGCCAAGGGCGGTGCCTTGCTTGCCTGCGGAATAGAAGCGCGAGACGTAGGCGATGCCGACCGCGAACGAGCCGCCGGCGATGCCGACAAAGAGTGCCGCCACCAGGAATTCCGGATAAGTATGCGCCCAGGTCAGCAGGTAAGTGGCGACCGCCGCGGCGAGCATGACGACGGTGTAGACCCGTCGTCCGCCATACTGGTCGGTCCAGATGCCGAGTACCAGGCGGATAAGCGAACCGCTGAGGATGGGGGTACCGATCAACAGGCCGAACTGGGTATCGTTCAGCCCGAGCTCTTGTTTGATCCGAATTCCGATGATCGAAAAGATCGTCCAGACCGCAAAGCAGATCGTGAAGGAAATGGTCGAAAGCCAGAGTGCCCGGCCTGGATGTACGGTGCCTGAGTCTGCGGTGACCATGAGAATCCCCCTAAGAGAGCGCTTCGGGGGCAGAGATGACGAAATTCGAGGGAGCTGATTTGTGCTGGATCAAACGGCGCGCCGGGAACCGCGTATTATATGAATTATTGCGGTGCAAATTGATCGGTAGCGCGTCACTGATTGACGTTTGTCACAAATGCGTTTGATAAATATCAAATACGCTGCGCTGGACACTGGAAATCAGGAGCGAATCTGTTGCGCCCTCACGAACTGACCCAGTTGACGGCTCTGCCGCTGTTTTCCGAAATGGAGGAGGAAAGTCTCGCAAGCTTGCTCGACGCGGCGTTGCTGCAGCAATTCCCAACCGGCGTCATTCTCATCCGTGAGGGCGATCACGCCGACTTCCTGCATGTCCTGGTCGAAGGCCTGGTCGAAATCTTTACCGAACAGAACGGCGTGGAATGGGGGATCTCCCTGGTCAACCCGGTTTCGACCTTCATCCTTGCCGCGGTGGTCAGCGACCAACCCTATCTGAACTCCGCCCGCACGTTGGCCAATTCACGCATTCTGCTGATTCCGGCGCAACGCGTGCGCGCGATATTCGATCGGGACGTCGCGTTCGCACGCATCGTAGCGCGGGAACTTGCGCTCGCCTATCGCTCGTCGGTCAAGAAGCTGAAAGGCTACATGGCCCGGTCTAGCGTCGAGCGCCTTGCCAACTGGATCCTGGCCGAGGCGCGCAAGGATGCCGCCCAGGGAAACATCGTGGTCCCCTTTGATCGCGGCACGCTGGCTTCCCATATCGGCACCACCCGGGAAAACCTGTCCCGCAGCCTCGCGCTGCTGACGGACCATGGGGTGCGCATCCGGGGCCGGGAAATTGTCATCGACGCCAAGGACCAACTCGAAGCGTTCGCGCGCCCGCAACGGTTCATCGACGACCCGACGTCGTAAAGGAGCGCGCCGTCAAGCGACTTGGCGCTGCAGCAGTATCGGACCATAGGTCATCGCTAATCCGACGAAGGCCAGAATCCAGACTCTCAACTCACGCCCTCGCGGTCGCGAAATGCTGCTTGCATGCGAACGACCGCTTTGCGCGGCGGACTCAATTGGTCAGCGCAAGTCACCTGACGCTGAAATTCCAGGTGCGCCGCTCGATGCTGCAGCCGTCCGTCGACTGAATGCGCACGGTGGTTCGCGACGGCGTCGGCGCCCTCGATCTTGAGCTTCTTAAGAACGATCTCGAAAATATCCGGTGCCGGTTTCGACTCTTCTACGTCGTCGGAAGATGTTTTCAGATCCACAAGGTCGGTGATGCGGGCGATGTCGAGGTACTTGTCGACTTCATCCTTCTTGGCCGAGGAAGCAACGGCGATCTGAAGTCCAGCGTTGCGCACACGTCGCAGCAGGTCCGAAACCGCGGAGAAGGGACGCACAAGCGGCAGATACTCGGTCTTGAAACGATTGCCGCGCCAATGCGTCAGGTTCTTGTTTCGCTCGACGCTGGCAACGGAGATGCATCTTTTGACGCACGCGTAACAGGTTCAAAGATTCCTGATGCATCTCCGTCAGATCTCAGAAGCCCTGTTGCACATTCGTCAGGATAGAGAATGTTGATCCGCCGGCGGCAGGCGCGAGTGTGAGTTTGAAGGGGCAAATTTGGGTTTTTGCCCCTCAGTCAGTCTCAAGCATTTCGTGCGCGGTCTGTGCCGTCTGAGGGCAAAATCGAAAAATGCCCCTCGGACGGCACAACCTGTTGCGCGTGCGTCAGGATGTAATTTCTATCCGCCCTGCCTGAACTTATCGATAAAAGTGCGAACGGATGCCTGGCTGCCGAGATCAAGCGGCAGGACCGCTACGTTACACAAGCTGCGTGCCACTCCGACCGGCGGCCTAGGCTCCGGCCTCCATTAGTTCATCCAGGCTCGTTGTATCCCGCGCCAAGCGCCAGTGAGGCTTACATAACATCGCCATTGCCACCGGGTAAGCAAAGAACCAGGGTGGGCGCCACTGGAGTCACTCTTGGCTGGACACGCTTGGGGGGCATTGCGTCCAGCTTTTCTCCCAAAATAGATACGGTCG
>NZ_JADGRI010000329.1 GCF_017881085.1 Bradyrhizobium sp.
GACCGGCACCGGCAAGATCGACAGACAAGCGGTGATGCGGATTTAAAGCAGTATCCGGTGCCGCAATCATGCTGGCACCGAATCTGCGGAGACGCCCCCCACCCCCGACCCCTCCCCACCACGCGCTGCGCGCGCGGAGGGAGGGGAGACGGTAGGCGCCTCCGCAAACCTCTTACGTCAGCGTTCGCCCGCTCATCGTCACTGCTCTTCTCCCCTCCTCCCGCGAAGCGGTGGGGAGGGGTCGGGGGTGGGGGGTGGCGCTGCATAGTCGCTGCCAGAGCGGGCGGAGAGATTTCCCCAAACCGCCGCGTTGCGCGCGTCGACCTCGCCCGCAAGCGGGAGAGGTGAGATTAACCCGCGAGCCCCGTCCCACCATAGAGCCACGCCAGATCGCGATAATAATCCTCCGAACTCTTCGCGCGCATGATCGCGTTGCGCAGACGGGCGTGGTCGCCGGCGGGATGATAGATGTGCTCGCCGATGGCGCGGGACATAAGTTGCACGCGCGCGGTGCGGGGAAAACGCTGCTGGCGGTAGTTCTCCAGCGCGGTTTCGTGATTGTCGGGATGGCTGCCGAGCATATGCGACAGGCACACCGCGTCCTCCATCGCCTGGCAGGCGCCTTGCGCGAAATATTGCAGCATCGGGTGCGCGGCGTCGCCGAGCAGCGCGACGCGGCCGTCGACCCAGCTCCCGTTGGGATCGCGGTCGCACAACACCCAGAGCTTCCAGTTCTTGCCGTGACGGATGATGCTCTGCGCGCGTTCATGCACATGCGAAAAGCCCTGCAGGACTTCCGCTTCGGACACCGGCTTGCCCGCCACCGGCTCCGGCGCGTCGTTATGATAGGTGACGACGAGGTTGAACACCTTCCAGCCCGACAGTGGATAATGCACGATATGGCATTTCGGCCCCGCCCACAGCGTCGCCGCGTTCCAGCGCAGATCTTCCGGCATCTCCTCGGTTGGGATCACTGAGCGATAGGTGGTGTGGCCGGACACCCGCGGCGGCCCGTCTGATGTGACCTGCTTTCTGATGTTCGACCACAGCCCGTCGGCACCGATCAACAGTGATCCCGTCACGCGCTCGCCGGACGAAAGATGCGCCGTCACCGACGAGGCGTCCTGGTCGTAACCCACGACTTCGCTGCTGACGCGCAGTTCGATCAGCTCGTGATTCCGGCAGGCTTTCAGGAACACGCCGTGCAAATCGCCGCGATGAACCACGCCATATGGATTGCCGAAGCGCGAGCGGAACGCCTCGCGCAGATCGACATGGGTGATCTCCTCGGCGGTCAGCGCATCCATCAGCCGGAGCTGATCGATATAGACCGCCATGCTCCGCGCGGCTTCGCCGACGCCGAGATAATCGAAGGCATGGAAGGCGTTCGGCCCGAGCTGGATGCCGGCCCCGATTTCGCCGAGCGTCGAGGCCTTTTCCAGCAGGATCGAGGCAATACCCTTTTGCGCGAGACCCAGTGCAGCGGCAAGGCCGCCGATGCCGCCGCCCGCGATCAGGACCGGCCGCGTGTTCGAAGCTGCCATCAGTTTGATTTCCCGAGATGTTCGAGCGCGTCTTCGGCCCGCAGCGGCACCCGCGAGGCCTCGTTGTTGAGATCGACCAGCTGCGTCAAAAGCGCCATCAGGGTCTTGCGGTCGGCCGGCTTCAGGGGTTGCAGCATCCGCGACTGCGCGCGATCGACCGAGGGCATGATATCGCGCAGCAGCGCCGCGCCCGATCTGGTCTGGTACAGCAGCTTGATGCGCTTGTCCCCGGACGACGGCTTGCGCTCGACATAGCCTTTCGTCTCCAGCCGTTCGATCACGTTGCCGAGTGTCGAGCGGTCGAACGCGATCACGGCCGAAAGCCGCGTCGCGTCGATGCCGGGATGGGTTTGGATCGCGACCAGCGCCGCAAACTGCACCGGCGTCAGGTCATGTTCCCGGCACTCCTCCATGAAGATCGCGACCGCGATCTGCTGCATCCGGCGGAACAGATACCCGGGAGCGGTATAGACCGCGTCCATGGTGACGGTTGCGGGTTTACTCGGCATCGGGCTGGCGCTCCGGCGCGGCGTCCGCAAACGCCTTGAGATCTTTTGCGGCTGCTTCCGCTTTCAACAGCCGCGGATAGGCGGCGACATCGACGCCGAAGCGCCGCGCATTGGCGAGCTGCGGCACCAGGCAGAGATCGGCCATGGTCGGCGCGTCGCCGAAGCAGAACGGACCGCGCTCGCCCGCGATCAAGACTTCGCAGGCCGACAGCCCCTCGCGGTTGGCCCAGGCCGCCCAGCCCGTCACCTGCTCTTCGGGGAGCCCAAGTTCGCGCAGCCGCGCCAGCACTTTGAGGTTCTGCACCGGGTGGGTATCGCAGGCCAGCACCTGCGCAAACGCCCGGACATGGGCGCGGCGCAGCGGATCGTCAGGCAACAGCGGCGGCGTGGGGTGGGTCTCATCCAGCCATTCGATGATGGCCAGCGACTGGGTGATGACGGCGCCCGCATACTGCAGCGTCGGCACCAGCCCTTGCGGGTTGATCGCGAGATAAGAGGGGTCGAGCTGTTCGCCTTTGCGAAGGTGATGCGGCAGGTGCTCGGCGCCCAGGCCCTTCAGATTCAACGCGATTCTGACCCGGTAGGACGCGCTGCTGCGGAAATAACCGTGCAGCTTCATGGGGGACCTCCCTCGATTTTTCGCGTTGGCGGTTGGCCGCCCTGATTGACGCTAGCCATATTGTAAGTATGCTGTCAATAATTTGAAGCCAACAAGAACAGGGAGGCTCGCCATGGAAGCCGTACAGAAGACGCCGGAACGCGAGGCATTCTACAAGAAAATCGACGGCGAGAATCTCTCTGCGCTCTGGAACGTGATGGGCGATCTGATCACGCCGGAGCCGAGGAGCGCTTGCCGGCCGCATTTGTGGAAATTCGACGCCATCCGCGACTACATGACCGAAGCCGGCAAGCTGATCACCGCCAAGGAAGCCACGCGGCGGGTGCTGGTGCTGGAAAATCCCGGGCTGCGCGGCCAGTCGAAGGTGACGACCTCGCTGTTTGCCGGCGTGCAGATGGTGATCCCGGGCGATATCGCGCCTTCGCACCGGCACAGCCAGTCGGCGCTGCGTTTCATCCTCGAAGGCAAGGGCGCCTATACCTCGGTCGATGGCGAGCGCACCGCGATGGAGCCGGGCGATTTCGTCATCACGCCGTCGATGACCTGGCACGATCACTCCAACGAAACCTCGCAGCCGATGTTCTGGCTCGACGGTCTCGACATTCCGATGGTGCAATTCTTCGATGCCTCATTCGCCGAGGACTCCAAGGAAGACCAGCAGAAAATTACAAAGCCGGCCGGCGACAGTTTCGGGCGCTACGGCCACAATCTTCTGCCGGTCGACGAGAAGCGCACATCCAAGACCTCGCCGATCTTCAACTATCCCTATGCCCATACCCGCGAGGCGCTGGAACAGGCCAAGGCGCGCAACGAGTGGGACCCCTGCCACGGCCTGAAGCTGAAATTCTCCAATCCCGAGACCGGCGATTTCGCGATGCCGACCATCGGCACTTTCATCCAGCTGCTGCCGAAGGGATTTAAAACGGCGCGCTATCGATCGACGGATGCCACCGTGTTCACGGCGATCGAAGGCAAGGGCCGCTCGCGAATCGGCGACCAGACTTTCGAATGGGGCCCGCGCGACCTGTTCGTGGTGCCGAGCTGGCAGTGGGTCACCCACGAGGCGGAGGCGGATTCGGTGCTGTTCAGTTTCTCCGATCGCCCGGTCCAGCAGAAGCTGGATCTGTTCCGGGAAGATCGTGGCAACGCGTGCAACGGACTCCGTTCCTCGTCGTCCCGGCGAAAGCCGGGACCCCATCCGGAGGGTTAGCCACCACGCCTCAAAGGGTTGGAACCGATTTCGGCGATTGCAGAATGACCGGCTTGGTGGGGTAACTGAACGTGTCGCCGTTAGAGACGACGCCATTGCGATCGACCTCGGTCGTAACCCGGAAATCTTATTGCTGTCGATCGTCAGCGTCATGGCCGCAACGCGTATCGCCGGTTGCGCCGCGGGCCAAGCCCGTGGAAACTGAGACATCACGGTCGCCTTCCCCACAAACAGGACACTTCTCCCCATGCGGATCTGCATTTTCGGCGCGGGCGCCGTCGGCAGCCATTTTGCGGTCCGGCTTGCGCTGGCGGGGCATGACGTCTCCTGCTTGATGCGCGGGCCGCATCTGGAGGCGGTCAGGGCAAAAGGCCTGACGCTTCGCGTGGGCGAGGCCGTATTTCCGGCGAAGATCAGGGCATCCGACGATCCCGCGGCGCTCGGGCCGCAGGATATCGTCATCTCGACGCTGAAGGCGACATCCCTCGCCAGCCTTGTCACCGGCCTGCCGCCGCTGTTGCGGGAGGACACCGCTGTGGTCTTCGCCCAGAACGGCATTCCCTGGTGGTACGACATCGGCATTTCGCCGGATCATCCCGACGTGCCTGATCTCGGCTTTCTCGACGCGAGCGGCCGGCTGCGCGCCTTGGTTTCACGAGAGCGGATCATCGGCGGCGTGATCTTTTCATCGAACGAGGTCGTCGCACCCGGAATTATCGCTAATCTTTCACCCAATCGAAACATGCTGCAAGTGGGAGAATGCGACGACCGTGCCAGCGCGCGGATCGAACGCCTGCGGGCTTTGCTCAACGAAGCCTCGATCCAGTCGCAGCCAGTCTCGCGGATCCGGGAAACGATCTGGTCCAAGCTGCTGACCAACATGTCGATGTCGGTGCTGTGCCTCCTGACCGGACAAACCGCTCGCGCCGTGCGGGACGATCCGGCCTTGCGCGACGTGGTGCCGCGTTTGCTCGACGAGGCCAACAGCATCGCGCAAAGCTTTATCCCCGACGTCAAGCGCGTCACCCGCACCGGGCCTGCGCCCGACCACAAGCCTTCGATCCTGCAGGACTACGAACTCGGCCGCGCGATGGAGATCGACGCGCTGGTCCGCGCGCCGGCGGCGTTCGCGCGGGCCGCGGGACTGTCGACGCCGATGCTCGACCTGATGGCCGCGCTGGCGATCCAGAAGGCGCGCGACAAGGGGCTGTATCTGGGATGAACAGTCCTTACTTTGGGCAATAGTCCCGCATGCTCGGTGCACCTCTCCCCTTGTGGGAGAGGTCGGATCGCATCGTCAGATGCGATCCGGGTGAGGGGTTACGCTCTATCGACAGACCGTGACCCCGCACCCCAACCCTCTCCCACAAGGGGAGAGGGAGCTCACCGCCGTTGCCGCAACATCGAACCAATGCTTCAATAAAAATACATCGGATATCTGGGCGAAGAATAGAGCGACCGTCGGAAAGTGAGATTCTCATCATGCTCGTGAAAAACAAAGTCTGCGTCGTCACGGGAGCCGCCAGCGGCATCGGCGCGGAGGTTGCGCGCGCTTTTGCGGAAAGAGGCGCGCGCGGCGTGGTGATCGCCGACCTCAAGTCTTCGCGCGACCGGCTGGCAAGAGTCGCCGGCGATATCGACGGGCTCGCGGTGACCGCCGATGTCGGCCAGGAAGAGGACATCAGGGCGCTGATCGCGGCGGCCGAGGACAAGTACGGGCCGGTCGACGTGTTCTTTTCCAATGCGGGCCTGTCCCGCAAGGGGCAGGAGGGCGCCGACGACGCCGACTGGGACGTGAGCTGGCGGGTGCATGTCATGAGCCACGTGTTCGCGGCGCGCGCACTGGTGCCCGGCATGCTCGCGCGCGGATCCGGCTATCTGCTCAATACGGCGTCCGCGGCGGGCCTCTTGGCTTCGCTGAACTCG
>NZ_JADGRI010000330.1 GCF_017881085.1 Bradyrhizobium sp.
AGGATCATCGCATTCTCCCCGTTCGGCTATGCGCTGCGGGCGACCCGCGACTCCATCAGGCGCAGCGAGGCGATCGGGATCAACGGCAAGCAAATCCAATGGACCGCTTTCGTGATTGCCGGCACCGCCGCCGGCATTGCGGGCGCGCTGTTCGCCTATCTCAAGGGCAGCGTGTTTCCCGACAGCCTCGGCATCTCGCTCTCGGTCGACGCGCTCGTCATGGTGCTCCTGGGCGGCGTCGAGACGGTCTCCGGCGCCATCGTCGGCGCCATCGTCTACAAGGCGCTGAGCATCTGGCTGGTGAGCCAGACCGATCTCTCGAAGCTGGTGCTGGGCGGCGTCATCGTTCTGATCGTGGTCGCATTGCCGAAAGGCATCGTCGGCGTGCTGGAGACCATCCGGCATCGCCGCCGTCCGCAACCGCCGTCCGCCATTCTCGCGTCCCCGATCGAGACCGCCGAATGAGCATCGCGCCCACACTGCTGTCGGTCGAGGGGCTGAGCAAGTCCTATGGCGGCGTGCATGCCGTGCGCGGTGTGTCGTTCGAGCTGAAGGCCGGTGAAATCCTGGCGCTGATCGGTCCCAATGGCGCCGGAAAGAGCACCTGTTTCGACATGCTCAACGGCCAGACCACGCCCGGCGCCGGCAAGATCAACCTGCTGGGCCACGACACGACCGGCAAGAGGCCACGCGCGGTCTGGCGGCTGGGGGTGGGACGTACCTTCCAGATTACAGCGACGTTCCCGACCATGACGGTGCGCGAAAACATCCAGGTCGCGCTGGTGTCGTATCACCGGCAGCTGTTCAATCTCTGGGCCTCGACGCCGAAATTCGCCCCGGAAGAGGCCGATTCGCTGCTGGCGCTGGTCGGCATGGACGGCTACGCACATCGTCCCTGCGGCGAAATCGCCTATGGCGATCTCAAGCGGCTGGAACTGGCCGTTGCGCTCGCCAACCAGCCCAAGCTGCTCCTGATGGATGAGCCGACCGCCGGCATGGCGCCGCGCGAACGCATCGAGCTGATGCGGCTGACCGCGCGGATCGCCCGGGAACGATCGATCGGCGTTCTCTTCACCGAGCACGACATGGACGTGGTGTTCGAGCACGCCGATCGCATCCTGGTGCTCAACCGCGGCACATTGATTGCGGAAGGCTCGCCCGAGGAAGTGCGGCGCAACCCGGAGGTCCGCGCCATCTATCTGGGGGAGGGCCTGGTCTACGACATCAGCCATCGCGAGGGGGCGCCGGCATGAAGCTCTCGGTCGAGGGGCTCAACAGTTTCTATGGCCCCGCCCATATCCTGTTCGACGTCGCGCTCGAAGTGGGCGACGGCGAGGTGGTGGCGCTGCTCGGACGCAACGGCGCGGGAAAATCCACGACCTTCCGTTCCATCGTCGGCCTCGTGGAGCAACGAAGCGGCCGCATCGTGTTCGAAGGCCGGGATGTCTCGGACCAGCCGACCCATGTGATCGCCAGCCGCGGCCTCGGCTATGTGCCGGAAGAGCGGCGTATCTTCACGGACCTGACGGTCGATGAAAACCTGGAGGTCGGCCGTCAGCCCGTACGGCCGAACGCGCCGCACTGGACGCGGGAGAAATTGTTCGCGCTGTTTCCGAATCTCAGCGAAATGCGCGGCCGGGCAGGCGGGCGCATGAGCGGCGGCGAGCAGCAGATGCTGACCATTGCCCGGACGTTGATGGGCAATCCGTCGCTGGTGCTGCTCGACGAGCCGTCGGAGGGGTTGTCGCCCAAGATCGTGGAGCAGATGGTCGACGCGATCCTGACCATGAAGAAGGAGGGCGTCAGCATGATCGTCTCCGAACAGAATTTGCATTTCGCCAGGCTGATCTGCGACCGCGCCTATATCATCGAGCGCGGCCGGATCTGCTTCAGCGGCACCATGAGCGAGCTTGACGCGCGTCCGGATATTCGCGACGCGCATCTGGCGCTGTGAGACCGGCGTCGGAAAAAAGGGGGCGAGAACGCAGATGACCAGGAGCCTTACCGCCAGACGAAGCCCCAGGCCGTCGCGGCCGGCCTACGTTCTCGAGGATCAGATAGGCTTCATCCTGCGCCAGGTGTGGCAGCGCCACGCCACGATCTTCACGAAGGAAATCGGAAACAACCTGACGCCGACGCAATGGGCGGCCTTGGCAAAGCTCACCGAGACCGGACCGTGCTCGCAGAACCAGCTCGGGCGGCTGACGGCAATGGATGTCGCCACCATCAAGGGCGTGATCGACCGGCTCACCGCCCGCGGCCTGACCGAGACCAGCCCCGACCCCGAGGACGGCCGCCGCCTGCTGGTCAGCCTGACGCGCGCGGGTCAGCAGCTGGCGGAAAAGGCCGTGCCGAACGCGCTCGCGATCACCAGGGAGACGCTTGCGCCGTTGGACGCGAGGGAGCGCGAGACGCTGGTGGCACTGCTCAGCAAGCTGCGGTGACCGGGGGCTTGGTGGAAGCCGGTATTGAACCCATCGGCGTCCGCAGCCGACCACTGGGTGCGCACGTTCCGATCCGTCATTGTCAGCGCCTGGGATGGGGTGAGCGAAGCGAAACCTATCGCAGCGTCTTCGGCCGTGTCGGTGGGTTACGGCTACGGCTGACCCACCCTACGCGCTGAATTCTTCTCTCATGCGGTTCCGGCGCGGCGGAGGAGCGTTCCGGCTTCGCGCTGCCGGTGCGGCGGGCGCCGGATTGCGCTGTTTCTCGCCTGCCAATATGCTCCGCCTCGGCACATACCGGCCAACAACCAACAGGATCACCCCATGCCGACCGCGTGCCTGGCCCCCCTGGACGAAACCATCACGATCGAAGAGCTCACGCGCGATCCCTATCCGATCTACCGGCGCCTGAGACGCGAAGCGCCCGTGTTACGGGTCAAATCCGTGGGCCGCACCTTCCTCACTAAGGCCGCCGACACCAAATACGTGAAGGACAACGCGGCGCTATTCAGCTCTGACGATCCGAACACGCCTATGAAGCGCGCCTTTCTCGCGCATACGCTGATGCGCAAGGACCACGACGAGCACCGGACCGAACGCATGGCGATGATGCCGGCCCTGATGCCGAAGACGATCGAATCCGTCTGGGCGCCGCTGTATGCGAAACTTGCCGCGGCGTATCTTGACCGGCTGCCGCGCGGTGAAGTGGTCGATCTCTTTCCCGGTCTCGCAGGACCGCTTGCCGCGCGGATTCTGGCACATGCGATGGGCATTCCGGACGCGGACGATGAAGACATGCAGCGATGGTCGCAGACGCTGATCGACGGCGCCGGCAATTTCGGCTGGACGCCGGGGCCTTTCGATGCGACCGACATCGCCAATGCGGAAATGGATAAATGTATTCGCGCCAACGCCGAACGCGTGCGGGCGGAACCGGATTCCTCGGCGCTCTCCTTCATGGTGAACGCGAAGAATCCGATTCCGGAAAGCCAGATGATCGCCAATGTAAAGATCGCGATCGGCGGCGGCATTAACGAGCCGCGCGACGCCCTGCTGACGATCCTCTACGGCCTGCTCACCAATCCGGATCAGCTTGATGCCGTGCGCGCGGGCGGCAAATGGCGCTCCGCCTTCGAGGAAGGGGTGCGGTGGGTGGCGCCGATCCAGGCGAGTTCACGGCTCGTCATGGAGGACACGGAGATCCGCGGCTGTTTCATCCCGAAAGGCGACACCGTGATGACGATCCAGGCGTCGGCCAATCGAGACGAGGACGTCTTCGACGATGGCGAAAACTATGACGGGCTGCGCGACCCCAACCCTCACCAGGCCTTTGGCAGCGGCCCGCATCACTGCGCCGGCGCGCACCTGTCGCGGCGAACCGTTGGCGCGATCCTGTTGCCCATGCTGTTCGAGCGCTTCCCCAACATGACGTTGCCTGATCCCGCGGGCGTGCGCTGGCACGGGTTCGGTTTCCGCGGCCCGCTCAATCTGCCGGTTCTCCTGCAATAGGTGCGGCGCGAGGAAGAGGCGTTCTTGTTTGCCCGCCGCCGCGGATCGTCGGCAATACCCCGAAGCGGCGCGCAGGATGGGTAGAGCGAGCGAAACTCATCGCAACGTCGCGGCCGTGTCGGATTTGATTAGAAAACGACTGTCGCTTGACCCGAGGACCCATGAGCGATCTTGTGCTGGGCGTCGATGTAGGCACCTCGGGTGTACGGGTGGCGGCGATCGATCACGACGCCCGGGTTTCGGCCTTCGTTACGTCGACCATGCCGGCGGCCCATCGCGACGGCCATCGGATCACGCAGGATGCCGCGGTGTGGGGCCGTGCGCTCGACGACGCGATGACGCGGCTCGCCTCAACCGTGGATATCTCGCGGGTGCGAGCGCTTGCGGTGGACGGCACATCCGGCACACTCGTCGCGGTCGATGATTGTGGCGTACCCGTTACGGCGGGCAGTCTCTACAACGACCGGGCCGATGACGAATCCGTCACCGCGGTCCAGCGTGCTGCCCCGGTTCACAGCGCCGTTCACGGCGCGACTTCGCCGCTCGCCCGCGCAATTCATCTGCAGCGGGCAAGACGCGTCAAAAAAATCCTTCATCAGGCAGACTGGATCGCTGGGCAATTCTCAGGACAGTTCGATATCAGCGACGAAAGCAACTCCCTGAAGACTGGTTACGACCCGGTCGCCAGGGCCTGGCCGGACTGGATAGCGGCCACCGGGGTTGAGCCAGGGAAACTGCCAACGGTAGTTCCGGCCGGCACCATCATCGGCCAGGTGTCTGCAGAAGCGACGAGACGGTTTGGCTTGCCAAGCCGGGCGGTCGTTGTCGCGGGCGTGACGGACGGATGCGCAGCTTTCCTTGCGACCGGCGCCGACAAGCCTGGCCACGCCGTCACGTCGCTTGGCTCGACACTGGTTTTGAAACTTTCGAGCGAACAACCCGTGTTCGCCCCGGAATATGGCATCTACAGCCATCGGATTGGAGACCTGTGGCTAGCCGGTGGCGCCTCCAACACAGGGGGCGCCGTGCTGGCGCGGTTCTTCACGGCGGGAGAGATCCGCGAGAACAGCCGCCTGATAGATCCGGGCATTGCCAGTGGTCTCGATTACTATCCGTTGCCGGCGCGCGGCGAGCGCTTTCCGATCAACGATCCGACATTCGAGCCGCGGGTGACGCCGCGCCCCGATGACGATGCCTTGTTTCTGCACGGGCTGCTCGAAGGTATCGCCAGAATCGAAGCGCTTGGCTACCGGCGCCTGGCTGAATTCGGAGGCCCGCAACCGACTTGCGTAACGACGGTCGGTGGCGGCGCGGCGAACCGGATTTGGAGCCGTATCCGAGCAACCATGCTCGGCGTGCCTGTTCTCACGTCCGAGAGCGAGGAGGCAGCCGTCGGCGTCGCGCGGCTGGCCTTGCGCGCGCTGCGAGCGCAATCCCGGCCATGAAGGTCGTCGCCGGATCGGTTCTGGGTGGGAGCGCGTGGGATGGGTAGAGCGAAGCGAAACCCATCGCAACGTCTCGGCCGTGTCGGTGGGTTACGGCTTCGCCTAACCGATCCTTTAATGGTTGCTACGCGCTGACCGAATTTTCGGTCAAAAATTTCATGATGAGGTCGGAGAAAAGCCGCTCCCCGTGCAAGCGCAATCCTGCGGGCCAGGCCTGCGACAAAACAACCCGACGGGCTAATTTCCGCTTTCGTCGTCGGGCAAATCACTTTTAAAGCTCCCGCCATCCTGTCCCCAAGGAAGGGGCGTTGGCCATCGTCACGAACGTTGGGACGGGATGCGGTGGACGCGGCGGCGTCGTGCGCGCGATGGGATGGCAGGGCGAGCTT
>NZ_JADGRI010000088.1 GCF_017881085.1 Bradyrhizobium sp.
CGGCAACAACGTGCCGGATTATCCGAAGCTTGCGCAATTGTGGTGGCAGAACATCGGCGATGCGTCGTCCGGTGCGAAGACGCCGCAGGCCGCGATGGATTCGCTCGCCGCCGCCCAGGATTCGGTGATGGAACGTCTGGAGAAATCCGGCGTCCAGGGCGCCTGCGGACCGAAGCTCAACAAGAAGGAAACCGCCGAGTACTGGTTCGCGAAGTCCGCCAAGGACGGCAACATCGCGCCCCAGCGCAAGCTCGCCAACGAGAAGCCGAAGGGCGAAACCGTCGACTACGACACCCTGATCAAGTCGTGGCCGGCGTCCCCGCCGAAGCGCGCCTCGAACTGAGGTTGGCGCAACGAAAGCAGCGAAGGCCGGGAGCGATCCCGGCCTTTTTGCTTGCGCCTTTATATGAGATCGTCATTCCGGGGCGCGCGAAGCGCGAGCCCGGAATCCATAACCCCCGATCGTGGTTATGGATTCCGGGCCTGGGCCAAGGTGCGCATCCCGGAATGACGATATAATAACTGCTCGTCCGACCTGAGGAGCCCGCCATGCGCATGGTCTTTCGTTGCGATCCGGCATTGTCGGAGCATCTGCCGCGGCCGGTGCCGGCGCGCGGGAGCCTGCCGGACTGGCTGCGCGCGATGCCCGCGAAAGCGCATTCGGAAATTCACGGCCGTGAGATCCGCACCGTCAAGCAGTGCCCGCCCTTTGTCGACGCCATGGCCTATGGCGTCCTGATCCTGCTGCCTTGCGACGTCCTCGTCGAGCGCGGCGCGTTCTCGTGGCAGTGGGACATTCCGGAGCCGGCGACATCGGGGCATCCGCGCGCGCCCCTCAGCTTTCACGTCCCGGCGCAGTTCGCGCAAGCGCCGTTCGCGAAGCCAGGGCAGGCCGCGATCAAATTCAACAGTTTCTGGACTATCGAGCTCGAACCCGGCTGGTCGCTGTTCGCCACCCATCCGGTGAATCGCGATGAGTTGCCGTTTCGCCTGATTTCAGGACTGGTGGACGCCGATCGCTTTTACGATGGCGGCATCAATTTTCCGGCGCTGTGGACGCAACCTGATTTCTCCGGCGTGCTGCCGAAGGGCACGCCGGTGGCGCAATGCTTCGCGGTGCCGCGCGCGGCACCCGAACTCGTCTTCGAGAGCTTTGATGAGGCGCACCAGGCGGCCTTTACAAAGACCGTTTCCGAAGTGCTGGCCACGCCCGGCGTCTATCGCAAACGGTTTCGCGCGCGAAGGGGCCGAGCTTGATCTGCCAGCTCTAACCGCTCAGCGAGCGGCGCAATGCGGCTTCATCCAGCCACAGCCGCCCGTGCGGCGCCGAGGTCAGCGCCATCGCGATGGTGCCGAACATGGTCGGGCGCAGCCGATAGGCTTCCGCGTAAGCGCGCATGGCGCCGTCGAGGTCGCCCTTCTCCTGCAGCACGGTGCCGAGGTTGAGCGCGGCCTCGGCATGATCAGGCTTTTGTTCCAGCGCCTTGCGGTAGGCCGTGGCTGCGGCGTCGTAGTCGCGCAAATCCTGCCGGACCAGGCCGAGATCGAACCAGGCCGATGCGGGGGCATCACCCGCCACCGCGCGTTCCAGCAGCGATGCGGCAAGCGCATGATCGCCATCCTCCCATGCCAGCCGCCCGAGCCGCGCCGCGGCCTCGATGTTCTGCGGCACGATTTTCAGGATCGCCTGCCACGCCTCGCGCGTGGCGGTCCGCAGGCTTGCCTGGTAGTGACTTGCCTGGTCGAGCGTGCGCGCCTTTTCCAGGAATCCCTCCCGCTGCGGCGCCATCGCGATCGCGCGATCGAGGTGAGATAACGCTGCGTCAAAATCCTTGGCGGCGCGGGCGATGCGTGCGGCAAGCAGATGGGCGGCGGCATTGCCGGGCCGTTTTGCGAGACTGGTCTCGACATGGCCGCGGGCGGACTCGATCTCGCCCTGCGAAAACAGCACCGCAGCCAGCAGATGGCTGAGCATGGGATCGCCGGGATGGCCGGCCAAGCCCTGCTCGCACAGTTCGCGCGCTTCGTCGCGGTTACCGGCATTGAAGGCGGCGGTGGCGCGGCGAACGATGTCCTCGGCGGCGGGCTTGCTCATGCCGGCACATTAGAACAACGAGGCGGGCCTGCAACCCGTCGCGTCCATGCTATTGAAGTGTCATTCCGGGGCGACGCGAAGCGTCGAACCCGGAATCTCGAAATTGATTTCGCGAGATTCCGGGTTCGCGCTAACGCGGCTCCTTACTCCGCCGGGTCCAGCGCTGCGCTCAGCGTCGGATAATCCGTATAGCCCTTGGCGCCGCCGCCGTAGAAGGTCGCCTTGTCCGGCGCGTTCAGCGGCGCGCCGCGCTTGAAGCGTTCGACCAGGTCGGGATTCGAAATGAACAGTTTTCCGAACGCGATCAGGTCGGCTTCGTCAGCCGCGAGCACCTTGTTGGCGAGTTCGAGATCATAGCCGTTGTTGGCCATGTAGGCGCCCGAAAAGCGCTTGCGCAGCGAAGCGTAGTCGAACGGCGCGATGTCGCGCGGGCCGCCGGTGGCGCCTTCGATGACGTGGATGTAGACGAGCTTCAAGGCGTTGAGACGATCGACGATGTAGTCGAACAGCGGCTGCGGGTTGGAATCGGAGATGTCGTTGGCCGGCGTCACCGGCGAGATGCGGATGCCGGTGCGCTCTGCCCCGGCTTCGGCTGAAACCGCCTTGGAGACCTCGAGCATCAACTTCGCGCGGTTCTCGATCGATCCGCCATAGGCGTCCGTGCGCTTGTTGGCGCCGTCCTTGGCAAACTGGTCCAGGAGATAGCCGTTGGCGCCATGGATCTCGACGCCGTCGAAACCGGCCTCGATCGCGTTCGCGGCGCCGCGCTTGAAGCCTTCGATAATTCCGGGAATTTCCTCCAGCGTCAGCGCGCGTGGCTCCGATACATCGGCGAAGCTGTTATTGACGAACGTCTTGCCCTTGGCGGGGATCGCCGACGGCGCGACCGGCGCGCCATTGTTCGGCTGCAGCGAGGTGTGCGAGATGCGGCCGACATGCCAGAGCTGGATGAAGATGCGCCCGCCGCGCTCGTGCACGCGGTCCGTGACCTTGCGCCAGCCGGCGACCTGTTCTTTGGAGTAGATGCCGGGCGTGTCCTGATAGCCCTGGCCCTGTTGCGAGATCTGGCTCGCTTCGGTGATCAGCAGGCCGGCGGAAGCGCGCTGTGCGTAATATTCCACCGCCAGCGGGCTCGGCACCAGGCCGGCGACGGCGCGGTTGCGCGTCAGCGGCGCCATCACGAGGCGGTTGGCAAGCGTGATCGGGCCAAGTTTATAGGGCTCGAAGAGTTTGGACGGCGTGCTCATTTTTGTTGCTTTCGGTGGAGGCAGGGAAGGTGAGGAAGATACAAGTGAGTTGTGCACTGCGGAAGGCCGTGGCAAGCCGCGAGCCATTCGAAAAGCGCAGTCTAGCCCCGCACGATGCCGGCAAGATGACCTGCCTCAAGAAACAGCATGCGCATCGACATAGGAAGATTCATTCGAAATCAGCGACAGCGCGGTATAGGCAGTCTCCCGAGCGGCGCCTTCGCGGTTTATTGTCGTCATTCCGGGTTCTCGCTTCGCGAGCCCCGGAATGACAATATTATTGGCTCATCCCGAATTATTGGCTCACGCCGAGAAAATCCCGCTTGCCGATTTCCACGCCGTTGTGACGCAGGATGCCGTGGGCGATGGCGGCGTGGAAGTAGAAATTCGGGAAGGCATAGCCGCTGGCGAATTGCTGGCCCTTCAGGGTCATGTTCGTCGGTCCCACCGGAAAAGTCACGTCGCGCGTGTCGGCACCGTCGAACTGCGCCGGCTTGAACGTCCTGACATAGTCGATGGTCCTGGCGAGCCGCTGCTTCAGTTCATCGAAGCTCTTCTCGGTATCGGGCGTGGTCGGCACCTCGCCGTGCGTGAGTCGCGCGCAGCTCTTGCCCGCGAAATCGCAGACGAGCTGGATCTGGCGGCTGAACGGCAGCATGTCCGGATAAAGCCGCGCGGAGAGCAGCACCTCGGGCTGGATATTCTTGGCCTTGCAGTGCGCCTCGGCCTTGGTGAGAAGCCCGGTGAGGCTGCCGAGAATTTGCAGGAAGGCGGGCACGGTCGCGTCGTAGAAGGACATGGGTTGCTCTTTCGGTTGATTGGGAGTCGTTACTATGGTTCGGACATTTTCGCGTCATTGCCAACCAACGGGTCGCGCGAGGAAAGTAAGCTGGGCCTCGCAATGACGGAAATAGAGGCTACCGCGCAGCCGCGGCACCTGCGGCGCCGGCCGCCAGCGGTTGCGCGCGGGGCCCGCGCATCCGCGCCAGCAGTTCGGCGGTGGGCCAGGAATCCGCGGGGAGGCCGTATTTGATCTGCATCGCCTTGACCGCGCTGCGGCTCTGCTGGCCCATCACGCCGTCGACCTTGCCGACATTGAAGCCCGCGCGCACCAGGAGTTGCTGCAATTCGCGCAGTTCGTTGAACGGCAGCTGCGCCACCGGTGCTGCGGGACGATGCATCGGCGCCGCACCGGTGATCCGTGCGGCAAGATAACCGGCGGTGGTGGAGTAGATCAGCGAGTTGTTCCACTCGGTGTAAGCCGCGAAATTGGCATAAGCCAGGAACGCCGGTCCCATCCGGCCCATCGGCAGCAGCAGCGAGGCCGGCAGTTCGTCATTCGGCAGCGCCTTGCCGTCGGCATAGGTGACGCCGAGCTGCGCCCATTTCGAGCGCGGCAATTGAATCGTGAGGTCGGCCTGGTCCCAAGGAAAATTCGGTTGAGAGGGCACGCGCACTTCCTGCAGCCAGGGCTCGCCGCGCCGCCATTTCAACCCGGTGGCGATGTAGTTCGCGGTCGAGCCGATCACGTCATCGGCACTGCGCAGGAGATCGCGGCGGCCGTCGCCGTCGTAATCGACGGCGTAGGTGAAGTAATGCGTCGGCAGAAATTGCGTCTGTCCCAATTCGCCGGCCCAGGAGCCGACCATTTCGTCAGGCGTGAGATCGCCGCGGTCGATGATCTTCAGTGCGGCGATGGTCTCGCCCGCAAACCGCTCGGAGCGGCGGCAGTCATAGGCCAGCGACACCAGCGAGCGCAGCGTCGGCAGATTGCCCATGTTGGCGCCGAAATCGCTTTCCAGCCCCCAGAACGCGGCGATGACCGCCGGCGGCACGCCGTACTCCTTCTCGGCGCGCGCGAAGGCGGCGGCGTGGGTTTTGATCTTGGCCTGACCCTGCTGCATCCGGTAGGCCGCAGCCATGCGCCCGGCGAACTCGGTGAACGCCTGCCCGAACACGCGCTGGCCGCGGTCGCGGTTGACGATGCCCTGGTCGTAGACCAGGTAGGGCGCGGTCTCGCTGAGCGCGCGCTGCGAGACACCGGCGGCAACCGCCTGCTGTTTCAGCTCGACGAGAAAGCGGTCGAACGAAAGGCCGTTGTGGCAGGAGGCGGCGCGGGGGGAGGGGGCTGCTGCGATCGGCCTCGCCGGCGCCGGCATGGGCTGAGCGGGTGCCGGCCGGGGGCCCCATACCAGCATGACACCCAACAGCGCCAACAAGGCTGCGCCAAGAACCAATCGTGTCTTTGAAAAGAATCGCATGCGGTTACCGGATATGCGCCAATGCGCCAGAGCTGATGTCGTCGTAGCATCACGGCGGGATAAGGTCATCACCGGAACGGCGTTCGGCAGGCGGCCGCGGGACGACGGTGCTGTGTTGGCTAACTCATGACCCGGCGCACGAACGCGGTCTTGTTGGTCAGCACACAGATATATGAATAGGTCTCTGCCGCGCCCGCCGCGATGATATCCACGTCCACCATGACCGGCCGTGTCTGACCCCGCCATGTCGCCATGATCTCCGCGGGAACGGGGCGGGTCCGGGTCTTCTTGACCACGAGCCCGGCAATGTGCGGCAAGGCTTCGGTGGCCTTCACGATGCAGGCCCTGTTGTTGTCCTCCGCGTGGCTGTTTGCGGTGGCAAGGAGCACGGCCAGGGTGGCGAGGGCTATTTCGGTGCGCATCAGGCCTCCCGACCATCCGGCGAAAACGCAACCGTAGTCCGCCGTTCAGCAGCGATAAAGAGGCAGGTTTCGCCTGGGGGCGGTACCGGAATTCCGGGGCGCTGCGACAACAGCTCCCCTGTTCCTCGGGCGGAACAGGATTTTGGACTCCACAAAGGCGGCGAGAGCCGGCTATGCTTCAGGCACCGGGGCTGAGCGCGGTTGCCATTCCCAATCAATTTTGAGCCCGGAGGGCCGTCGGAACATATTCCCGGCGGCCCTTTCTCATTGTTCCGAACCTTGCTCCCCGGCGTATGGCGGCAGGCTGGCTCGCTCAAGCCCGGCAGCGCGGAATCGGCTGCGCTCGTTGACGCGCCTCAGGCTCCGGTCCGCGTCGAGCGCGGAGCGTGGCGAGAAGGTATAATTGGAAAGCCGCCGAATGCCGGCCTGCATTTCCCGGTCCGCCAGGAACAGCGCCAGGAACGCGATCACGGCGAGGAAGGCGACAACGGTCAAGAAGGTCGGCTTCACGATCCGCACTCCCGTGTTTCCGGGAGAGCAAATGCGGATGAAGGCAAAGCGTTCCACAGCTTCGCGGTCGGCGAGCGGGGCCTGAAGCGTATCCCGGCCAAGCAGAACCCCGCGGTGCAGCGTGCGCTCATCGATCTTCTGCGGACGACGCCGTTGTGATTCAGCGGGGCGGATCGGCGTGAGCGTAGTCCGCCGCTGCGACGCGATGGCCGATCAGGATCTTGTCTTCTTGAGCGCCTTCTTGTTGATCGCCTTCTTCTTGACGGCCTTCTTCTCTGCCGCGTTCTTGGCGGCGTGCTCGGCCGCGGCATTTCGCATCGAGCGGGCGTAACTGTCGGCGGCATTGTCAGCGGAAATCTGCAGCCGCTTGGCGGCGAAGCTGGCCTGCTCCATCGTATCCTTCGCGATCTGCTTGTAGCGATCCGTGGTCGGCTTGTCCTTTGCCTTGGCGGCGAGGCTGATGTACCGATCACGCCGGCTCTTTGCAGCCGCCATCAGGCTCTTGTGTTGCTGCTTCGCAAGCTGCCGGATTACGACATCCAGATCGGCGTCCGCCATTGTGTATCTTCCTCAAGTGCCAAGAGAACGTTTCGTGCGATCGAGTATGCAATTGCAGAGACGGCTTTGCAAACAAGCAGCCGTGAATGCGCCATTTGGTCCCCAGCGGATTGAGGGTTTGCGCTTTCTGCTCGCGACGCATGGGAGCCCGCCGTTTGAACCGGCCCTGGAGGCTGTTCCTATCGTTCCTGCCCGTGTAGGCTGCCGCCTCGCGCAAGGCCCGAGAACGGTGAGCCAACATCACCCGGGGCACTCAGGGAGACGGCGGAACGACCATGACCGATATTCGATATCTGGCGCCGAGCACGCTCAATGAGGCGGTCAGCGCGTTTGCGGCGGGCGGAAGTGCTGCGCGCATCCTGGCCGGCGGCACCGATCTTCTGGTGCAGATGCGTGCCGGCAGCGTGAAGCCCGGCCTGATCGTCGACATCAAGAAAATCGCCGAGATGACGGCGATCGAGCAAACCGCCGATGGCGGTTTCCGCATCGGCGCCGCCGTCCCGGGGGCAGTACTCGCCGAGCATCCGCGCTTCGGCGAGGTCTGGCCCGGCGTGCTGGAGGCGGTCAACCTGATCGGCTCCACCCAGGTGCAGGGACGGGCCTCGGCGGGCGGCAATCTCTGCAACGGCTCGCCGGCCGGCGACAGCGTGCCGGCGATGGTCGCCGCCGGCGCCATCGTCACGGTGCAGGGGCCGAACGGGCGCCGCGAACTGCCGGTGGAGAAAGTGCCGGCCGGTCCGGGCCGCACGAATCTCTTGCCGGGCGAGATTCTCGTCAGCTTCACGCTGCCGACGCGGCCGCCGGGCTCCGGCGACGCCTATCTGCGCATGATTCCGCGCACCGAAATGGACATCGCCGTGGTCGGCGTCGGCGTCAGCCTCACGCTGAAGGGCGGCGTCTGCAGCGCGGCGCGGGTCGGGCTCGGCGCGGTGGCGCCGACCGTGCTGCTGGTCGAGGCGGCGGCCAAGGCGCTGATCGGCAGCAAGCTCGACGATGCCGCGCTCAATGCCGCGGCGAACGCCTGCAGCGCCGCCTGCCGTCCGATCGACGACAAGCGGGGCACCATCGTCTACCGCACCAAAATCGCCGGCGTGCTGCTCAGGCGCACGGCCGCGATCGCCGCCCGGCGCGCCCGCGAAAACTGAGGTTGGGAAATTGAGACCATGGCAAAACTGCACGTTTCCACCACCATCAACGGCGAGCCGGCGGAATTTCTCTGCGAGCCCGGCGACACCATGCTCGATGCGCTGCGCGGGCCGCTTGGCCTGACCGGTTCGAAGGAAGGCTGTTCGTCCGGCGATTGCGGCGCCTGCAGCATTACGCTGGACGATCGCCTGGTCTGTTCCTGTTTGATGCTCGCGGTGGAGGCCGAGGGCCAGGATATCCGCACCATCGAGGGCATGGCCCACGGCGAGCACCTGCATCCGCTGCAGCAGAAATTCCTGGAATTGGCGGCACTGCAGTGTGGCATCTGCACCTCCGGCATGCTGGTCGCCTCCGACGCCTTGCTCAGGAAAAATCCGAAGCCGAGCGAGGAAGAGGTGCGGTTCTGGCTCGCCGGCAATCTCTGCCGCTGCACCGGCTACGACAAGATTGTCCGGGCGGTCCTGGAAACCGCTTCCGACATGCGGGAGCAGGGAACTAGGGAGTCCTGGCAATGAATATCATCACCAACAACAAGTGGATCGGCCAGCGCACCATTCGCCCCGACGGCGCCGACAAGGTCACGGGCCGCGCGGCATTTGCCGCCGACACCAACATGCCCGGCATGATCTGGGGCAAGATCCTGCGCAGCCCGCATCCGCACGCGCGCATCCGATCGATCGACACCTCGAAGGCCGAGGCGCTGCCGGGCGTCAAGGCCGTGGTCACCTCGCGCGACATCGTCGACTTCCCGGTCGACAAGTCTGTCATGCTCGGCATCCAGGACATGCGCTGGATGTGCCGCAACGTGATGGCGCGCGACAAGGCGCTGTTCCCCGGCCATCCCGTCGCAGCCGTTGCCGCCACCACCGAGGCGATTGCGGCCAGGGCTTGCGAGCTTATCGAAGTGGACTACGAGGTACTGCCGTGGTCGATCGAGATCGACGACGCGCTGACGCCCGATGCGCCCGTTCTGCACGAGTTCATCAAGTTCGAAGGAAAACCGTCGAACATCGCAGGCCGACTCGAAGTCAAGAAAGGCGACATCGCCGAGGGATTCAAGCAGGCCGAAGTGGTCATCGAGCGCAGCTTCACCACCCGTCCGGTGCATCAGGGCTATATCGAGCCGCACGCCTGCCTGATCAGCGTCGCGCCCGACAACAAGACCACGATCTGGAGCTCGAGCCAGGGCCAGTTCATGGTGCGCGCGATGACGGCGTATCTGACCGGCATTCCCCAGAGCGACATCCGCGCCATCCCGGCCGAGATCGGCGGCGGTTTCGGCGGCAAGACCATCGTCTATCTGGAGCCGCTCGCGACCTTGCTTGCGAAGAAATCCGGCCGTCCGGTGAAGATGGTGATGACCCGCGAAGAGGTGATGCGGGCGACGGGGCCTACATCAGGCTCGAAGAGCACGGTCAAGATCGGCGCGAAGAAGGACGGCAGCATCGTCGCAGCTCAAGGCACTTTCTATCTGCAGGCCGGCGCGCTGCCGGGCTCGCCGATCCGCGGCGCGGTCGGCTGCAGCTTTTCGCCCTACGATATTCCGAACGTGCTGTCGGTCGGCTTCGACGTGCTCTCCAACCGCTCCAAGGTCGCGGCCTATCGTGCGCCGGGCGCGCCGATCGGCGCCTATGCGGTGGAGTGCGTCATGGACGAGCTCGCCGAAGCGCTGAAGATGGATCCGCTGGAGCTGCGGCTGAAGAACGCCGCCAGGCAGGGCACCAAGGCCGCGTTCGGCCCGGTGTTTCCGCGCATCGGTTATGTCGAGACACTGCAGGCCGCAAGAGCGCATCCGCACTACAGCGCGCCGCTCGGGAAACTACAGGGCAGGGGCGTCGCCTCCGGCTTCTGGTTCAACGCCGGCGGCGAATCCTCGGCACAGGTCAACATCACCGAGGACGGCAACGTCGTGGTCACCACGGGCCATCCCGATATCGGCGGCTCGCGCGCCGCGATCGCCAACATCTGCGCCGAGCTGCTCGGCATCGACTACCGCCGCGTCTCGGTCCTGATCGGCGACACCGCGACCATCGGCTTCTCCAACCTGACCGGCGGCAGCCGCGTGCTGTTCGCCTCTGCAATGGTGGTGACGCAATCCACCGACAAGATCATCACCACCTTGCGCGAGCGCGCGGCAAAGATCTGGGAGATCGATCCCGAGGCGGTGAAATGGGAAAACGGCGCGGCGCATCCGGCGAGCCCCAACGCCGGAAAGTTCGAGCCGCTGACCCTGGCCGAGCTTGCCGCAAAAGCCCCGCAGATGGGTGGGCCGATCGGCGCCGGCGTGCAGCTCAACACCGAAGGCGCCGAGGGCGGTTTTGGCACGCACATCTGCGACGTCGAGGTCGACCCTGAACTCGGCATCGTCCGCGTGATCCGCTACACCGCCGTGCAGGACGTCGGCCGCGCCATCCACCCCGGCTATGTCGAGGGCCAGATGCAGGGCGGCGTCGCGCAAGGCATCGGCTGGGCGCTCAACGAGGAATATATCTACAACAGGGATGGCAAGGTCGATAACCCCGGCTTCCTCGACTATCGCATGCCGGTATGTTCCGACCTGCCGATGCTCGATACCGTGATGGTCGAAGTGCCCAATCCGAAACATCCGCAGGGCGTCAAGGGCGTCGGCGAGGTGCCGTTGGTGCCTGTCATGGCCGCCGTCGCCAACGCCATCCACAACGCGCTGGGAAAACGCTTCTACAGCCTGCCGATGTCGCCGCCGCGCGTGCTCGAGGTGATCGAAGCGAAGGCGTGAGTCCTCGCAGCTGCGATCATTCGATTGTTAATTGAATCTGCCTCGTTCCGGACTGGGATGGCGGTGCATCCGGAATCGCGATGTGATCAATATTGATCAGATTCGGGGACTGCGGCCGTGCAAAGTTCCGTAAGCGCACGGGTTGCAAGCGACATATTTGTCACCTGCGGCTAGAAAACGTTGCCTGAACGCGCCATTCGCTCGATAGTCCTTTTCAAAAAGCCGGACAAATGTACCGTCTGCGCGACAGCGTCTCAGTTGTAGGCGTCGGCTGGGGCGCGAGTCGTGTCGGGCTCGGTATTTGATCCCTCCCATGCTCAGCTTGAACGATTGGGAACGCCCATGAAGACGAGTTACTCAGCCGTTTCGCGCCGGCACTGCTCCCGGTGTCTGACCGCCGCCGTGGCGACCCTCGGCCTGACGATATTGGCCCCGGCATCGCCGGTTCATGCGCAGGCGCCCGCGCTGGGAACGGTGGCGAGCTTCGCGGTGCTGGGCGCCTCGGCGGTCACCAACACCGGCTCCACCATTCTCACCGGAACCGCCGCGAACCCCGGCAACCTCGGCGTCGGCCCGGGCAGTTCGATCACCGGATTTCCCCCGGGAATTTTGACCGGCCCGGGAGCGACGCAGCACATCAACGACGCCATCGCGATCCAGGCTCAGGTCGACCTCGCGACGGCCTATAATACGCTGGCGGGCAGGCCTACCACGATAAACCTGACGGGTCAGAACCTGGGCGGCCTCACGCTGATACCGGGCGTTTATAATTTCAGTTCGGCGGCGCAGTTGACGGGCGCACTCACCCTCAACGGCTTGGGCAACCCCAACTCGGTCTTCATCTTCAACATCGGAAGCTCGCTGACTACTGCCAGCGCTTCGCTTGTTGCGCTGATCAATGGCGCGCAAGGTGGCAATGTGTTTTGGAGGGTCGGCAGCTCGGCGACGCTCGGCACGACCACATCGTTCGCAGGCGACATCCTCGCACAGGCGAGCATCACGCTGAACACCGGCGCCAGGATCACCTGCGGCGCCGCCTGGGCACGGAGCGGTGCGGTCACGCTGGATACCAACACGATCAGTCTGTGCGATCTCGCAGGCGTTGGCGGCGGCGGCGGGGTTCTGTTCGGGCCGACCGGCGCTCCGCTCATCGCGTCTCTGCTGCCAGCGGCGGCCAATGCCAGTCAGCGCGCGACGGCAAATGCCATGGACAGTTTCGTCGCCAACGGGGGCGTATTGCCGCTCGGGTTTCTGAACTTCTTCAACCTGTCGCCTGCGGATCTGGCGAACACGCTGACGCAGCTTCAGGGCGAGACCGGCACCGGCGTCGCGCAGGCGGGAACCCAGGCGATGAACTCGTTCCTGTCGCTGGTGACCAATCCGTTCGCGGACAACCGCGGCCTGGTGCCGGAGAACCCGCCGGCTCGGCCGCCGCTGTATTACAAGGCCCCGGTTTACAAGGCGCTGAACCAGGCCGTGGCCGATCCGCGCCGCTGGAGTGTTTGGGCCGCGGCCTATGGCGGCCAGAGCAATCTGAGCGGCAATGCGTCGGCCGGCAGTCACGATCTGACGGCGCGCGCCTACGGCGTCGCGACCGGTCTCGACTACCGTGTCACGCCCTACACCGTGGTCGGCTTCGCGCTGGGCGGTGGCAGCACCAATTATGGCTTGCCCGATGGGCTCGGCGGCGGACACAGCGACATGTTCCAGTCGGCCATCTATAGTCTGACGCGCGTTGATGCGGCGTATGTGTCGGCAGCGCTCGCCTACGGTTGGCATCAGGTGTCGACCGACCGGGTGGTGACCGTGGCGGGCATCGACCACCTCACCGCCGGCTTCTCCGCCAACAACATCGGCGGCCGCATCGAGGGCGGTTATCGTTTCGCCATTCCGGGCGTCCTCGACCTGACCGGATTCGGGCTCACGCCCTACGCCGCCTTCCAGATGCAGGCGTTCCGCACGCCGTCCTACAGCGAAACCGCTGTCTCCGGCTCGTCGATTTTCGCGCTGAGTTATGACGCGCATACCACGACCGTGATCCGCACCGAGCTCGGCGCCTGGTTCGACCGGCCGTTCGCGGTTGCCGACGGCGCGATCCTGTCGCTGCGCAGCCGCGCCGCCTGGGCGCACGACAACTGGTCCGACCTGCGCTACACCCCGAGCTTCCTGTCGCTGCCCGGATCGAGCTGGACCGAAACCGGGGCCCCGCCGGCGCGCGATCTGCTGCTCGCCTCGGCCGTCGCCGAGGTGAGTTACAGGAACGGGATCTCGATCGCCGGCAAGTTCGACGCCGAGTTCAGCCCGCACTCGCAGACCTACATCGGCACCGCGCGGGTGCGCTATACCTGGTAAGTCCGATACTTGGTCACCCCAATACTTGGCGAACCCAATTTCCCGGTGCGCGATGTCACGCGTGGCAAACCGGCCCTGCGCGCCGATCCGATCAGAACCGATCTGGCTCTAGCCGGCGCGCTCTTCGCCGCTGAGCTCGGCGAGCGCGGCCTTGATGAACTTGTCGAGTTTCTGGTGGGATTCGTCCTGTCTCGCCTTCGCCGTTTGCAGGGCGTCGAGATCCGGTCTCGTCGCATCGCCTTGAAACAGGGTATTTTTGGGCAAGCGAAGGCTGGCAGGTCGCATGTCGTCCCCCGAAATACGAGATACAAATCCTCGGGCGCTGGTGATACCGATCTAGTCAGCCGATCGCGGCGGAAATTTGCGCGAAAAACGACGGCATCGGTTTTTTTAGTTTTGAGGCTGGATGTGACATGCCGGAGACGTTCGCAGGGGTTGCGTTCAGGCCACGCGATTTGCGATAGCATGGCTGCCACGAAGGGTAGCCCGTGCGGCCGGCCTCAAGGCGGAGTAAGCTTCCCCCCATGACCGATTCAGAAAAAGCCGCAACCATCATCGAAGCCCTGAAGGCCGCTGAGCGCGAAACGGCGCAAACCGCGTTGCCGATCCTGAACGGGCTGGCCGGGCTGGTTCAGGGCGACGGCGAACAGCCCCTGGAGGTCGAGGAGGCGCGATCGTCCGCCTTCATGGCGATCTGCGAAGTCGGCAAGGCGCTGCATCGCGGCCAGCCAGCGGAAGGCCTATGGGGGCCGGCGATCGAGGCGGCGGAACGGTGGAAGTCGCTGGCGCGAGGACGCTAGAGCGTTTTCGAGCGAAAGCCTGCCCCGCACGTGATGCGGGGTGGATACCGGTTCGCGTGAAGAAAACGCGTCAAAACAAGAATCTGGAGCATGATCGGTTCTGATTCAATCAGAACCGATCATGCGGCTAGGCCGCGATCCGGTCGATCTTGGCGGGGGTGGCCTCGGGCTCGGACGCATCGACGAACAGATTGGGCACCTTCGCCGCCCGGTCCAGCAGCCACGCCGCCGCGACCATGATCAGGATGCCGCCGGCGCTGACGGCCAGTTGCTCCCAGACGCCCCGTGTGTACTGCATCAGGATCCAGTGCGCGCCAAAGGACAGGAACACGCCGAAGCAGAAGATCGGGAGCGAATGCTGGCCGCACAGGATCAGCGGACGCAGCCATTTCGAGCCGAGCGCCGGCCAGTCGCGCGGCAGAAACCGGGCGACCACCAGCGCCAGCGCGAGGAAATGGGTGAAGCGCAGCATGTCGAGATCGGTCTTGTCGATCGGGTAGATCGCCTTGATCATCCATTTCGGCACCGATGCATCCAAAAGCGGGACATGCCAGGTCAGGACGATCACGAGGGCAAACAGAATCCACGCCGCCGCCAGTGCCAGCGCCGCGCGGGACTGGATGATGAACCGCAGCTGGCGGCGCCGCCGACGCCGCACCAGGCCCCGAACACGAACATCAATTGCCAGGCGAACGGATTGAAGTACCAGTGGGTGCCGGCCGGATAGGAAGCGAGATTCCAGTCGAACCAGCGCGTCGCGACGTACAGCACGGCGGAGGCGAGCAGGGTCCAGTTCGGGCGGCGCACCAGGCACCACAGGATCAGCGGCGACGCCGCGATCAGCGCGATATACAGCGGCAGCACGTCCAGATTGACCGGCTTGTAGCGCAGCGTCAGCGCCTGCCCGATCAGCACGTCGGGGTGCTCGAGAAAATTGTGGACGTTGAATTCATCGGCATACATCGGGTTGTCGAATTTCCGGACCGTGCGCGCGATCTGCGCCGTGAACAGCAGGAACAGCATGATGTGGGCCACGTACATTTCCGAGGCGCGCTTCAAGAGCCGCTTGGTGGCCGCGAGAAAATGGCCGGTGCGCACGATCGGACCGTAGATGAAGCCGGCCAGATAGCCGGAGATGAACACGAAGAATTCGGCGGCGTCGCTGAAGCCGTAATTGCGCAGCGTCAGCCAGGCCACGATGTCGTGCGGAATGTGGTCGAGGAAAATCATCCACAGCCCTGCGCCGCGGAACAGATCGAGCCGCAGGTCGCGCTTGACGGCATGGGAGACGGATTCCGCGCTCTGATCGGCCATGCTTTCCCCCTGTGTCGTCTCTTGCTTCGCGCCGGGCCCCTCCGGCGCGTCTTAGTCCGCGATAAGGACGTTTTAGTCCGCGACAAGCACAACGCAATGACGACCGTCAGTCAATGGCCGCAAACGGCCATCGGCGGTCGCCGGGCGCTCGCGCGGGGCCGGGGGGATGGTTGAACCGGGTCGCGTGCCCGACCGAAGCGCCGTTCAGCGCGCAACAGAAAGGCGGGTTACGCCGGAGCCTGCCATCGGGCCGCGCTGGCGCGGACCCGTTGGGCTAACCGTTCTGCATGTTGATCAGTAGCACCGCATCACGCTGACGGTCCGGTCCTTGCCGTCACGCCCGGGAAACGTCGTGGTTTCCTCGGGGCAAACCGACACATAGGGCCGGTCGGAGGGGGCGACCGCCGGCGGATAGCGATGCGCCCAATCCCAGGGAACGTCATAGGTATAGGTGTAATGCACGTCGCCCGACGGCGGCGGCGTGGCGCCGGCCAGGGGTTCGCCGGTCGGCCCGCCGTAGTCGTATCCGTCCACGCCCGGCCAGAAGATCGCGCTGCCGCGGTGATGACGGAAGGTGCGGATCCCCCGGGGATGGAAAGCCGGATGCGACGAGGCACCCCGTCCGGCCTGGACCGCTCCCGACCTCGCCGATGCCGGGTTCGGGGCAAGCATGACCGCCGCAACGCTGAGAGACGCGACAAGCGCCCCAAATACTCGATACTTCATGGCGCGCACCATTTCGTTGGTTACCAAGCCGCACTCCCCGGCAAAACGCTAGGCCGGGCGTTTCGTGCCCGCAAACACGTACTTAATTGTTAGTTAAAGCGTAACATTAACAGGGCGGGCTGGGCGGATCAGGCAAGCGTGATCCGCGCTTCAGCCACGATAAAACCGCTGCAAACAGCCGATTTCCTTGAACAAAACATCCCTGGATCCGAGGGCGGATTGGCGAGTCGTAATCCGCCATTCACCGCCGGTCTCTAACGTCGTTTGCACCCGGTTCGAGCAAGGCGAAGTCATGCAGGAAAGAGCCCTATCGTCGGCTTTGACATTCTGGGCGAAATTCATATTCCCCGCGCTCTGGATATCGGGCTTCGGAACAGGGACCGTCCTTCTCTGGTTCGGCAAACTGGTCGACGGCAACCATGCATCGCCGCCTCCTCAAATGAAGTTCTTGTTTCTGGGAGTGTGGGTTCTCGGAACGACGTTCATCCTGTGGGCCAGCGCCGGCTTGAAGCGGGTGCGAATGGACGAGCGACAACTCTACGTGTCCAATTACTTTCGAGAGATTCATGTACCCTTCGCCGAGATAACGGATGTCAGGCAAAACCGCTGGCTGAATTCCCGGCCGATCACAATCTACTTCAGGGACGCCACCGAGTTCGGCGGCAAGGCGACCTTCATGCCCAAATGGCGCATTCAATT
>NZ_JADGRI010000089.1 GCF_017881085.1 Bradyrhizobium sp.
GGCGTTCGCGTCATTCCCGGCAACCAGCTCGATCCCAACGTGCCCTCGACGCCCGGGATGGACCGCAAGGCCGCGATCAACTTCGCCCGCGCCGGCGCGCAGAAGCTGTGGGCCGGCACCGTGACCATCAAGCCCGACGCCAAGACCGGCGCGCATCATCACGGTCACCTCGAAAGCATCATCTATGTCGTGAAGGGCAACGCACGGATGCGCTGGGGCGAGCAGCTGCAATTCACCGCGGAAGCGGGGCCCGGCGATTTCATCTTTGTCCCGCCTTACGTGCCGCATCAGGAGATCAACGCCAGCCGTGACGAGGTGCTGGAATGCGTGCTGGTGCGCAGCGATGGCCAGGCGGTCGCGATCAATCTTGACATCGAGCCGGTGGAGAAACCGGAGACGGTGCTGTGGGTCGATCCCGTGCACCGCGATCCCGCGGAAACCAAATGACGAAGTCATCCCGGGGCGCGTGTTAGCGCGAACCTCGGATGTGCAATTGCGCATCGGGGATCTCGAGATTCCGGGCCGCCCGCTTCGCGTGCGCCCCGGAATGAAGAAAGGGAGGGACGCATGGCGAACTTCGATCGGCTCTTGCCGCGACGCGCGGTCATCAAGGGTGCGGGGATCGGTCTCGTCGCCGGCGCCTTGCCGGCGCAGGACGCGGCTGCCGCCACCGTGGACGGCAGCGAAATCTGGAGCAGCGAATACTGGGCGAAGAAGGGCGACGTGCCGCTGTGGATCTATCGCAAGCGGGTGGGGGCACCGAAACCCGGCGAGCCGTCGCGGCCGGTGATCTTTTTCGTGCACGGCTCGTCGGTTTCCTCGCGGGTGTTCGATCTCAACGTGCCCGGCCACGGCGAATATTCGGTCATGAACGAATTCGCCCGCTACGGCTTCGACTGCTGGACCATGGATCACGAGAACTACGGCAAGTCGGGACGCACGTCCGGCAACGCCGACATCGCCAGCGGGGTCGAGGATCTGAAGGCGGCGGCGGAAGTCGTCATCCGCGAAACCGGCCGGCCAAAATTCCACTTCCTCGGGGAGTCCTCCGGAGCGCTGCGCGCCGGCGCTTACGCGATGGCGCAGCCCGAGCGCGCCGACCGCCTCGTGTTCGCCGCCTTCACCTACAAGGGCGAGGGATCGCCGACCCTGACAAAGCGCGCCGAGCAGCTCGCTTATTATCGCTCGCACAACATGCGCAAGCGCGACCGCGACATGATCCGCTCGATCGCCACCCGCGACAAGCCCGGCACCAGCGAAGTCACCGCGGTCGAGGCGCTGGCGGATGCAGAAATGCAATTCGGCGACCAGGTGCCGACCGGCACCTATCTCGACATGACCGCCAACCTGCCGGTGGTGAAGCCCGAGAAGGTGCTGTCGCCGGTGCTCCTGGTGCGCGGCGAATATGACGGGATCGCCACCGTCGCCGATCTCGAGGAATTCTTTAATCTCCTGCCGAACGGCGATCGCCAGTTCGTGATCCTGCCGGGCACGGCGCATTCGGTCACGCTCGCCACCAACCGGCAATTGTTCTGGCACGTGACGCGGGCCTTCCTCACCATGCCGACCCCGATCGCAACGTAATCCGAAGCGAACTTTCGCCTGGCCGCCATAGCTGGGCCATGCCTGGCCATGACGAAATTGGGTCAATTTGCCTCACCAAAAAAATCCAGATCCCGTGTCGGATTGTCGTCCGCCCGTTCGTCCTTCGGCCACAACACGCCAAAAGGAGCTCTGTATGGCCAAAATGATCTTCGTCAATCTGCCGGTCAGCGATCTTGCCCGCGCCACTGCCTTTTATCAGGCGATCGGCGCCGATAAGAACACCCAATTCAGCGATGGGACCGCGTCCTGCATGGTGGTTTCAGAGACCATCCACGTCATGCTGCTGACCCACGAAAAATTCCGCCAGTTCACGCCGAAGAAGATCGCCGATGCCAGAACTTCGAGCGAGGTCCTGATCTGCATTTCCGCCGACAGCCGCGTCGCCGTCGACGACATGGTGGGCAATGCCGAGGCGGGCGGCGGCGTGATTGATCCGGCTCCAAAGCAGGATTACGGCTTCATGTATGGCCGCAGCTTCGAGGATCCCGACGGCCACATCTGGGAAGTGATGTGGATGGACGTTGCGGCCGCGTCGGCGGCGCAGACGGTCGCTGCCTGATCGAAACGCGCGAAACGGAGTACACCGATGTCAAAAATTTCCCCCTGCCTGTGGTTCGACGGCGAGGCCGAGGAGGCCGCTAAATTCTATGTTTCTCTGCTGCCCGATTCGAGGATCGAGAAGGTGCAGAAGAACACGGTCGACGGCCCGGCCGGCAAGGCCGGCTCGGTACTGGTGGTGGAGTTCACGCTGGCCGGCCAGCGCTTCATGGCGCTGAACGGCGGCATGCGGTTCGAATACACCCATGCGATCTCCTTCAACATCGACTGCGCTGATCAGGCCGAAGTCGATCACTTGTGGGACGCATTGCTGGCCAATGGCGGTCAGGCCGAACGCTGCGGCTGGCTTAGGGATCGTTACGGCGTGTCCTGGCAGATCGTACCGACCGCGCTGGTGCAATATCTCGGCGGTTCGGATACCGCCGGTGCGAAGCGGGCGATGGCTGCCATGCTGCAGATGGTCAAGCTCGATATCTCCGGCCTGAAGAGGGCCTATGAGGGCCAGTCGGCGGCGTAGGCGCCGTGAGGTCGCAGGACGGGTTGCGCTAATAGTTCACGCGCAACCCGACGCCGCCGTGGTGTTGCCGACCGGTGCGGGCCCGAGGGTGCCGTTGGCGAAGAGGTCGGCGAGCCAGCCCTTGGCGATGCGGAAGCCGAGCCGGCCGCCGATTGGCCACAAGGCGCGCCTGACGAGCCGAATCTGCATCGCGTTCAAAGCGATGGACATGAGGCTTTTGTCCGCCCACACTCGATTGGCTTGCAACACCATCGATCTGTGAAACTTCGTGCGCCAATCACCTTCTGTCACCTGTATTTCGACGGCGCGGACCGCCATCATCGCCATCGTCCTGTTTCTCGCCGCGCATTTCGCCCTTTTGGTCGGCGTCACCACACCGGAAAAATTCTACTTCGACGAAGTGCATTACGTGCCGGCAGCGCGCCAGATGCTGGAGCCGGTGATGCCACAACCGATGCTCAATCCGATGCATCCGCCACTGGCAAAACAGCTGATCGCGCTGTCGATTCGCGCCTTCGGGGATGAGCCGCTGGGCTGGCGCTATCCAGGCGTTTTGTTCGGCTCGCTGGCGATCGTGGCGATGTATTTCTGCGGGCTCGCGCTGTTCGCGGCGCAGGGGCCGGCGATCGCGTCGGCGTTGCTCGCCTTTTTCAACCAGATGCTGTTCGTGCAGTCGCGGATCGCGATGCTGGATATTTTTTCACTCGCCTTCACTCTGTTCGCGATCGCGGCGTTCCTGCAGGGTTTCCGCAAAACGCGCCCGCAGCCATGGTTCGCGCTCGCCGGAATCGGCTTCGGCCTCTCGGCCGCGTGCAAATGGAGCGGATTGTTCGCGCTTGCCGTCTCGATCGTCATCGTGGCTGTGATCCGCCTGATGCAAAGCTGGCGCACGCAGTTCGGCGACGGCAATGACTCGGACTGGTACCGGCCGGACCTGTGGCCCGGTTTCAGATTTCATCATTTCGCCGCGTGCTTCGTGCTTATCCCGGCGATCGCTTATTTTTCGACCTTCGTTCCGCTTTACGGGCTGTCGGTTCCCGACATCTGGGAAGCGCAGGGCCGGATCTTCGGCGACAACACCACGACCGCGATCGCGGGGCACACCTATATGAGTTCGTGGCCGAGCTGGCCGTTTCTGGCGCGGCCGGTCTGGTATCTCTTCGAAAAGATAGGCGACGACAAGGTCGCGGCCGTGGTGTTCCTCGGCAATCCCCTGCTGCTGTGGCCGGCGCTGCCGGCGCTCGGCATCTGCCTGCGCGACTGGATCGTGACGCGCCGGCGGGATGCCTTCCTGATCCTGTCGTTCTACTTCGGGACCTGGCTCGCCTGGGCGATGCTGCCGCGGACGCTCGGCTTCCTGTATTATTATCTGCCGGCCGCAACCATTGCTTCGCTCGCGCTGGTCTATTCATTCAGGCGCGGCGATAGTCCGCGTTGGCTGCTCTGGGCCTTCGTCGCGTTTGCATTCGCGGGCTTTGCGTTGATGCTGCCGGTCTCGGCCGCCTTTGTCGGAACGTCGATGGCGACGTTCAACCGGCTGATGCTGTTCCAGAGCTGGATATAAGGACGCAGTCGAAGTTCCATTTTGATTCCGGCCTGTTGCCGCGTCCGCATCCCTTGACGGCCTATGCCATGCCCGTCAACTTGGTTCGACGCGCATTTCGATCGCCCGGGCTGGATTTTGGAAAAAAAGCATGTTGGCCTTCTTCGAACGATTGCTCGATTCCTCGACATTGTCTCCCCATGGCATTTGCCTGTTGTGGGAACCCGAACTGATCTGGCTCCATGTCGCCTCGGACGCGGTGATCGCGGCGGCCTATTTCTCCATACCGGTCGCGCTTTCCCTCTTCGTGTCGAAGCGGCGTGATGTCGATTTCGGCTGGATCTTCTGGGCCTTTGCGATCTTCATCATGGCCTGCGGCTTCACCCATGTGCTGTCGATCGTCACGCTGTGGGTGCCGGTCTACGGCATCGAGGGGATTATCAAGGCGCTGACCGCCGTGGCGTCGATCATTACGGCCGCGATCCTGTGGCCGCTGCTGCCGAAAATGCTGGCGCTGCCGTCGCCCTCGCAGCTTCGCGCGGCCGAAGCGGCCCTGGTCCAGGAAGGCATACACCGGCGCGAAGCCGAAGACATGCTGCGCCAGTCGCAAAAGATGGAAGCAATCGGGCAGCTGACCGGCGGGGTCGCCCACGACTTCAACAATCTGCTCACCATCATCAGCGGCAATCTCGAGATCGCCGAACGCAGCGTTAACGCCTGGGGCGACGTCACGCGGGAGCGTTTGACCCGCGTCATCGCCAATGCCGCCAACGGCGCGCAGCGCGCGGCGACGCTGACGCAGCGGCTGCTCGCCTTTGCGCGGCGGCAGCCGCTCGATCCCAGTCTGACCAACGTCAATCAACTGCTCGCCGGCATGTCGGATTTTTTCAGACGGACGTTGGGCGAGACGATCGATCTCGAAATCGTCGGTGGCGCCGGCCTCTGGCAGGTCGAGGTCGACCCCGGACAGATGGAAGCTGCGATCCTCAATCTGGTGGTCAATGCCAAGGACGCCATGGCCGACGCAGGCAAGTTGACGATCGAGACCTCGAACGCCTTCATCGACGAGAGCTACTCGCAGCAGAACGCCGACATTCCGGTTGGGCAATATGTCCAGATCTCCGTCAGCGACACCGGTGCGGGCATGTCCCGCGAGGTGCAGGAGCGCGCCTTCGATCCGTTTTTCACCACCAAGCAGCCGGGGCAGGGCACCGGCCTTGGATTGAGCCAGGTGTATGGCTTCGTCAAACAATCCGGTGGCCATGTCAAAATCTACAGCGAGGTCGGCGAAGGCACGTCCATCAAGATCTATCTGCCGCGCGCGCATGTCGTCCCCAGCGCCGAAAGGCCAACCGACGCGCCGGTGGTCGGCAGCCTCGGCAGCGAAACTATTCTGGTGGTGGAGGATGAAGCCGACGTCAGATCGTATCTGGTGGAAACGCTGCAGGATCTGAACTACCATGTCCACGAGGCGCCCGACGGTGCGGCCGCGCTGGCGCTGTTCGAGGCCGATCCGTTCCGGGTCGATCTGCTGCTGACCGACATCGTGATGCCGGGTATCAACGGCCGCCAGCTTGCCGACGAACTGAACAAGCGCCAGCCGGGCGTCCGCGTGCTTTTCATGACCGGCTATTCGCGCAACGCCATCGTGCATCAGGGCCGGCTCGATCCCGGCGTAGCGCTGCTGCAGAAGCCGCTGACCCAAATGATGCTGGCGGCAAAGATCAGGGACATTCTGGACAAGCCGTAGACGGGAAGCGGCAGCGGCTTCAGAAATTGATGCGCCAGGGTATCCGGTTCCAGTGGATACGGTTGCGATACAAATGCGGCCAGTAAATCGGGAACGGCTCCCAATAGGCGGTGCGATCGCTACTGTAGCGCCGCCAGTGACGATGCGCGGTGTGCCGGTGACGGGGGGCGGGTTCGGCTGCGGCCGGCGCCGACGCGGGCTCCGCGACTTTCGGCACAATCGATGGTCGTGGCAGGCTCGGCGGCGGCGCCTCGGTTGGGGGGCCGCCGGAGTTTGCGCGGTGGGCGCGGCGGCGTCTTCGGCGAAGCCCGGGACGGTGGTGCCGATCACAAGTAACGCGGCGACGGCGAAGCCGGTGAAATGCGGTTTCATGAGCACCATCCCTTTGTCAGGCCGACAAGCGTGCACCCGTCACTTCGACGCGGTCTTGGTATCCATGTTGACGACCTCGACGCGGCGGTTGATAGGGTCCAGCGGCGCGTTCGGATCCTTCGGCTTGCTTTTGCCATAGCCGACGGTGACGAGATCGGTACCGTTGATGCCGTACTTCTCGGAGAGGTAGCGCTTGATGGTATCGGCGCGGCGCTCGGAGAGGTCCTGGTTGTAGGCCTCGCTGCCGATCGCATCGGTATGACCGGCGACGACGAAGGTCGAACCCCTGAGGCTCGCGTTTGAAAGTGCCTTGCCGAGTTCCTGCACCGAAGGCAGCGACGCCTTGCTGATCTCGGCGGAATTGTAATCGAACTGGATGTCGAGATCGATCTTCGGCTTGGTGGAGGCGATCTCCGCGATTTCCTCGCGCTCGCCGAGCGAGAGCGACCGGGTCTTCCGGTTTTGCAGCGTCGCGACGAAACTCATCTCCTTGGCCTTGACGGCGGGATCGGCCTGCGGCGCGCCGGAAAGGCTGCGGGTCAGCGGCTTCGGCTGCAAGGCGTTGACGATCTGGTTCGCCGAGACGTTGTTGTCGCCGGCGAGTGCGATGCCCGCCGTCATCGACAGCGCGGCGGTCAGTGTCATCGCCGCAGCAGCGGTAAGTCTGTGAAAGCTGGTCATGGTCGTATCCTCGTGGGTCGCGCCTGATGGCGTTTTGATGCAGCGACGGTACGACCGGTTTGATGCCGTGAATGTGATTTGGGTCACATGGCGCCATGAGCGCGCAAATGGCCACGTTTGAAGGCTTTGAAAGCTTCGGGCTGGTCCGCCAAGCCCAAGCCCCCAGGGGGGCCCGGCAGACTCAGGCCGCGTTACACGCCACCCAGATGGGTTGCACCCCCCGTCGCGGCCTCCCGTTGATGGGTTCGACTGCCTCCTGCCCAAAGTGATCCAGGTCACAGTCCGCCGCCCGCGACCGGATCACATTGGCGCAACGGATGGGTCCTTCGGGACCAGGTCAGTGGAGAATGAACATGCGCTTCTTGATTGCAGCACTGTCAGTCGCAGCACTCCTCGTCAGCGGCAACGCGGCCCTGGCCGACAAGCGCGTCGCCTTTGTGGTCGGCAACGGCGCCTACAAGAATGTGACGCCGCTTCCGAACCCCGCGATCGACGCCAAGTCGATGGCCGCGCTGTTGCGCAATGTCGGCTTCGAGGTCGTGGAGGGCACCAACCTCACCCGCGACAAGATGACGGAGAGGCTCCTGGACTTCGGCAAGAAGGCCGAGGGCGCGGACGTCGCGCTGTTCTTCTATGCCGGCCACGGCATCGCCGTTAACGGGACCAACTATCTGTTGCCTGTTGACGCCGACCTCAAGTCCGAGATGGACGTCAAGCTGGGGGCCGCCATCAATGTCGATCTCACGCTCGACCAGACCATGGCCGACGCCAAGGTCAAGCTGGTGTTCCTCGACGCCTGCCGCGACAACCCGTTCGCCGCAAAGATCCGTTCCGCCAAGGCCACCCGCAGCGTTTCGGTGGAGTCCGGTCTTGCCGAGATGAAATCCGGCGAGGGCACGCTGATCGCGTTCGCCACCGGCCCCGGCCAGACCGCGCTCGACGGCGAGACCGGCACCAACAGCCCGTTCACCCGGGCGCTGATGGCCAACATCGCTTCCCCCGGCGTCGAGATCCAGCAGGCGATGACCAAGGTCCGCGCCCAGGTCAATGAGGAGACCAACAAGAATCAATTACCCTGGGGCCACACCAACCTGATCGGCTCGGTCTATCTCAATCCGGTCGCGGGTGCGGCCGAAGCAAACGCGGAAGCTGCCAATACGCCGGCCGCCGCCACCGGCCCCACTTCCGAAGTCGAGCTCGAGTTCTGGCGCTCCATCAAGGACTCCAACAAGCCGGAAGAACTCAACGCCTATCTGACCAACTATCCCAACGGCCAGTTCAAGTCGCTGGCGCTGGCCCGCATTGCCTCGCTGCAGGACGGCCCGTCGACGACGACCCGCAATCTGACCACCGGCATCGATCCCCTGACCTTTACCCAGCAAGCCGACCAGACCGCCGAAGACCAGATCGGCTTCGACCGGGGCCAGCGCCGCGACGTGCAGCGCCGGCTGACCTCGCTGGGCTTCGACACCAGAGCCACCGGCAAGTTCGACGAGCAGACCCGCGCCGTGATCTCGCGCTGGCAGGCTGCGCGCGGTTATCCCAGGACCGGCTTCCTCAACGCGCTGCAGCTCAAGGCGCTGCAGTCCGAAATCACCGGCACCAGGGTTGCTTCCGCAGATGACGGCGATGACGAGTCGGTCCGCCACTCCCGCCACCACGGTGGCGGAGGCGGCCGCCACTACCGCGGGGCTGGCGGACCCGGCGCGTTCTTCGGCGGTATGATGGGCGGATTGTTCGGACGGAGGTAGAGTTCCGCTTCTCGCCCGAAATCTGGACATCACGAACAGAACGGTGGCCTGCGGGCCGCCTCTTTGCCTGAACAGATGCTGTCCACTGCAAAATCGCGCCAGCGCCGAGGTGCGGACAACAAATTGGCCAGATGCGTCACTAAGATGTCCGTGCGCGAAGAAAAACAAAACGCAGCAAGAACAAAAAGACAGCGAAGCAACAGAGCCTTGTTTCAGTCACCAAAGAGATATGGCGAGTATCAAGGGTATCGCCCGGCCATGCCGGATCGCTCAGGAAGCTCGATGCCGGTATTGGTTGGCGCCGCCATGATCGCGGCGGCGATCCTGCTGTCGACGCTGGTTACGGCTGTCAGCACCCGATTCATCGGCATGGACAGTCCGAATGACGATAATGTGTGGCTGATCGACCGGATGACCGGCAATGTCTACAAATGCCAGGCCGCCGATCGCGGCAAGGCCTCCTGCGAGCCCGAGGTCGCGACGGGCAGCATCGGCCAGCCGCCGAAGCGGTAAGCCGGCGCGGAGTTCCGCGCTGCATTCGCGCACGCAAAATTATCCCTTCCTGGAAACGTCCGGCAAACGAATCCGTACCTCGCTAGCCAGCAACACGCTGGCTTTATTTTGAGCGAGGTTCCCATGAACAAGATTCTAATCACGGCCGCCATGTTCTCCGCTCTTGCTTTCACGCCCGCCTCGGCGGCAATGATGGCCTGCACCGGGGATAACATGGCCAAGGCCAACACCATGATGATGGGCATGGCCGATGGCCCGGCCAAAATGGGCATGTCCAAGGAGATGGGCATGACCAATATGGAAATGAGCAAGGGCAACATGCGCGGTGCCTGCATGCATTACATGAAGGCCCAGAAGATGAGCATGATGAAGTCGGGAATGTAGTATCTTAGGATGCCGTGCCGCCCTTCGGGCGGTGCGGCTTCTTCCGGGAAACTGGCGCTGGTATTTTGCACGGACCTCGAACAGGCCAGGAAAGTTGAAATTGAAGATTTCGATGCTGGCGCGCCGGCTTGGCCAGGCGGTTCTCGCACTCGGCCTCGCTTTGGTTGCGCCGGTTCCGGCCCGCGCCGACGAGCATTGGATCAAACTGCCGACGGTACCCTACACGCTGAACAACAAGCAGGACGCGATGGCCTTCGCCGACGCCCTGACCGGCTGGTACGGCAACGGCACCGGCCGCCTCTACCGCACCGATGACGGCGGCGAGGCGTGGACGGCGGTCTGGACCAAGCAGGGAACCTATGTTCGGGCGCTGGAATTCGCAGACGGCCAGACCGGCTTTCTCGGCAATATCGGCCCCGGCTATTTTCCCGGCGTGAACGACCGGCAACCGCTTTATGTGAGCCATGATGGCGGCGTGCACTGGACGGCGGTCCAGCCGGTCGCCGGCCGGCAGATCGTGGGCGTCTGCGCGATCGACGTGTTGAAGGCGAACGGCAAGGTTCTGGCGGTGCGCGCGGGAGGGCGGGTCGGCGGCCCGGCCGGCATGCTGGAATCCTTCGACGAAGGCCGCAGCTTTCGCGCCCGCGACATGAGCGCTGTCACCGGGATGATCCTCGATATTCATTTTGTCGATGCCGATACCGGATTCATCGCCGGCGCCAGCGCGGCCGAGGAAGCCAAGGCCCATGCGCGGATCCTGAAAACCACCGACGGCGGAAAGTCCTGGCGCGCGGTGTTCGACAGCGATCGGGCCGGCGACAACAACTGGAAACTGGCTTTTCCGAGCGCCCGGATAGGCTATGCCACCATCATCAGCTATCGGGCGCCGGCAGGCGAAGCCCGCGGCTATGTGGTGAAGACCGAGGATGGCGGCGAACACTGGCGACGGCTGACCGTCACCCATGACGCGGACTGGATTCCCTACGGCGTCGCCTTCCTCGACGAGGAGCGGGGCTGGGTCGGCGGATCGACCGGCGGCTACGCCACGAGCGACGGCGGCAAGAGCTGGACGCCGCAGGACATGGGGCTTTCCATCAACAAGATCCGGTTCGTGCCGCGCGCCGACGGCGGCGTCACCGCCTTTGCCATCGGCAAGGACATCTACAAGCTCGAGCTTCCGGGCAATGGACGCTGACGCGGCTTTCGAAGGCTGCGAATCCGGCTAAATTGCGCGCGATGCCCCGCGCCGATAAATTCCATCCCCTGACCAACGCCCAGGCCCGCCAGATCTGGCTGCGCGCCCAGCGGCTCGACACACGCGCGCCGTTCGGCGACGGGCCACAGGCGACGGCGGCCGCGGTGGAGCATCTGGGTTACGTGCAGATCGACACCATCAACGTCATCGAGCGCAGCCACCACCATATCCTCTGGAGCCGGATTCCCGACTACCGCCGCGCCGACCTGAGGCAGGCCCAGAGCGTCGACAAGAGCGTGTTCGAATACTGGACTCATGCGCTGTCCTATGTATCCACCAAGGACCTGCGCTTTTTCCTTCCCGCCATGAAGCGCCACAAGCGCGAAGGCCACAAATGGCTCGCTTCGGTGAAGCCGGCTGACCTGCGCAAGGTCATGCGGCTGGTCCGGCAGGGCGGCGCGCTGACCATCCGCGACATCGACGACGACGTGCTGGTCGACAAGGAGCATCTGTGGGCCAGCCGCAAGCCGTCGAAGCGGGCGCTGCAGCTGGCATTCTATACCGGCGAGCTCACCATCAGCGAGCGCAACGGCATGCTGAAAACCTATGAGCTGATGACGCGGCATTTTGGTTGGGACAGGCCGCCGAAGCCGGCGTCGGCGCGGGAGGCCACCGCCTATCTGCTCGACCGCGCCTTGCGCGCGCAAGGCGTCGTCAGTCTCGATTCGATCTGCCATCTGGACGCGCCGAGCAAGGCGCCGGTTCGCCGGCTGATCGAGACGCGGGTGCGCCGCGGCGAGCTCGTGCCGGTCGCGCTGGAAGGCGCGGGCAAGCAGGAGCACTGGGCGGAATCTGCGACGCTGGAGAATGCCGACGATGCGACTTCCGGGCTGGTCCACATCCTGTCGCCGTTCGATCCGCTGATCATCCAGCGCAAGCGCACGCACCTTTTCTTCGATTACGAGCATCGCTTCGAGGCCTATGTGCCGAAGGAGAAGCGGGTGTTCGGTTATTTCGCGTTGCCGGTGCTGGTCGGCGACGCCATCGTCGCGGCGCTCGATCTCAAGACCGACCGCAAGAACCGCAAACTGCTGGTGCAGAAATGGAACTGGGTCGGCGCGCGGAAGGAACTCAAACGCCCTATCGAGGAGGAATTGCACCGCTTCGAGCGGTTCCAACTCGCGGAGTGAGTTTTTTCGGCGGAACCGACGGCCTCCGGACAGGTTGATTCAATAACCAGATTTCGGAGGCGATATGAGCACCACCGACAAATCGATCCTGGAGAGAATCGCAGCCCGGATGAAGGAAATCATCGGGATTGCCGAGGAAGCTTCGAAGCGTGCGATGGAGGAGGCGGAAAATCCGCCGCAGTCGAAGAAGCGCGTCCCTGACCTGATGGAGAGCTGACGCACGCGCTATGGGGAGAGCCGCTCCGCGAGACGATCAAGCCCCACCGCCAGCGTGATCCCCACGCCATAGGCAAGCATGTCCCACGGCGAGAAGATGCGGCCGAGCAAGAGCGCGCCCGCGAGCGTTAGCCGAAAGGCATCGAGCGCGGGCGTATGGACCAGCCGGAACAGTTCCACAGCGAGCGCGATTACCGCTGAGATCAGCGCGATGCTCCGCCGCGACAGGCGTGAGGCGGCGAGCGCCACCAGAAAGAACACCATCGCCCCCCACAGCGCCGAGCCGCCGTACTTGACGACGAATGCCGGCAATCCCAGCCGGAGCCCCAGCCCGCGCAAGACCAGGCCGCAGACGATGATCGCGACGCAGAGGCAGGCGCGGGCGATCATCATGACGGAGGAGCCTCAGTCAGCAGGTTTTGCGCGGACGCCCGCGCGTCCGAAAGGCGGCTTCATCTGGTTGGCGAAGGGGCAGTCAAGCAAAGGTCGGCCGGTCCGGTAGTTTAGCCTGTCTTGCGAGGAGAGGGCTATGCCGCAACTGCATCGCAACCCCAGGAATCCCGCTATGTGATTTGCTGGCCAGGGTGCTAAGACCGCGCCCGCAAACCTGCCGCTGCCAAGAAGAAACTCGGGGAGAAAACTGATGACGTCCGCCACCACCTTTGCCGCGCCCGGCGCCGCCAAAAGCGAACTGGAGACCTCCACCATCCGTGCGATCTCGTGGCGCCTGATTCCGTTCCTGGTGGTGGCCTATTTCTTTTCCTATCTCGACCGGGTCAATCTCGGCTTCGCCGCGCTGACCATGAACGCCGAGTTGAAATTCTCACCGATCGTGTTCGCCTGGGGCGCCGGCATCTTCTTCATCGGCTATTTCCTCTTCGAGGTGCCGAGCAATCTCGCGCTGGAGAAATTCGGCGCCAGCCGCTGGATCGCGCGCATCATGGTGACCTGGGGCGTCATCTCCGGATTGATGGCGCTGGTCAGCGGTGTCTGGAGCTTTTACGGGCTGCGCTTTCTGCTCGGCGTCGCCGAAGCCGGATTTTTCCCGGGCATCATCCTCTATCTGACCTACTGGTATCCGGCGGAATACCGCGCGCGCTTCCTTGCCGCCTTTGCCATCGCCGTCCCGGTTTCTTCCGTGATCGGCGCGCCGGTCTCGGGCCTGTTGCTCGGGCTCGACGGCGCGATGGGACTGAAAGGCTGGCAATGGCTGTTCGTCATCGAGGGCATCCCTTCGGTGCTGCTCGGCATCGTCACCTGGTTCTATCTCACCGACCGCCCCGCCAAGGCCGATTGGCTGACGGCCGAGCAGAAGGCCTGGCTGTCCTCCAGGCTCGAAAGCGAAATCGCCGCCAAGAAGGCGGCGCAGCATCTGACGCTGGGGCAGGCGTTGGGTTCGCCCAAGGTGATCACGCTGAGCCTGATCTATTTCGGTTTCGTCGCAGCGCTCTACGGCATGCAGTTCTGGCTGCCGCAGATCGTGAAGGCGTTCGGCTTCACCAACGCGCAGACCGGTTTTATCACGGCCGTCCCGTATCTGTTCGGCACCGTCGCGATGATCCTGTGGGCACGGCACTCCGATGCCACCCGCGAGCGCGTGATGCATGTCGGCGCGCCGCTGCTCTTGACCGCGGCAGCGCTCGCCGTCTGCGGCTACATGGATAACCCCTACGTCACCATGGTCGCGCTGATCGTGGCCGCGATCGGCATCTTCGGTACCTTCGCGGTGTTCTGGACCCTGCCTACCGCGTGGCTCTCGGGCACGGCGGCGGCCGGCGCGATCGCGCTGATCAATTCGATCGGCAACCTCGCCGGCTTCGGCGGGCCGTATCTGATCGGCTGGGTCAAGGAAGCCACCGGCTCGACCTCGACCGGCCTTCTGGTGCTCGCGGTGCTGCCGCTGATCGGCGGCTTGCTGGTATTCCTCGGCGGCCACGACACCAAGGCGGAATTCGCGAGCGTGGAGCAGGTGAAATAACCCGGGCGCGCATGTACGTTCAATTCAGACTCATCCGATCCCCTTGACCAGCATCCGCGATACGTCCGCGACAAACGCTTTGGCCTTCGCGGGCGCCACCCGCAGCCGCCGGTGCAGGATTTGCGTGATGACGCCCTGCAGCGCCGCCGCGAATACGGTTGTCCGCTCGATCAGGAGGTCGGGCGCGGTGCCGATGTCAGCGAATCCCTTGGCGAAGATTTGAAACGCGGCGGCGACGGCATCGTCGAGATCCGGGAATTGACCTCCGGTATTGAGCCGCGCGCCGGCCATCAGGTGAAACAGATTCGGGTTGTCTCGCGCAAACAGGAAAAACCCGACGCCGCCGGCGATCAGCGTCGGTTCGCCTGGCGCCTTGCGGGCGGTGCATTTCTCCAGTCGCTGCGCGAGCCGCCGCCAGCCCCGTTCGGCCACCAGCGCCAGTAACGACAATTTGTCCGGGAAATGCCGGTACACGGCGCGATGATTGACGCCGGCGTCGGCCGCGAGATCGCGCAGGCTGATCGACTCGACGCCCTCCGCTTCAAGCCGCTCCAACGCAGCATCGACAAGGGCTTCCAGCAGGTTTCCGTGTCGAAACGTATCGCGCTTCGGCGGCGCTTTCGTTGCCATTCAGGCGTCCCCGCTGATCTCCAGGGCAGAACTATCACCCCTTGACGATGAAGCGAAGCCCTCCCTATATGTCTCCAATGGAGACAAGTGGGAGAACTCGAATGTCTGAAGTGTTGCCGTCGCAAATCAGCGGAGCCGCGGGGCCTGCCCCCGATCGTCCTGACGTCATGATATTTCCGCCCGTCATCCCGCTTGCCACGCTCGCGATCGCCTTCGCGCTGCAGTGGCTTGCGCCGCTCGGACTGATAGCGGCGATCAATCAGGGCTGGCGGTTCGGATTGGGCGCCGCCATCGTCATCGTGGGCTTGCTGACGACGTCGGCCGGCAGGCGCGCGCTGCAGCGTCACGGCACCAATGTAAATCCGTCGCAGCCGACCACCGCGCTGGTGACCGATGGCGTGTTTCAACAGACCCGAAATCCGCTTTACGTCGGGGTCCTGGCGGCGCTTTGCGGGATCGCGCTCATTTTCGCGCTCGACTGGCTGTTGGTGCTGATCGTCCCGAGCTGGGTGTTTCTGCACTTCGCCGTGGTCAGGCCCGAGGAGCGCTATCTCGAGCGGAAATTCGGCGAGGCCTATCGGCGTTATAAGGCAGGCGTCCCGCGCTACTTGCCCCGCTGAGAGCGATGCGGCGGTCGTGTCCGGCTGAGACGTTCGACCGCTGCAGGCAATCCTCGTTCGCGCGACCTCGGACCGCGTCTCACCTCCGTGAACAAGATCGAAGGACGGAAATCATGATCAAGTCGCTCTTTCGCGTTAGCGTCTCATTGGGCCTCATCGGCATGGTCCTCGGCATCTTCATGGGTATCCGGCAGGACTTCTCGCTGATGCCGGCGCACGCCCACCTCAATCTGCTCGGCTTCGTCACAATGTTTCTGTCCGCGCTGTATTATCGCGCGGTCCCGCAGGCGGCAGCGAGCAGGCTCGCGCGCTATCAGGCGCTCATCAGTATCGCAGGTGCCATCCTGTTTCCGGCCGGCATCGCCTGCGTGCTGCTGGGCGGGCGGGACCGCTTCGAGCCCGTCGTGGTTGCCGGCGCACTGACCGTACTCCTCGGCATGACCTTGTTCACGGCAATCGTGTTCCGCACCGGCGGCTCGGCGCGCGCGACCGCCGCCGAGACCGGCTCGGGCAGCTGAGCGGGCGCGCGGCGATTTCAGATACTGAACTTCGCGATCCCTCCAAGACCCTTCCGCCGCCCCGCCTGATGAAGGCGCGGGCGGCGCGCGGCTGCGTCCCCTCCATCGGAAGGAGGACGAAATGGCGGCCGGGGGCCGGTACCACCCGGGAAATTCGTGACGCCTTAACCAGCCCAGCGTTTCACGGAATCATGATCACTGACGAATATTGACATTCGTCACAAGACAATCGACACTCATTCGCAAGCGTAACGAGGGAAGCCGTCATGATCGTAAGTTCCATTTTGTCGAGTTATTCCAGTCTATTAGCTGGTGCGTCGCTCGCGCTTGTGGCAGTTGCGCTGGCCGGCTGCAACGACAACGTCGCCGAGAAGGCCACCCCGACTCGCCCGGTTCTGGTGGCCACCGTGCATTACGAAGCCGAATCGCCGGAGCGTAGTTTTGTCGGCACCATCAAGCCCCGGATCGAGACCGACATGGGTTTTCGGGTCCCCGGGAAGGTCGCAAAGCGCCTGGTCGAAGTCGGCCAGACCGTCGAGGTCGGCCAGCCCCTGGCCACCCTCGATGAGGTCGATCTGAAGCTGCAGGCCGAACAGGCCGAGGCCGAATTGCGCGCCGCCACCGGCGTGCTGGCGCAGGCCGCCGCCTCCGAGACCCGCGCCAAGGAATTGCGCGTCAAGGGCTGGGCGACCGACGCGCAGATGGATCAGGCCCGAGCCACCGCCGACGAAGCGCGCGCGCGGCTCAACCGCGCCCAGCGCTCGGTCGAACTCACCAACAACTCGCTGTCTTACGC
>NZ_JADGRI010000331.1 GCF_017881085.1 Bradyrhizobium sp.
GACAATGAAAACCCGCGAAGAGATCGCGCAAGCGCTGGCGGCCGCCGGCTATATCGCCGACGGCGAGCTTGCGACCGCGATCTCGCTGATGCAATTGCTGCGGCGTCCGCTGCTGCTCGAAGGCGAAGCGGGGGTCGGCAAGACCGAGGTGGCAAAGGCGCTGGCCGCGGTGCACGACACCGAGCTGATCCGGCTGCAATGTTATGAGGGCCTCGATCAGTCGGCCGCTCTCTATGAGTGGAACTACCAGCGGCAACTGCTCTCGATCCAGGCGCATCGCGGCGAGGATGCCGACGCCATCGAGGACCAGATCTTCTCGGAAAAATATCTGCTGGAGCGGCCGCTATTGGCCGCGATCCGCCGCAGCAAACCGCCGGTGCTGCTGATCGACGAGATCGACCGCGCCGACGACGAGTTCGAGGCGTTCCTGCTCGAGCTGTTGTCCGACTTCCAGGTGTCGATCCCCGAGCTCGGCACGATCTCCGCGATCACCATCCCGCATGTGGTGCTGACTTCGAACGGCACCCGCGAACTCTCCGACGCGCTGCGCCGCCGCTGCCTTTATCATTATGTCGATTATCCCGACGTCGGCCGCGAGACGCGAATCATCATGGCGCGGATATCAGGCGCTGGCGCCTCGCTGTCGCTGCAGATCGCGCGCATGGTCGAAGGCATCCGGAAAGAGGAACTGCGCAAGGTGCCGGGCGTGGCGGAGACCTTGGACTGGGCGGCGGCGCTGGTCGGGATCGGCGTGCGCGACCTGCAGGAGACGCCGGAGACGGTGCACGAAACCCTGATGTGTCTGCTGAAAACCCATGAGGACAAGTCGCGGATGACCCGCGAGGTCACGGAACGGATCCTGGGGAAGGTCGCATGAGCTGCTGCGGCGCAGATCCCGGCTGCGAAGAACTGGACGAGGTTTCGAAACTCGTCACGACAAAACTCGCCGCGTTTCTCAAGACGCTGCGTGAGGCCGGCTTTGCCGTCGGCCCAAGGGAAGGCCAGGACGCGGCTTCGCTTATGGCGGAGGGCTATGCGGAAAGACCGGGCCTGTTGCGTTCCGCGTTCAAGCATTTGTTCTCGGCGCGCAAGACCGACTGGGACCGGTTCGACGGGCTGTTCGACGCGTTCTGGCTGGGAAAACGCGTGCGGTCGCGATCCCTTACCGTCGGCTCGACCAAGGCGGCCAACAGCCCGTCGCTGAAGAGCCTGCAGGACACGCGGTCGCAACCCTCGGCAGGCGAGGCCGCCACCGATCAGGTCCCCTCCGCCGACGATGCGCCGGAGGGGCGCTCCGGCGAGGGCCGTATGGAAGGCGCCTCGCGCGTCGACAATTTTTCCGAAGTCGATTTCCGCAAGATGGCCGATCCCGACCAGATCGAGCAGGCCCACGAAGTCGCGGCGCGACTTGCAAAGACCATGCGCACGCGGCTGACCCGGCGCGACCTGGCGCGGCGGCGCGGCTACCGGCTCGACCTGCGCCGTACCATCCACAGCAATATCAGCCATGGCGGCGTGCCGATCTCGCTGGTCAGGCGCCAGCGCAAGGAAAAGCCGCTGCGCCTCGTGATGCTGCTCGACGCCTCCGGCTCGATGAGCATGTATACCGGCGTATTTTTGCGATTTATCCACGGCGTGCTCGACGAGTTTCGCGAGGCCGAGGCGTTCCTGTTTCACACCCGTCTCGCTTACGTCTCCGACGCGATGAAGGAAAAGGATCCCGCGCGCGCGCTCGACCGGCTCTCGATCATGGCGCAGGGCGCCGGCGGCGGCACCAGGATCGGCGAATCCCTGCAGACTTTCAATCGCTGGCATGCCGCGCGGGTGCTGCATTCGCGCTCCTGCGTGATGATCGTTTCCGATGGCTACGAGACGGGCGATGCCAACTTGCTCGGCCGCGAGATGGCCGCGCTGGCGCGACGCTGCCGCCGCATCGTCTGGCTCAATCCGATGATGGCGTGGGAGGGCTATGCGCCCGAAGCCGCCGGCATCAAGGCCGCACTTCCCCATGTCGATCTCTACGCGCCCGCCAATACGCTGAGAAGCCTGACCGACCTCGAACCCTATCTGGCGAAGCTGTGAGCAACATTTCCAAGGACACGACAATGACAAAACATGTCGAAGTGATGGATCTGGTGGCCCAGCTCAAGGCCGCCGAAGAGGCGTTCGTCCTGGCGACCGTCGTCCGCACGGTGTCGGTGACCGCCGCCAAGGCCGGCGCCAAAGCGATCATCCGGCCCGACGGCACCATCGTCGCGGGCTGGATCGGCGGCGGCTGCGCCCGCGGCGCGGTGCTGAAAGCCGCGCGCGAGGCGCTCGCCGACGGCGAGCCGCGTATGGTCTCGGTGCAGCCGGAAAATCTTCTCGCTGAACTCGGCGTCAAGCCCGGCGAGAACCGCGACGGCGTGCGTTTCGCCAGCAACATGTGCCCGAGCAAGGGCACCATGGACGTGTTCGTCGAACCGGTGCTGCCGCATCCCTCGCTGGTCATTCTCGGCGGAAGCCCCGTGGCGCTGTCGCTGGCCGCGCAGGCGCGCCAGCTCGGCTACCACGTCACGGTCGCCGCACCCGCCGCAGATCGGACCGACACGCCCGACGCCGACATGCTGATCGACGGCTATGCGCTCGGACATCTCAACCAGGCAAAACGCTTCATCGTGGTCTCGACGCAGGGCAAGGGCGATGAAGCCGCATTGCGGACGGCCGTGAAGACCGAAGCCGCCTACCACGCCTTCGTCGGCAGCCGCCGCAAGATGGCGGCACTGCGCGAAAAATTGATCACTGAGGGCATCGACGCCACGGCCCTCGACCGCGTCAAGGCTCCCGCCGGCCTCGATCTCGGCGCCATCACGCCGGAGGAAATAGCGATGTCGATTTTGGCGGAGATCACGGTGGAACGCAGGCGGGGACAGCGGAGCGCGGCTCCTTAGCAGCCGTCATCGCGACGAGCGAAGTGTCCGTCATGCTCGATGAGCAAGGACGGAAGCGGCGAAGCGCGCTCCATACTTTCTTCGTGGCGCTTTACCGGGATTGCTTCGCCCGGTTGGCGGAACGGACTTGGCGTACGCCGCCCGAACTCTGAAATTGAGCAAAAGCGGATAGCCGCGCAAAAAACACCATGCGGCGTTATGGCTTAACGTAAATGCTCTCATACAGTCCTGCGTATTCTTCCTTCCAGCCTCTCTTGCCCACGAGAAACCGCCTCAATTCTTCATGCGCCTTCACCCAAAGCACCGTATCGATTTGGTATTTCTCAAGCACCGTGTCCCAAGCGGTCTCGTCAATCTCCAGTTCGGGCAGCTTGAAATAGTCACGCAGCAAATCATCGGGATAGGCGGTAGCTGCCCGGCCGTCCACGAACACAGGTACGGCGCCTCGCGTGAAGAAGATCAAGGTTCCACCGACGTTCCAGTGGTTCAGAAGCCGCGCATGCGGAAAATGTGTTTGAAGATAACGAGCATCCTGCTCTGAAATCATTTCCGGAAGTCCGAGTGCCGGTTCTACTTGCATAAAGGTCAATGGCAGCGCGCACGCTCCAATGATGCCAGCAGCCAACAACGACTTTTGGACTTCAAGATTATTCAGCTGTTTGGGCAGCAGCCGATCAAGGTGAAAAGCCAGCGGAACCGCCGAGAATAAGAAAAAGAACGACAAGTATCTGAATTGATAAAGTCCTAGAAACAAAAAGAGCCACGCAAGCAACCGGGACTCTACAGGACAAGAATCCCTGTACCGCAGTTCAAGCCCGACAAATATCGAAATATACAGGATGCCAGGCATGCTCCCCGGCATGGATATGTTCTGATAAAAAGACAGCCACTCGGTGATGTAGGCTTGCACGAAGTGGCCCAGTGTAGCCGCTACGCCGTCATAGATATGCCAGCCAAGCGGGTTGATGAATATTGCAATAAAGCAACCGACTCCCGCGAAACTGTAGATTTTCAAACCTGCCCAATCCCGTTTAAGCAGAGCCGCGCCGCAAAAAACCCCAACAATCAGGAAGCCAAGCAGGAAGCCACCATGCATGTTGACCCAAAGCACCATAATCGCAGGTAACAGGAGCCATCTCGTTCTCTTCAAACATTCACCGTAGAATATTACGGAAAACAACATGGTCGAAGTGTTTGGTGAAGCGGCGAGATAGACATTCGGGGGCGTTGCAAAAGATGGGTAGAGCAAACACGCGGAAAAAACCGAAATGCTGACTGCAGCCGCCGAGGCTCCGCTGCTTAAGCAGACGGACGCAAGATATCCGACAATGACTGCGCCACACGCAACTACAAATAAGGTGAGGCCGCCAAATTTCATATATTGAAATAGTACGCTGGCAATCACGTCCCAAAGCCAGGAAAGATTATACCATTGCCTGCCTCCCGACGTGAATGACCATGGATCCCCGAAAGGAATCTTACCTTGGTCTCTGATCAAGTCTCCAGCGGCCAGGTGCCATCCCAAGTCATAATGGCCAAGCATGAGCGACGCGTTCGAAAGGTAATACACGCATGCGAACGAAATCAGGAAAATATAAATTCCGGACCTTTGAAAGTAAGAACTGATCGTGTTTGGCCCTCGATCAAACTTGGAGTCGGCCCAAGCCTCCTGCGCGTCCATAAATGAGCCCCTCACGATCGAAGCGAGCCTGCTGCGTGCTTTTAGGGTCTGCATGGCTTGATGCAAACAACCGTCGCTTTAGGACGATCGGAATAATGTTAAGTAAAATTCGGTTGTGTAATTCGATTTTCTCGCGCTTGGGAATATTCCTGCTTAACCAATGCTTACGAGGGAAAACGCGGGCGTACGGGTAACGAGAGCCGGTCATCGCCATCGGTATGCCGGCGTGGCTCAGTTGGTCCTGTTTTGGACTCAAATTTGCCCCCGACTCACGTCAGGCTGACGGGATTCGATTGGATTAGGAGTACCTCCTAAATCGAGGGACTTGCCATGGGCATCGGACACCCGCCGCGGAAAAAGCAGGATCGCCTCGGTGTCGACAACGTTGTGTTTCTGCCGCGTGACGAATTTTTCGACGTTTTGTCGCCGCTGCTCGAAGAGGCTGCGACTGCCAAAGACGAAGATTCGCCACGTCAGGAACTCCACAACGTTCTGTCGCTCTCGAAGGAGAATGCCCGGCTTCGCGCGCTTGCGGTTGGGCTATCGAACCTCCTCGGAGACCTCCCTGTTCGCGCGTGGGAGGATGCCGCTCGATCTTGCCGCACGAAGGCGTAAGCGCCATGCGCTCAGGGGAAATTGGGTGATCCTCTATCAGGCGCACGTAGTTGGCTGGGACCCTTGGGGTGGACAAAGCCAGCGGGTCGCGCGAACGCGCGCCCGATGATGCCAGGCACGGCGCAAGCGCGCCTTTGCCCACCCGACATAGCCGGCTTGATTTAACCCGACGGGCAAATCGGTGAATTGGCTGTCCAGTCCCTCGCACAAAAATATTCCGCTTCAGTGTTTGCGCAAATCACTTTCATATCCGCCACCGTCCTGTCCCACAAAGGGGCGGCTCGAGATCGTCACGGACGCGGGACAGGATGCGGTGGACGCAAGCTGCGCTTGAGACGAGGGCGCTACTTTGCGGACGGTGAAGTCGTGTGGTCCTGACGCCCCGACGCTGGCGTCAAGCTCTTGAGAAGCACGCTTCTCGGGGGCGACGGTGGCAAGAAAGCCCGGTCGCCGAGGAGAGCGCGAAGGAACCCGTTAAAACCATTGCGCGGGGAATGCCGGG
>NZ_JADGRI010000090.1 GCF_017881085.1 Bradyrhizobium sp.
CCGGAACGACTCCGGGGGGTTTGGAGTCATCCCGGCAGCCGGTTATCCCCCCTGCCCCACTGACCGGCGACGTAGGGCGCGGCTGTGGTGATGCCAGCCGCGCCCTGCTTTTATTTATCTGGAATCATTATCGTATTTCGATGCCGATGATGTGCCGGCCGATGCGCTTGTCATCGATCATGGCGAAGCGGCCGCCGGCGAGCCGGGTCGAGCCGACCAGCGTGCCGCTGACATAGTCGCCGGTCTTAAAGTCCGCAATCTTCGGGATGGCTGTCGTCGCGTGCTGTAAGCGTCCGTTTTGCAGCCCCAAAAGGCCATACGTAGAGGGCTCGCTTTGACGTTGCGGGCATCCTCGCCCCATGGAAACAACGGCAAACGGGCGTATCTTGATCGGCTAAACTTCCGTCAGGATTTGACGTTGGCGACCAACAAAGCACGGTAGAAAATGCGCTTGGCGATTTCCACGATTGCAAGATACGCCAGGGTCGCGCCGGTCAGGAAGACGAAGAATAGCGGCGGTGGCGCGACGAATCCAAGCCAACGGCCGACGGGGAGTATCGGGAGCGCGATCGCGATGGCGACGACTCCAAGCGCCATGGCAGCGAGGAACAGATGTGGCCTGCTCAGGAAGAGCGGTCGTCGCGTCCGGATCGCAAAGACCACCAGAACCTGGGTCGTGATCGACTCGATGAACCAGCCGGTCTGAAACAGTGCCTCGCCGGCTCCGAACAGATGCAGCAGAGCATAGAAGGTAAGAAAATCGAACACGGAGCTGATTGGACCAAATACCAGCATGAACCGTTCGATGAACCTGACGTCCCATTTCACGGGTCCGGCGATAGCCTCTTGATCGACCTGATCGAAAGGAATCGCAATCTCCGAGATGTCGTAGAGAAGGTTGTTCAGCAATATCTGAATGGGAAGCATCGGCAAGAAGGGCAGGATCAGGGCCGCCCCGGCCATACTGAACATGTTGCCAAAATTCGAACTTGAGCCCATCAGAACATATTTCGACACGTTCTGAACCGTGCCGCGTCCGCAGGTCACCGCGTCCCGCACGACAGAAAGGTCGTGCTCCAGCAGGATCAGGTCTGCAGCCGCGCGCGCCACATCGGCAGCACCATCAACCGATATCCCGACGTCCGCTGCGTGCAGCGACGGAGCATCGTTGATGCCGTCGCCCATGAAGCCAACGACATTGCCGAGCCGCTTCAGCGCCAGCAGTATTCGAAGCTTCTGCTGTGGATTGACACGGCAGAACAGGTTGATCCGCGGCAACTGCCCGATCAGCGCCTCCTCAGAAAGATTTGCCAGTGCATCGCCCGTGAGCACTCCGGTGACAGGCACCCCGATCTCCGCGAAGACGTGTCGCGAAACCAGTTCGTTGTCGCCGGTCAGCACCTTCACGGAGATACCCGCAGCGGTCATGGCCTGGATGGTGGCGCCGGCGCTTGTTTTCGGAGGATCCAGAAAAACGGCGAAGCCGGAAAACACCAGGTTGCTCTCATCGCCGATTGCGGCGGTCTGCTGGCTCGCATCGACCACGCGGCTGGCTATACCGAGGGCGCGGAATCCCTGCGCACCGAGTCCGTCAAGCGTGGCCTCGAACGAATGGCGCGTTTCAGCGTCGAGTGGCAGCACCTTGCCATCCGCGTCCTCGTATTGTGCCGACAGCCGCAGAAGGTCCTCCGGCGCGCCCTTGACAATCAAACGGCGCTCCGCGCCGTGCTCGACCAGGACCGAAACACGCCGTCGCTCGAAATCGAATGGGACTTCGTCGATTTTCTTCCACTCGGCCATATCGAACGGATGGGCCGAAAGAATTGCCTGATCGAGTGGGCTCTTCATCCCGGTCTCGAACTGGCTATTGATATAGGCGTTGGCGTATACGGCCGCGCTCTCGACGCCCCGCCCGTCAATGGCGCGTATCAGCTTGATGGTGGCTTCCGTCAGTGTTCCGGTCTTGTCGGTGCACAGCACGTTCATGGCGCCGAGATCGTGGATTGCGGTCAGGCGCTTCACGATTACCTTCCGCTTGGACAGCTCCAGTGCCGACCGCGCAAGCGTGACGGTCACGATCATCGGCAGCAGCTCGGGCGTCAGTCCGACGGCAAGGGCCAGCGCGAACATCAACGATTCCAGAACGGGCCGGTGAAACGAGATGTTCACCACCAGCACGAAGAGCACCATCAAGACTGTCAGGCGCATGATCAGCAGACCAAACCGGCGAATGCCGACCGCAAAATCGGTGGCCGGCGGCTTTTCGGCCAGGCTTGTCGCAAGGTGGCCGAGAGCCGACTTCCCGCCGGTTCGGCAAACAACAATCGTTGCGGTGCCGCTGATGACGGAGGTTCCGGCGAAGACGGCGTTCGATGCTCCGGCAGGGTTTTCCGCGCCCAAAGGCGCATCGCTGGCCTGCTTCTCGGCGGGGTACGGTTCTCCGGTCAGCAGCGCCTGGTTGACGAAGAGGTCCCGGCTTTCGAGCAGTCGCGAGTCCGCCGGTACGAGATCGCCGGCGATCAGCTCGACGATGTCACCGGGCACAAGTTGGTCAACTGGGATCGAGACGCTGGCGCCGCTGCGTCGCACGGTTGCCTGTACCGCCACCGACCGGCGCAACGCCTCAACCGCATTCTGAGCTCGGACTTCCTGGATGAAATCAATCGTCATGCTGATCGTGACGATGGTTACAACGATCAGGAAGCTAGCGACGTCTCCGGTCGCCGCGGACAGTCCGCTCGCCACCAGCAGGATGATCACGAGCGGGTTGCGGAAGCGGGAAAGAAATTGCAGCCAGAGCGGCGATCGCTTGACGATTGCGGCGTCGTTGGGTCCGAAGGTTTTCAGCCGCGACTGGACTTCGGTGGCGTCAAGGCCCGCAGATGTCGTCACGAGTCGCGCGACAACCCGATCAACCGGTTCCTTCCAGATTTCTTCCGCGCCGAGTTCGTCAATTGCGGGGTTCATCGCGACATTCCTCAAGAGTTCGGTGCGAGGTTCAAGATCGCCGCGGCGGGACCAGCCGCCAGCAGATATTGACCTGGCGCATCACCCAGCCAAACGTCATCGAGCCCGCAGCTTCCAGCTCCAGCATACGAGGCTGGACTGAGAGCAGCACAGCCGAAAAACAATATCAAACGATGAAATCACCTACTGCGCGGAGATCCAGCGGGCGATCTGCGGCCAATGATCTCTCAGCGTGCTTGCTCCCATGAACAGGCCGATATGGCCGCCCGGTACGGTTTCCTGGACGACACGGTCCTTTGCGGTGCCGATATATTTCGCGGCATCGAGGACCTGTTCCGGTGTCGTGATGTCGTCGTCTGCGCCTGCCAGCAAATAGGTGGGACAAGTGATATTGTGCAGATCAAGCTTCCGGCCGAGGCCCATGAATTCGCGCCTGGCAAGGCGGTTCTCCTTGAAGATCTGGCTGATCACCTGGAGATACCAGCGTCCCGGCAGGTCAATCGGGTTTTCGTACCAGCTCTCGAAGGTTTCTTCCTTGGCGAGATAGGTCGGGTCGTCGATGTGCTCGTACAGGTCGATATGATCCTGAATGTAGTGCTGCCCGGGATGCATGTTCTTCCAGCCCTGCAGCATGAACTTACCCTGCATCAAACCCCCGCCGAGCGCTACCAGTTCCTCGTAAAACGATGCGGGGGATTGATGAACCATGCGTTTGATCGAACCATTTCCGGCATCCGTGTCGATCGGCGCGCCCGCCAGCACCAATGAGTTCACCTTGTCGGGAAAACGCGCCGCGATCATCGCGGACATCCAGCCGCCCTGACAGAGCCCGACCAGATTGACCCGACCGCCGAGATCGTCGATCGCGACAACGACCTCGGCAAGGTAATTGTCGATCTCCAGGTCCTTCATGTCCGCCGTGGCCGACTTCCAGTCGGTCAATGCCACATGGCCGATGCCGTTGACGAGCAGAGTCTGCACCAGGCTCTGACCGTCATAGTAGTCGGCGATCATGGCCGTATGGCCGGCATGGGGCGCGTCGATCAGCGTCGGAATCCCGCCCGGTGTTCCGTAATCGCGCAGCACCATGGTCCGCAGATCGAGGCGTATCTCGTTCGGCGTCGCAAGGGTGGGTCTCAGTTCGCCGTGAATCTTGATCTCTTCCTCGACGAATTTGAGGTTCTTTGCGTAGAGCTCGGTCTCCTCCTCGAACATCGTTGCCGCCATCGCCATCGGCCAGAATGCCGGGACGCTCAGGAGCGATGGGTTTTCGGGCTCGGTCATGCTTTCCGGCTTTCGTTGTTTGCGCGGGAATCGAGCGGCGCGGCCTCGGAGTTCAACAAGGTCCATGCATGCAGGGCGATCATCAGATCTTCATCCGTCGGAATCACCCAGGCCCAGGTGCGGCTAGCCGGGCGCGCAATCAGTACGCTGCCGGCTGCATTCGCGCTTTGATCCAGATCTACGCCCAGCCACGCGGCGTCCTCGCAAACCCGGCGCCGGATTTCCGCCGCGTGCTCCCCGATTCCGGCGGTGAAGACCAAAGCATCAATCCCGCCGAGGGCGGCGGCCATGGAGCCCAGTTCACGCCCGATGCGATACACGAACAGATCGACGGCCTGCTTAGCCGAGGGATCGTCGCTGGCCAACAGGGTTCGCATGTCATCGCTGATGCCGGAAACACCAAACAGTCCCGATTCGTTATAAAGCAGATTGGTCACCTCGGCCGCGGTCATCCCCCTCTCCTGCATCAAGTAGAGAATGACACCCGGATCGATGTTCCCGCACCGGCGGCTCATGGGCAGGCCGTCGAGCGCCGTAAAGCCCATGGTCGTCGCCACGCTCCTGCGGCTTCGGATCGCACACAGGCTCGCGCCGCTGCCGAGATGCGCCACGACAACACGGCCATCGGCGGCTCCCGGACCAAGGATGTCGGGCAGGACGCTTGCGATATATTCATAGGAAAGGCCGTGAAACCCGTACCGCCGGATGCCCTCGGCGGCGAGCCGGCGCGGCAGCGCGAATGCCGTGGCGACCTCGGACTGGGTATGATGAAAGGAAGTATCGAAGCACGCAATTTGCGGCAATGTGGGGTGAAGTTTCGATAGCGCGTCGATGGCGGCAAGGTTATGGGGTTGATGCAGCGGAGCCAGCGGAACGAGCCGGCGCAATTCGGCGGTCACCGACGCGTCGATCAGCACTGGCGCGGTATAAAGCGATCCGCCATGCACCACCCGGTGTCCGGCCGCGACCAGTTGGTTATCAAGATAGCGGACTTCCAGCCAGCGCAGCAGCGCGGCCAGCGCGTCTTCGTGCGTGGTGCCTTCCGTCAGATACTCATCGACCAGCGAAGCCGAGCTGCGGTCTTTCGCCGTGAAATGAACGCGATGGCCTATGCCCTCGCACACACCTTCGCAGATGATGCCCTGCCTGCTCGGACTTTCGTGTCCCGGGAACACAGAGAACTTGATGCTCGACGAGCCGGCATTCAGCACAAGGACCGCGTCACTCATGGTTTTGTCCCCTTGTGGCGCGCCAGCAGCAGCGCGATCGCGCAGGAACCTAATCTTGCCAGCGTCCCGTCGGAGCGGCTCGTCAGGATGATCGGCACGCGCGCGCCGAGCACAATGCCGGCCATCTGGGCTTCGGCGAGATACTCGAGTTGCTTCGCCAGCATGTTGCCGGCCTCGAGGTCCGGCACCACGAAGATGTCGGCGCGGCCGGCGACCGGAGAGGTAATCCCCTTGGTCTTGGCCGACTCGGCCGAGACAGCATTGTCGAAGGCGAGCGGACCATCGAGAATGCCGCCGGTGATCTGGCCTCGATCGGCCATCTTGCAAAGTGCCGCCGCATCCAGGGTTGACTTGATCTTTTCCGTGACGATTTCGATTGCGGACAGGATTGCCACCCGCGGCACCGGTATCCCCAGAGCATGCGCCAGATCGATCGCGTTCTGGATAATGTCCCGTTTGTCCGCCAGCGTGGGATAGATGTTGATCGCAGCATCGGTGATGAAGAGCGGTCTCGGATAGTCGGGCGCGTCGATCGCAAAGACATGGCTCAAGCGACGGTCGGTACGCAGCCCGCATTCGCCGTCGACCACTGCATGCATGAGCTCGTCGGTATGGAGGGCGCCTTTCATCAGGGCCTCGACCTTACCGGCGCGGGCCATGGCGACGGCCTGGGCGGCCGCGGCCGCGCTGTGTTCCGTCGAAACGATCTCGTAGGGCGCCAGATCGAGCTGCGCCAGGGCGGCCGCGGCGCGTATCTTGACCTCCGGCCCAACCAGCACCGGCGCAATGAGATTGATGCGGGCGGCTTCCACGGCGCCAAGCAGCGATGGCACATCGACCGGATGGACAACCGCGGTACGGATCGGATCGAGACCGTGGGTCATTCTGAGCAGGACTTCGTAGCGTCGCCCTTTCTGCCGCAGCTCGACTTCGGGGAGAACCGTGCGGGGCCGGGAAATCTTCTCGGTCGGCGCAATGACGTCGGCAGTACCGGTAATGACCACTTCCGCCTTCTGGTTCACGGCCCGGCAATCAAAAATAACCCGGTGCGTTCCCTCGATCTTGTCCCTCACCTTCACCGTGACGGTGATCGTGTCCCCGAGACCAATGGCCCCCTGAAAGTGAAGCGACTGGTCGACATAGACGGTCCCTGGCCCGGGGAGCTGCGTTCCCAGCACCGTCGAGATCAGCGCGCCGCTCCACATGCCGTGCGCCACGACCTTGTGGAACATGTCGCTCTTGGCGAACGCGTCGTCCAGATGCGTCGGATTGATGTCCCCCGACATAATCGCAAACAGCTCGATGTCCTTGTGCGTGAGTATTCGGACGAGACTCGCGGTGTCTCCCGGCTTGATCTCGTCGAACGTCCTGTTTTCGATGCGTTGCATTCCGCCACTCCGAACTCGTTCATCAGCCGACGATGTGATAGCCGGCATCGACATATTCGATATTCCCGGTGAGTGCGGCCGCGCCGTCGAAACACTCCATGCCCGATGCGGCGCGCGTCTTGAGCGGACCGTGAGACAGTGCATGGACGCGGATCCGTTTCGATCCGAGTTCGGCCGCCATGTAGCGGACGCAGCATTCGAGCGCAGCTTTCACCGGTCCCATCAGGTTGGAATCTTCCACGACCTTCTCAGCACCGTAGAAAGTGATCGTCAACAGGCACAGCGGCAGCTAGGCCGGACCTCGAACATCCGCTCGGTTATGCCGGGAAATCTATTTCTGGAGTTTCGTGGTCGCGGTCTTGCTGCTCGCATTCGGCGTCGTCACCATCGCTTGTCGCGAAGGGTCAATCACCAGGCGTTAAGGGCAGTTTTCGGCCGTTTTGCTTCCAAATTATCGTCAAAGTCATGGAGTCCGCCACGGGCTGGCCGGCATCGCTCTCGCTTCATTCCATATGACTCTGCACGGCGGTCGAGGGCGGCTTCAGGAATGCATCAAATCGCTCCTTGACGATCGCATAGCATTCGCATGACGCCTGCTCCAGACCCGCACGATCGAGGACCTGGATCGTGCCCCGATGGTAGCTGATGAGGCCGGCCGCTTGCATCGACTGCGCCGCGAGCGTTACGGATTTCCGGTTGGCGCCCAGGATCTGCGACAGGAACTCATGCGTGTACGGAAGCGCTTCTCCCTCGGCCCGATCATGCATCATCAGGAGCCATCGGCGCATTCGTTCTTCCGTCGTGTGCATGGAATTGCAGGCGACCGTCTGCTGAACCTGCGACAGCAGTGTCTCCGAGTAGCTCACGAACAAGTTGCGGACGTGCTCGCTGGTTTCGAATTCGTGTTGAAGCAGCTGGATCGGACACCGAACCGTATGGCCCTCCAGCTGCACGATGCATCGGTTGAAAGAAACCCGGCTGTACATGGCGGCAAAGAGGCCGAAGGCGCCCTCCCGGCCGATATTGGCCGTCTCTATGGCCGCACCGTTCTCCAGCACGGTCAGCAGCGACAGGACAGACCCTCTAGGAAAATAGGCATGCTTGAGCAAGCCGCCCGCGTCGCAAACCATCGCGCCGAGTTTGAATTCGATGGGCTCAAGATGCGGATCAATTCGCTTGCGGCAGTCCGGGCCCAGGGCGGCGAGTAGTTGATTGCTCCGCAGATCTTGGTCCGTTTGCGGCTTGGACATTTGCATTGTGCCAATCGTCCATTTCGAGCTGGTCACGGCCCAAAGACAGTCGAGCCCCCGCGGCACCATACGATGCAATCCTGGCCAACCCGGTTCTTAAAGCGTTTATCCACGCAAATCTGAGCAAAACAGCTCACATCCTGCCCCCAACGACCGGAGGTCAGAGCCGATCAAGGTCCGTGCCGGATCGATCAGCGAACGCAATTGGGCGATCACCGCTTCTCCACGATATGGCTTTTCCAGAAAGACGCTGCTCGACGGGAGATCGGACCGCTTCAGCCGGACCAGGCCGGAAGCGATCAGGATCTTGATCGGCGGCCAGCGGTCCCGCACTGTGCGGGCCAGCGTTAGCCCGTCCATGCTTCCGGGCATGTTGATATCGGTGAAGAGGACGGCAATGTCCGAGCGAGCTTCCAACAGGGCAACAGCCTCGTCGGCATCGCCGGCTTCCAGTGCCACGAAGCCAGCCTCCTCGACGACTTCGACGGCGAGTTCGCGCAGCAGTGGGTCATCCTCTACAATCAGAACGACGGCCAGGAGCGCGCTTGATGCTTCGTCAGTCATGCTGGCGATCATTCGGGCTCGCAACGCTCTGCCTTTGATCGCCAATGACCTTTTCCGACCAATATTTCGCCATCTGAATGCAATGCGCCTGCAAATCGGGGTTCAGCGCGGCGCGAGACAGCCACGTGAGATCCGATGCCAGACGCATGCACTCCAAATCACGCTTCAGCTCATTATCGAATTCGGACACGACGCAGCTCCTCGGTAGAGATGCGTGGTCGCACACTTCATGGAGTCCTGTCGGTGGTGCACACCACAGAGCGGCTCCGAAAGTGGACGGCATCAGCGGATTTTGTCGGGATCGAAGGATTTTGTCGGGATCGAACTGGATTGGTGCCCTGCTGTCTTCAAATTCTTCAAGAACGGCATCGCCGCTCACCGAGCAAGAAAAATCCGGCGCGCTTTGGCGCGCCGGATCAAATTCAACGCAACGGTATCCCAGCTCACGCCACCTTTGCGTTACGCGACTCTCGGCGCGCGGTTGCGCGAGTTGCGCTGAAAGTTTTTTAATGATACGGCGACCACCGAGACCATCGCGGGCTGGAACGGCTTTGAGATCAGGAACGCCGGCTCAGGACGCTCGCCGGTGAGGAAGCGCTCGGGATAGGCGGTGATGAACACCACCGGCACCTCGAAGGTCTTGAGAAGCTCGTTGACGGCATCGAGGCCGGAAGAGCCGTCGGCGAGTTGGATGTCGGCGAGGATCAGGCCGGGCTTCCTGTTCTTGGCCAGCGCCACCGCATCGGAATGGGTGCGGGCGACGCCGATCACGTGGTGGCCGAGGTTCTTCACCAGGCTTTCGAGATCCATCGCGATGAAGGTCTCGTCCTCGATGATCAGCACGTCGGTGGCGATCTCCGCCGCCATCTCGCGGCCGGCGGTATCGGCGAGCTTGCGGGTCTCGGCGACATCGACGCCGAGAATGAACGCCACTTCCTCTTCGGAAAAACCTTCCAGCGACAGCAACAGGAAGGCCTGGCGCGGTAACGGGGTGATGTTGGACAGCCGCCGCTCCGAGGGCAGCGGAAGGGTAGTCACATCCGCGTCATCGTTGAGGGAGACCGAATTCCAGATCTGGGTGAACAGCCGGAACAGCCCGGCGCGGGGGCCGTGCTGCTCGTCGAGCAGCGCGGGATCCTGGAGCAGGGCTTCGAGCATGGCTCCGACATAGGCGTCTCCCGACGCCTGGTTTCCCGTCAGGGCGCGGGCATATCGCCGCAGCAACGGTAAATGTTCAGCAACGAGCTGTGATCGGGACATCCCCACTCCATCCTTGTGTTGGGTCAAGCTGGCTCATGGGGTGACCCGGTTCCCCTGACATGCCTGACTACGCCTCACCCCGAGAAAAGTTCCCTTGCCGCCGGAACTTTTCGGCACAGTTCGAATTAGCTCCCTGCAGATAGCTCGAAACCAGGGATAATTCTTGAAGCTTCAGGGACTTAACTCTCGGGGAAACGTGGAACAGGTCATGAAAGATGTAAAGTCTCAAGCCAGCAAGAATGCGGCGACAGGCAAGCAGGGCGGGCTCACCGCCGAAATCCAGTCCAGAATCGGGCACCAACTCCGGGCCATGTACGACGATGTCGTGCGCCAGGGGGTGCCGGACCGGTTCGCCGAGCTGATCCGCAAGCTTGATGTTCCCCAGACGGCTCCCCAAGTGGGAGAGACGGGCGATCAAGCAATCAAAAACGACGGGAGAGATTAATGCCTCTCACGGATGCTCTTCGCGACGATATTCTGGCCTCGGTCCCCTCGTTGCGCGCCTTCGCAATCTCCCTGTCCGGCAACGGTGATCGCGCCGATGACCTGGTGCAGGAGACGCTGCTGCGCGCCCTGGCCAATATCGACTCGTTCCAGCCCGGCTCGAACCTGCCGGCATGGCTGTTCACGATCCTGCGCAACCTGTTCCGCTCCGATTACCGCAAGCGGCGGCGCGAGGTGGAGGACGCCGACGGCAGCTATGCCAAGACGCTGAAAACCCAGCCCTCGCAGGGCGCGCATCTTGAATTCGAGGAATTCCGCGCCGCGCTCGAAAAGCTTCCGCAGGACCAGCGCGAAGCGCTGATCCTGGTCGGCGCCTCCGGCTTCTCCTACGAGGACGCCGCCGCCATCTGCGGCTGCGCGGTCGGCACCATCAAGAGCCGCGTCAATCGCGCGCGGTCGAAGCTGAGCGCGCTGCTCTATGTCGACGGCGCCGAGGATTTCGGCCCCGACGAAACCGTGCGAGCTGTGATCGGCGGCAGCGGCGGGTAGATAGCTCCCCGGCAATGCGACAAGGGGCGGCCACTCACAGTGGCCGCCCCTTTGCTATATGCAGCTTTGCTGTCCACCACCCTCCTTTGCAAGGGGGAAAGGAGCGCACCTTCGTCGCGGGGATATCGAAAGCAGAGTTCGAGGAGCTACTTCCCCTTCCGCGGCGGTATTGCGAATTGTTCGGTACGGTCGCGTTCGGTCATGTCGATCACGGTCTCCATCGGCGCGGTCAACTCGTAGACGTAGCTGACCTCGGTGAAATACCGCTTCGAGACGCCGCCCAGCGCTTCGGGCGCCACGCGGTCGAGCAGGATCACGCCGAAATCGCTGTCGGCACGGCGCGTCGCCGCGGACGTGTTGAATTCCTCCCAGCGGAAATGAAAAACGGTCTCGGGCTCCTCGCCCGTCACTTCCCAATGCGCGACGATGTGCGGATGCTTTCCGACCAGCGAAAGTCCCTCGTCGGTATGCGACGCCAGTTCGAAGAACAACAGCGACAGACTTTGCGCGGCCCGCGCGCTGACCGCGATATCGGGACCGGAGACCGCGATCCGCTCGGCATGCGGGATCGCGCGCGCCTCGAACAGGCCCTTCAGCTTGACGCCCTGCCACTGGCTCTCGCTCAGCAGCGAGACCACGTTCGACATCGCATGGATGCGGCCGATCAACAGTTCACGGGCGATATCGATGTCGGAACCATGGCGCAGCGTGCGCGTCACGATCGACTGGATCACGGCGAGGATGTTCTTGACCCGGTGATTGAGCTCGTCGATCACGGCGGTAAGCCGGCGCTCGAAGCCGATCCGCACCTGGATTTCGCGGCTGAGCCTTAAGTTATTGTAGGCGACATAGCCGAACAGACCGCAGATGATCGCGGTCAGCGCCAGCCCGATGGCGGCCACGACGGCGGAGGTCTGCTGGGCGCGTAATGTCGCGTTGGTCTTGGCGTAGTAGCCGAGCGACCAGTCGCGGCCGCCGAAGGTAACGGTTCGCAGCATCGACGGCGCAGACCCTTGCGACGACGCCGGCCTCGACATCACGGCGCCCTGCTGGTTTGCGATCAGCTCGCTGTCGGGATCGCGGGGATCCTTCAGCACCACCGAGAACAGCGAGAGGTCGTCGTTGGTCAGCATCAGCGACGACAGGTCGTACGAGAAGGTGACGAAACCCGCCGGTTCAGCGCCGCCTTCCTGCAGAACCGGCGCGGCCAGCACCAGCCCGACCGGTCCGTCCGAGCGCAACAACGGCAGCGGATCGGAGGCGACCGGCTTGCCGTCGGCCATGGCCCGCGCCAGCATCGGTCCGAGGATCGGTTGCAGATCCAGGGAACGGCCGGGGAAGGCCATGGTCTCCGCGTTGCGCGGCTCGACATCCATCAGCACATCGATCGGCTGGTCGAGCGCGCGCGTATCCAGCGGCTGATCGTCGTAACCGCGGATCACGGTATCGGCGAATCCAGCGGCTTTGAGTTCGGCGCGCGCCGCGTCGAATTCACCGGGCTGCAGCCGCGCGATCCAGGTGGCGACCACGAAATCGGTCTTGAAGGCATAGATCGAGGACCGCAGCGGCTCCAGCATATTGGCCTTGATCACCGAAGGCGCGCGGAACAGGCCGGATGCGACGCGGGCGAGCAGCTCACGCTCTGTCAGCCGGTCCTGAACCAGGCTGGCGTGCACGTCGATGGCGCGCGCCAGCGCGATCCCGTCGACGGTCAGTTCCTGATCGTGGACGCGGTAAGCCGCAAGCCCGGAGAGCAGAACTCCGACGAGTGCGATAAAACCGATAATGAAACCCAGCCGAACCACTCGCTTACTCTGACAATGAGGAGTTGGCGAAAAACAGAGGCAGCATCTTTTGTCCGCTGTGGCGGCTACAAACCGTGAGGGGCAACAAACCGAAGCAGAATGAAAGCCAACCGTTCTGGGATATTGGAGGAGCGATCATTACTACGCAACTGCGGCTGGCGGGAAGGACAACTAAGGCTCCCGGGCGTCTTGTCTGGCAAGGGCCGGAGGATGCTAATTGCGCCGAGGCGATTTTGTTCCGTCGCGACGCGAAGGTTTTCGGCCGCCGCGCCCGGGGCAAGCCAGCGCCCACAAGAGTTAACGAATTGCTTCAGCCCGCCTTGGCCCGCGCCGGCGCAAGACCGCCCTTGGCCTCGATAAAGCCGATGATACGGTCGAGGCCTTCGCTCTTCTTCAGGTTGGTCATGACGAACGGCCGCTCGCCGCGCATCCGTCTGGCGTCGGTTTCCATTTTCTCCAGGGAAGCGCCGACATGCGGCGCGAGGTCGATCTTGTTGATGACCAGGAGATCGGAGCGGGTGATGCCGGGGCCGCCCTTGGAGGGGATCTTGTCGCCGGCCGCGACGTCGATCACGTAGATCGTGAGATCGGCAAGTTCCGGCGAGAAGGTGGCGGCGAGATTATCGCCGCCGGATTCGATCAGCACCAGATCGAGGCCGGGGAATTTCGCCCGCATGTCGGCGACCGCGGCGAGATTCATCGAGGCGTCCTCGCGGATCGCGGTGTGCGGGCAGCCGCCGGTCTCTACGCCGGCGATGCGGTCGGGCGTCAGCGACCCGGAGCGCACCAGGAATTCCGCATCCCATTTGGTGTAGATGTCGTTGGTGATCGCGGCGATGTCGTAGCGCTGGCGCATCGACTTGCAGAGTAGGTCCATCAGCGCGGTCTTTCCCGATCCGACGGGACCACCGATGCCGACGCGAAGCGGGCCGTGAGAGTTAGGCATGTCAGGGGTTCTTTCTAAGATATCCTCCGATGGCGTCCCTGCGAAAGCAGGGACCCATAACCACCGGCGACTGTATTGAAAAAAGGTCTCTGCCCACGGTGCCATAGGAGAGGCCGCGGCGCTGCGACGAGCGCTGTCCCGCTCGCGCTTGGGATCTCTGCTTTCGCGGGGACGACGAGGCAAAATGGGCGCGCCGCATCCTCATGACCGGAACAGCCTCGTATACTGCGTCTCATGGCGCAGGCTGGCGAGGTCGGCGCGGAAGGTGGCGCTGCCGAGATCGTCGAGCGAGGCTGCGAGCGCACGGGCAGCCGTGGCGACGACGACCCGCTCCAGCAGGACCAGCACGCGCTGGCTGTCGGTTTGCCCGAGCGGGACCAGCCGGGCGCCGGCGGAGATCCAGTTCGACGCCAGCGCGTGGAGAAACGCATGCATGGTCGGTGCGAGCGGGATCGCATGCGCTGAACTGACCAGGCCGACCGCGACAGGATAGACCATAGCGCCGTCGCAATTTGCGATCATGGCATCGAGGCCGTTGCAATTCCACGCCGCGCGCGCGATCTCGATGAAGGCGCGGCCTTGCGCCGACGTTTCGAGCTGACGCTCGCGCGAGGGCACGAAGGCGGCCGCAAGTTCCGCGATCTCCCTTAGAGCGGGCCCGTCGCCCAGCGCCGCGGCGCGATGGGTGTGGGCCAGAAACACGCCGTCGCAAAATCCGCTTCCGTCGGCCAGCATTGCCGCCAGCCACTCCCCCAAGGACGCGGCGTCGCCGATATCGCCAGCCTCCACCGCCCATTCGATGCCGCTGGAATAGGAAAACGCGCCGACTGGAAACGCCGGCGACAGCCAGGTCATCAGCCGGTACAGCGCCGCCGCCTCGGCCTCGCCCATCCCGCGGACGGTCGGCAGCGTCGCGGCCTTGTATGCTGTATCCGCCCGCACCACCTTGCTCCGCCGCGGCTTTGCCGGCGGCTTACTTGTTGTCATGAGCATGGGAGTGGCCGTGATGGTGGTCGTGATCGCAATGCTCGTCATGGTGATGATGATCGTGCGACGCGTGATCGTGCGACGCATGGGCGTGCGCGCTTGCTTCCGCATGGGCATGCGAACCGGCCTCGCCATGCGCATGGAAGGCTTCGGCATAGGCGCCGCCCTCGGGATCGAACGGCGCCTCGATCTCGATCACGCGCGCGCCCAGCCCCTTCACCATTGCCTCGATGACGTGGTCGCGCCGGATCCGCAGGCCCTTGGCCATGATCTGGGTCGGCAGATGACGGTTGCCGAGATGCCAGGCGACCCGGACCAGATGATGCGGGTCGTTGCAGCGGATCTCGGTCAGCGGCTCGGGTGCAGCGACCACCTCGACCAGCCTTCCGTCCTCGAGCACCAGCGCGTCGCCGCCGCGCAGCGCGACCGCGTTCTCCAGATCGAGCAGGAATTCGAGCCCGCGCGTTGCGGTCATCGCCATCCGCCGCCGGTGGCGGTCGTCGAAATCGAGCACGACGGTATCGGCCGGCAGTTGCGTCCAGCGATGCTGGCCCTGAACTCGGGTGGCGCGGATCATCTGAAAATGCTCACGGCATCGACCTTGTTAGCGGACATCGACCTTTTCGGGCGTGATGACCTCGATCTTCGGCGGCGCGCCGAAGCATTTCACGGCGACACGGCCGAACGTCTTCATGTGCTCGGCAGCGCGGTGCGGCACCAGCGCCTCGGCGTTTTCCCACTGCTCGACGAACACCATTTTCGAGGGGTCGGTGACGCTCTCATGCAAGTCATACGCAATATTGCCCGGCTCCTTGCGCGTTTCCTTGATGCAGGCGGTGGCGGCGGCGATGAATTCGGCGCGCGTTTCAGGTTTCACGTTCAGTGTGGCGACAACGTAGATCACGAGTTCCTCCCGGCTTTTGTTCTGGCTCAAGACGGCCGGAAGAGAGCTTAGAACATGAAATAGCGCTGCGCCATGGGCAGCACCTCGGCCGGCGCGCAGGTCAGGAGCTCGCCGTCGGCGCGGACCTCATAGGTCTCGGGATCGACCTCGATCTTGGGCGTGGCGTCGTTGTGGATCATGCTCTTCTTGGAGATGCGGCCGCGGGTATTTTCAACCGCATAGAGCTTCTTGTCGATGCCGAGCTTTTTGGCCAGCCCCGACGCCACCGCCGCCTTGGAGGAGAACACCACCGAGGAAGCGGTCAGCGACTTGCCGAAGGCGGCGAACATCGGCTGGTAATGCACGGGCTGCGGCGTCGGGATCGAGGCGTTGGGATCGCCCATCGGAGCCGCGACGATCGAGCCGCCCTTGATGATGCATTCAGGCTTGACGCCGAAGAACGCCGGCGACCACAGCACGAGGTCGGCGAGTTTGCCTTTTTCCACCGAGCCGATCAGTTTCGAGACGCCGTGGGCGATCGCGGGGTTGATGGTGTATTTGGCGATGTAGCGCTTGACCCGAAAATTGTCGTTGTTGCCCTTGTCCTGCGGCAGCGAGCCGCGCTGCTTCTTCATCTTGTCGGCGGTCTGCCAGGTGCGGATGATGACTTCGCCGAGCCGCCCCATGGCCTGCGAATCCGAGGACATCATCGACAGCGCGCCGAGGTCGTGCAGGATGTCTTCCGCCGCGATGGTCTCTTTCCGGATGCGGCTTTCGGCGAAGGCCAGATCTTCGGCAATCGAGGGATCGAGATGGTGGCACACCATCAGCATGTCGAGATGCTCGTCGATGGTGTTGCGGGTGAACGGCCGCGTCGGGTTGGTCGAGGACGGCAGCACGTTCTTCAGCCCGGCGATCTTGATGATGTCCGGCGCGTGACCGCCGCCGGCGCCTTCGGTGTGGAAGGCATGGATGGTGCGGCCCTTGAACGCCTTCACGGTGTCCTCGACGAAGCCGCTCTCGTTCAGCGTGTCCGAGTGGATCATCACCTGGACATCGTAGTCGTCGGCCACCGAAAGGCAGTTGTCGATCGCCGCCGGCGTGGTGCCCCAGTCCTC